>NZ_JBJURN010000009.1:151028-165262 GCF_046622475.1 Enterobacter sp. LM3 | reverse complement strand
AAACGGGTTCTTATGCCTTAGTTGTAAGTGTCTACCATGTCCCCGAACAAGTGTTCACTATGTCCCCGGACTGTACACCCCCTCAGAGCAGAGGGAATATGGATTATGCAGGAGTAGGATCATCACCTTTAATATCGCGCTTCACTTCCGTATGCTCATCACCTTTTTCATTACGCAGGTGAACCTCAAGCTGGTTGAAAGCGATATTAATGTCGTTTTCACGGCACAGACGATCGATAGCGCGGTTCAGCTCATCAACGGCAAAGCTGCGGTCGCGCAGCTCACGCACGTATAAGCGCAGCTCGTGATCCAGCGTGCTTGGGCCAAAGGTGGTGAAGAAGACCGATGGGGCCGGATCGTGCATCACCTTCGGATGTTCAGCCGCGGCCTGTAGCAGTACCTCTTTTACCTTATCCAGATCCGAACCGTAGGCTACGCCCAGGCGGATCACTACGCGGGTGACCGTATCAGAGAGTGACCAGTTGATCAGACGTTCGGTCACGAAGGCTTTGTTCGGGATGATCACCTCTTTGCGATCGAAGTCGGTGATCGTGGTGGCGCGAATACGGATCTTGCTGACGGTACCGGAGAAGGTGCCGATGGTCACGGTATCGCCAATACGTACCGGACGCTCAAACAGAATGATCAAGCCAGAAACGAAGTTACCGAAGATCTCCTGCAAACCAAAACCAAGACCAACAGAGAGCGCAGCGGCCAGCCACTGCAGTTTATCCCACGAGACGCCAAGCGAGCCGAAGACCGTCATCGCACCGACAATAATGATGACGTAGTTCAGGATGGTGGTGATGGCATACGATGCCCCCTGACGCAGGTTCAGGCGTGACAGCACCAGCACCTCCAGCAACCCAGGCAGGTTGCGGATCAGCGCCCAGGCGACCATCGACGAAACCAGCGCGAAGAGCAGACTGCCCATCGTCACGCTTTTCATCACCGTGGCACCCGCTTCCGTTCCGCTGTACTGCCAGAGCGTGACGCTGTCGAGATAAGCAAACACGGTAATCAAATCAGACCAGATAGCCCAGAACATCACCCCAAACAGCGCGACCATGACCAGCATGGTAATGCGCAACGTCTGCTGGTTAACCTGCTCCAGCGCGATGGTAGGTTCTTCCTGTGGCTCCGCGCCTTCAGCGCCCTCTTTAACCTGATGCTGACGGCGGGCAATGGCACGACGATAAGCGATACGGCGAGCCGCCACGCTCAGGCCACGCAGTACCGTCTGGTAAAGCAGGTTCCAGACGATCACCAGATAGACGGTTTCAATCCAGCGCCCGGACAGGCGCAGCGTCGTATAGAAGTAACCCGTTGCCGTAAGCACCATCAGCGCCAGCGGAATTATCGCCAGCACCGTTACGGTGGCCAGACGAATATTGTGGGACTCTTTATCACGCCAGCTATCGCGGCACATTGGCCACATCAGTATGGCGATCAGCAGCAGGTTCAGCAGAATGACCAGTTGCCCCAGCACGTCGTCCATCAGGTGCAGCGGAGAAAGCTCAGACACAACAGACCAGAAATGCAGCGGCAGGAGCGCCAGGCTGATACGCACAATCTGACGACGCCAGTGGCTGGTCAGTTTCTCTGGCATGTTGAAATGACGTACCGCAACGCCGTCTTTTTCCAGCACTTTCCAGCACAGGCCAAACACCAGCCAGAACAGCGCCAGTTTTTTACTGAAGGCCCACAGCAAATCGCTGACGTTGAGCTGCATCGTGAGCAGAATAAGACCAACGGCCAGGATGAGCAGACACACCGGCAGCGCACGGATCAGGTCAATCAGGATCGCTTTTGGCGTGTGGAGCTGGCTATCGTTTCGCAACTGCCCCACTTCAGCCGCCAACTTCGCCTGGTATTTTTTCATCCAGGCCAGACGCCAACGAATGAGACCTGCAATCAGCAACAGCGGTAACCCCGCCAGGAAGGCAATCATCACCGCAGGCCAGGCTTTCTCCCAGTTCACGGTAATTTTCATGCTCTTGATCTGGGTTTTCAGCGTCTCAGGGAAGGATTTCACCCAGTCCCAGTCCATCGGTTTGTTGCTGTTCACCCAGAAAATTTGCTGAGTCAAAATCTCCTGCAGGCTTTTAGAGACGCTCACTAACTGTTGCTGGTTAATTTGCAGGTTAATCGCCATCATCAGCTGGTTGCCTAGCTGTTTGTTGAACTGGTCGAGCAGCTCGCGGCGCATATCCACCACCTGCAACAGCGCGTCGTGAACTTCAGGGTTCACTTCACTGGAATGGCCCTCTTCCACTTTGGCGACAAAAGCATCGCTCTGGAAAAGCGCGTCGCGCTGCTGGTTCACATCAAATTGTTCCAGACGTAAATCAGCAATGCGGTTGGTCATATCCTCCAGCTCGTCAGCAGAGGGCAGCGTCTGCTGTTGCTGGTAGAGAATACGTGACAGCAGAAGACTGCCTTTCAGGACGGCAATCTGCTCTTTAATATTGCGTTCAGCCTGGAGCGCGCGATCCAGCCAGTTTTTCACTTTGATATTTTGCTGAACCAGCGAGTTACCGTTTTCCGTCGCCTGAATCAGGCGCTGGCTCAGCTGGTGGTTAACATCCAGCTCCTGTTTCACCAGCGGATTAGCCTGAATACGGGCGGTTTCGTCTGGCGATACGGCTTCCTGCGCGGTTTTTTCCGTCAGCGTAAGACGCTTGCTGTTCACCGCCTCCTGCAACAACTGAAGCTGATGTTCCAGACGATTAATATTCGCGGTGACATAATCACGCTGTTTTTGCAGCGTATCCTGCAGCACCGTATTTCCTTCCAGGCTTTTACGCTGCTGTTCAATCTGCGCATTGATTAAGGACTGCTGAACCAGCAGTAATGTTTGCTGCGTCGGGCGTAAAGCACCTTCGCCAACCGTTGTTCCGTTCAGGCGATTGCGAATTTGCTGCAGTTGCTGAGATGCGACATACATCGAGTTCTGCACGCGTTCTGGCTGAGTTTGCAGTGAGACCAGCTGGCTATTATACGTTGCGAGATCGGCCTGTGCCGTTTGCAGGTCGTCGAGTAATTGCGCAACCCGCGACTCCAGCTGACGCAATGAAAGCGTCGCGAGCGTTTTGCGGGTTTCATCATCGTTATCGACGTCACTCAGTGCACTCAGGGCATCTGTTGCCTTACGCATGGCATCGGGGGCCTGCGCGACCTTCTGACGCAGTTGCGCGGTTTCCGCTTTGACACGCTCAGTTTTATCAATCGATTCCAGCGTTTCCATCAGATCCTGCTGGATGAGTTTTTCCTGAGGAGAGAGATCTTTTTGTTTGCTCAGGGTATCGAGTTGCGACTGAACATCAGCACGCGAAGGGATATCCGTGCTGTTATCAGCGCGGGCCCAGGAAAGCGGTGCTGTTGCGAAGAAAAACAGCGTCGCAAAAAGAAAGGCAAGAACAGGGTGTTGCGAGCGATTGATGTGCAGCATAGTCGTGAATAATGTCAGAAGATGACCAAAAATAGTCCGGCGTGCAGGATATCACGCCCGCCTGAAGCAGAATAGCGCGAACATAGACCTCTGGGATAATTCTTAAAAACAGTTCAGGTAGTTAGCTGTGTCGCGTCACCACGAAGCGTCGGGCAAAATTGGCACATTTCCAGCAGAATCGCGACATAGCTACGCGCTTCCTCTTTGAGATCGAATGTCTGCGGGGCAAAAAGCCAGTTTTCCATCAAACCAGAAATATAGCTGCGCATCAAAATAGCCGCCCGGCGAGTCAACAGGTTGGCCGGTAACATCTTTGCTTTTATGCACTGGTTCAGCGTCTGTTCGATACGGTCGTAACTCTCCAGGCACAGGCTGCGTTGTGCCTGCTGGACCACCGCCATTTCCCCCACGAACTCACATTTATGAAAGATGATTTCCATCATTAACCTGCGACGTTCTTCAACTACCGTTGCTTCAAGGATATATACTAATATTTCTCTTAATACTGAGAGTGGATCGTCGGGGAATTTTGCCCGATACTCAATCTCTAGATCGCTAATACTGGCTTCTGAAAGTTGCCAGATTTCACTAAACAGGTCTGACTTGTCTTTAAAATGCCAATAAATTGCTCCCCGCGTCACACCGGCGGCCTGAGCAATCTGAGCCAGCGAGGTTGACGATACCCCTTGCTGAGAAAACAAACGCATTGCAACGTCCAGGATGTGCTGACGTGTCTCAAGTGCTTGTTGTTTAGTTTTTCGTGCCATATGCCAGTGAATTTACAGGAGTCAGATTTACATACATTTGTGAATGTATGTACCATAGCATGACGATAATATAAACGCAGCAATGGGTTTTGGGACCCAGGACCATTGATCAATTTGAAATCGGACACTCGAGGTTTACATATGAACAAAAACAGAGGGTTAACGCCTCTGGCGGTCGTTCTGATGCTCTCAGGCAGCTTAGCGCTTACAGGATGTGACGACAAAAAGGCTCAACAAGGAGCTCAGCAGATGCCAGAAGTTGGCGTCGTGACGCTCAAATCCGAACCTCTCCAGATCACAACAGAATTACCTGGCCGCACAAACGCTTATCGTGTTGCAGAAGTTCGTCCTCAGGTAAGTGGCATTATCCTGAAACGTAACTTCACCGAAGGGGGAGATATTGAAGGGGGTGTCTCTCTGTATCAGATTGATCCTGCTACCTACCAGGCCGCATACGAAAGTGCAAAAGGCGATCTGGCGAAAGCAGAAGCTGCAGCCAAAATCTCCCAACTGACGCTGAACCGCTATAAAAAACTGCTCGGCACGCAATACATCAGTCAACAGGATTACGATACTGCTCTGGCCGATGCCCAGCAAGCCAACGCGGCCGTCGTGGCAGCAAAAGCGGCTGTCGAAACCGCGCGTATCAACCTGGCCTATACCAAAGTGACCTCCCCTATTAGCGGACGCATTGGTAAATCTTCCGTGACGGAAGGCGCTCTGGTGCAGAACGGGCAAAGCACTGCGCTGGCCACCGTGCAGCAGCTTGATCCGATCTACGTTGACGTCACCCAATCCAGCAACGATTTCCTGCGTCTGAAACAAGAGCTGGCAAACGGCACTCTGGAACAGGAAAACGGCAAAGCGAAAGTGGAGCTGGTTACCAATGACGGTGTCAAATACCCGCAGTCAGGTACGCTGGAATTCTCTGATGTGACGGTCGACCAGACCACCGGTTCTATCACCTTACGTGCAATCTTCCCGAACCCTGACCACACGCTGTTGCCAGGTATGTTCGTTCGCGCTCGTCTGGAAGAAGGGACTAACCCAACTGCAATTCTGGTTCCACAGCAGGGTGTAACCCGTACGCCGCGTGGCGATGCGAGTGCACTGGTGGTTGGTGCTGATGACAAAGTCGAAACGCGTCAAATCACTGCCACGCAGGCGATTGGCGACAAATGGCTGGTCACTAAAGGTCTGAAAGATGGCGATCGCGTAATTGTTACCGGTTTGCAAAAAGTACGTCCTGGCGCGCAGGTCAAAGCGCAGGAAGTCAAATCTGACGAGAAACAACAAGCCGCAGCCGGTGGTCAGTCAGAACAAACCAAGTCTTAACTTAAACAGGAGCCGTTAAGACATGCCTAATTTCTTTATCGATCGCCCCATATTCGCGTGGGTGATCGCCATCATTATCATGCTAGCCGGGGGACTTGCGATCCTGAAGCTGCCTGTCGCGCAATATCCGACCATTGCGCCACCGGCGGTGGCGATCTCCGCAACCTACCCAGGGGCTGATGCGAAAACGGTGCAGGATACCGTTACACAGGTTATCGAACAGAATATGAACGGTATCGATAACCTGATGTACATGTCCTCAAACAGTGACTCAACCGGTACGGTTCAGATCACCCTGACCTTCCAGTCCGGTACTGATGCCGACATCGCGCAGGTTCAGGTGCAGAACAAACTGCAGCTGGCAATGCCGCTGCTGCCACAGGAAGTACAGCAACAGGGCGTGAGCGTCGAGAAATCGTCCAGTAGCTTCCTGATGGTTGTTGGCGTTATCAACACCAACGGCACCATGACGCAGGAGGATATTTCCGACTACGTGGGTGCCAACATGAAGGACGCCATCAGCCGTACTTCTGGTGTGGGTGATGTTCAGCTGTTCGGTTCCCAGTATGCAATGCGTATCTGGATGGATCCGAACAAACTGAACAACTTCCAGCTGACGCCGGTTGACGTGATCAGCGCCATCAAAGCACAGAACGCCCAGGTTGCAGCCGGTCAGTTAGGTGGTACACCACCGGTGAAAGGCCAGCAGCTTAACGCGTCGATCATTGCGCAAACCCGTCTGACCTCCGCCGATGAGTTCAGCAAAATTCTGCTGAAAGTGAATCAGGATGGTTCCCAGGTTCGTCTGCGTGACGTAGCAAAAGTAGAACTGGGTGGCGAAAACTACGACATCATTGCGAAGTTTAACGGCAAACCAGCGTCTGGTCTGGGTATCAAACTGGCGACAGGGGCTAACGCTCTGGACACCGCGACGGCTATCCGCGCGGAACTGAAGAAGATGGAGCCCTTCTTCCCTTCAGGTCTGAAGATTGTTTATCCGTACGACACCACACCGTTCGTAAAAATCTCGATTCACGAAGTGGTTAAAACGCTGGCAGAAGCGATCATACTGGTATTCCTGGTCATGTATCTGTTCCTGCAAAACTTCCGTGCAACGCTGATTCCAACCATCGCGGTGCCGGTTGTACTGTTGGGGACGTTCGCCATCCTCGCGGCCTTTGGGTTCTCGATAAACACCCTGACGATGTTCGGGATGGTACTGGCCATCGGCTTGCTGGTGGATGATGCCATCGTCGTTGTCGAGAACGTCGAACGTGTGATGGCCGAAGAAGGGCTACCGCCGAAGGAAGCAACCCGTAAATCAATGGGTCAGATCCAGGGCGCGCTGGTCGGTATCGCGATGGTACTGTCAGCGGTATTTATCCCGATGGCCTTCTTCGGTGGTTCAACCGGTGCTATTTATCGTCAGTTCTCTATCACCATCGTGTCGGCGATGGCGCTGTCGGTACTGGTCGCGTTGATCCTGACACCAGCGCTGTGTGCCACCATGCTGAAGCCTATTCAGAAAGGGGGTCACGGCGAGCACAAAGGGTTCTTCGGCTGGTTTAACCGCATGTTTGAGAAGAGTACGCACCACTACACCGACAGCGTAGGGAATATCCTGCGCAGCACCGGTCGTTACCTGCTGCTCTATATCATCATCGTGGTCGGTATGGCCTATTTGTTTGTTCGTCTGCCAAGCTCGTTCCTGCCAGATGAAGACCAGGGCGTGTTCCTGACGATGGCGCAGCTTCCGGCTGGTGCATCACAAGAACGTACCCAGAAAGTGCTGGATGAAGTGACGGACTACTATCTCACCAAAGAGAAAGCGAACGTTGAATCCGTGTTTGCGGTTAACGGCTTTGGCTTTGCGGGTCGTGGTCAGAACACCGGTATTGCCTTCGTCTCCCTGAAAGACTGGTCAGAACGTCCAGGCTCAGAGAACAAAGTTGAGGCGATTACCGGCCGTGCTATGGGCACCTTCTCGAAGATTAAAGATGCGATGGTGTTCGCCTTTAACCTGCCAGCGATTGTTGAACTGGGTACCGCAACCGGCTTTGACTTCCAGCTGATTGACCAGGCCGGTCTGGGACATGAAAAACTGACTCAGGCACGTAACCAGTTGTTCGGTGAAGTGGCGAAACATCCTGACCTGCTGGTCGGCGTTCGTCCTAACGGCCTCGAAGATACGCCGCAGTTCAAGATCGATATCGATCAGGAAAAAGCGCAGGCATTGGGCGTTTCCATCAGCGACATCAATACCACGCTGGGCGCTGCCTGGGGCGGTAGCTACGTCAACGACTTCATCGACCGCGGTCGTGTGAAGAAAGTGTACGTGATGTCTGAGGCGCAATACCGTATGTTACCGAACGATATCAATACCTGGTACGTTCGTGGAAACAATGGACAAATGGTACCGTTCTCTTCCTTCTCAACGTCACGCTGGGAATATGGTTCACCACGTCTGGAGCGTTATAACGGGCTGCCATCAATGGAAATTCTGGGTCAGGCCGCACCAGGTCGAAGTACTGGTGAAGCGATGCTGATGATGGAGCAACTGGCCAGCAAGCTGCCTTCGGGTATCGGCTATGACTGGACCGGTATGTCCTATCAGGAACGTCTGTCCGGTAACCAGGCCCCTGCCCTGTATGCGATCTCGCTAATCGTGGTCTTCCTGTGTCTGGCAGCGTTGTACGAGAGCTGGTCAATTCCGTTCTCCGTTATGCTGGTGGTACCGCTCGGGGTTATCGGTGCGCTGCTTGCCGCAACGTTCCGTGGTTTGACCAACGACGTGTACTTCCAGGTAGGTCTGCTGACAACCATTGGCTTGTCGGCGAAGAACGCGATACTTATCGTTGAATTCGCCAAAGACCTGATGGAGAAAGAAGGTAAAGGCCTGATTGAGGCGACGCTTGATGCAGTTCGTATGCGTCTTCGTCCAATCCTGATGACCTCTCTGGCGTTTATCCTCGGTGTTATGCCGCTGGTTATCAGTTCAGGTGCGGGCTCCGGTGCGCAGAACGCCGTAGGTACAGGTGTAATGGGGGGCATGGTCACCGCGACCGTTCTCGCTATCTTCTTCGTACCGGTGTTCTTTGTGGTGGTTCGCCGCCGCTTTAGCCGCAAGAGTGACGATATTGAGCATAATCACTCGGTAGAACATCACTGATACCGGTTTCATCCGATAAAAAGGCCGCATTAGCGGCCTTTTTCATTTTGGTGTAAAAATCATAAATTACGCTTATTGCTGATCTATTTATTTTCTGTCATCGTAATAAGACATATCATAATTAACCGATAACTGACCCGACGAGTTTGTGATTTTTTTAATTTCATTTCGTCGCATAGCTTATTAGGAATAATCCTAATCCACGTGTCTGGATAGCGAATGTCTGAATCAGGACTTCATTTGGTGACAAATGTTAACTCAATGAAACATAAGGAAGCCGTAAAAAAGTCACTCCTGTTTTAGATTACGCAACCAGCCCCAGGGCAAACAATTGCGTACAAGTTCGCAGCGTTGCGTTTTAATTGTAATTTTTCGTAATAGCGCGATGAAATCTTGAAAGGAGTGGCTTATAGTTAGAGTTATCAGGAACACAGCACCCGTGCGGCTAAGTATGTTGTATCCATCCCGACGTTGATGTTCGGTGAGTAAGAAATCACTCAAAAGGGGATGCGCTATGGACGAGTACTCGCCAAAAAGGCATGATATCGCGCAGTTGAAATTTCTCTGCGAATCCTTGTACCATGACTGCCTTGCCAATCTTGATGAAAGTAACCACGGCTGGGTGAACGATCCTACGTCTGCTATCAATTTACAGCTGAATGAGCTGATAGAGCATATCGCAACCTTCGCACTTAATTATAAAATTAAGTACAATGAAGATAATAAGCTGATTGAGCAAATTGACGAATACCTGGACGACACCTTTATGTTGTTCAGCAGCTACGGCATTAACGCACAGGATTTGCAAAAATGGCGTAAATCTGGGAATCGTCTATTTCGCTGTTTCGTCAACGTGAGCAGAGCTAACCCTGTTAGCCTTTCCTGTTAAAATTATTACAACTACTAAGGTAAATTTATGTCTGATAAACCATTAACCAAGATCGATTATTTGATGCGCTTACGACGTTGTCAGTCAATAGACACGCTGGAACGTGTAATTGAAAAGAATAAATACGAGCTTTCTGATAATGAACTGGCTGTATTTTATTCAGCGGCTGACCATCGTCTTGCTGAGCTAACAATGAATAAACTGTATGACAAAATCCCCTCTTCTGTGTGGAAATTTGTCCGTTAATCTTTGACGTGTATCTGCAGAGGTTTTGCCATTTTCTAAACTGAAGTCACCTTTCGAATTACACTCCCTGAGTGAAAACCAGGTTCCCGAGTAAAAAGTGTTCAGCAGCAACTATGTTGTGACTGTGGTCACAACGATTTTTTGGGAACGTTCCCTTTCTGGTTAATCCTCTTTACCCTGAGGTAATTCACGATCCCAGAGAGGTTTCCCATGAGCACAGAAAAACAGAAGATGATCGCAGGTGAACATTACCTCCCCGGTGATGAGACGTTACGGGCCGATCGACTGCATGCCCGTCATCTTGTTCACCGCTATAACCACACAACTCCTGATGCAAAAACAGAACGCCAGCAGATACTCGCAGAACTCCTGGGGAAAAGTGAAGGCGCTTATATTGAGCCTGGCTTCCGCTGCGATTACGGCTATAACATTTATCTGGGTAACGCGTTTTACGCTAACTTCGATTGTGTGATGCTTGATGTCTGCCCTATTCATATTGGCGACAACTGCATGCTCGCTCCGGGTGTTCATATCTATACGGCGACACACCCGCTGGATGCTGACGAACGTAACAGCGGTGTCGAGTTTGGCAAACCTGTCAGCATTGGCAATAATGTCTGGATTGGTGGACGAGCCGTTATTAACCCTGGCGTCACCATTGGTGATAATGTGGTGGTTGCTTCCGGTGCCGTTGTCACCAAAGATGTTCCGGCCAACGTCGTCGTCGGCGGAAATCCAGCTAAAATAATAAAAACGCTGTAATCCGGTGGGGAGCAAACTGTTATGGTCTTTCTGTACATAACTGTTACTTTTTTCAACCAAATGGCTCCCCTAAAATAGGCAGATCCCCTGTATTTTCATAATTCATGAAGGCAAAAAATGACCGAGATACAGCGCCTGCTTACCGCCACCATCGACGATCTTAACATCCGTGAAAAGCGCGACAATCGCCCGCGCTTTAGCATTAGTTTTATCCGCAAACATCCTGGGCTGTTTGTCGCCATGTATGCTGCCTGGCTGGCAACGCTTATTGTAATGCTGAAGTCCGACACGCTGGTGGATTCCGTCTGGCTGCTGGTTGTACTGTTTGTGGTGTTTAACGCCTTTTTCTTTTTCGACGTGCATCCTCGTTATCGCTACGAAGATATCGACGTGCTCGATTTCCGGGTCTGCTATAACGGCGAGTGGTATAACACACGCTTTGTCCCGTCAGAACTGATCGACAGCATTTTGCATTCCCCAGCGGTAGAGACCGTGCAAAAAGAGAAGCTGCAGAAAATGGTATCAACCAAAGGCCAGCTCTCCTTCTATGATGTCTTTACGCTTTCCCGCCCCGCTGCTGCGTAACGAGAGTCTGTATGCGTCAGCCTCCCAACGCATACAACAACCTGAACACACCCTCCTGCAAGGTGGGTGTGTTTGAAAACACGCTTGCCACCGACCCGATGGCAAGCAGAGAAGATCCCTGGAAAGTTGGCGTGCTACGTGCGCTTAGCGTCTTTTTTTACGTCCCTGAACAGCCTTAAAACGCGGGTTAGATTTGCAAATAACGTACAGGCGTCCTTTGCGTTTGACTATCTGGCAATCCGGATGGCGCTGTTTCGCACTGCGCAGAGAATTAAGTACCTGCATGATTAACCCCGCTTCGCATTAAGAAAACCGCCAAAACGCTGACGGAAGCGTGCCGTACTGCCTTCTGCCGAAAACGTTTTTTGCTTACCGGTGTAGAACGGATGTGACTTCGAAGAAACCTCAATAGAAACGTATGGATACGTTCTACCGTCGAGTTCAATTTCGCGATCGGTTCTGATGGTTGAGCCGACTTTAAAGTACTCATTGGCACTGGTGTCGTGAAACACGACGGTGCGATAGGCTGGGTGGATATCAGATTTCATCATAGACCCCATGTGTTTTGTTATAACATAACAAAACAGTATCTGAGTCACCGTACAAAAGCAAGCCCCGATCATGCACCGTATCCCCGGAATTATTTTCTGATTTGCCTGGGAACGAAGTGAAATCAATAAATGGCACGTGCTATAACTATATCATTTCGCGATAAAATCTTTTTCCTCTGGCGAGCACACTCAGTGTCCCGGGATTGGGCATATGAGGAAGGAAACAGCTGCATGAAAACCCGACATCTGGTCAGCCTGGTGACAGGCATACTGATCGTTTCTGTGCTGGTGCCGATTTGCCTCAGTATCTGGCTGGCCCATCGCCAGGCGGAAGAGCAGTTTGTCAATGTACTGGATAACTATGCTTCACGCGTATTGATGCGTACAGACAGGGTTGTCGCTCAGGCGAAAGATGCACTCACCCAACTGCAAAATTATGAAGCCCCTCCCTGCAGTCGTCAGCATCTGAGAGAGATGCGCCTGGTCGCTTTCTCCCGGCGGTATGTGCAAGAGGTGATTTATGTTGATAACCTGAAACCCGTCTGTTCATCTCTCGAACAAATCAGCAACGCACCTGCCTATCCCCCTCCGATGCGCATTACCCGGGACGGCTACAGCACATGGCTGTCACCACAAAACGATCTTGGGTTTAACCACTATATGGCCATTGTCGGTCGGGGACATTACCTGGTGATGATCGACCCCGACTCTCTGGTGGATGTGCTCCCGTTCAGTACGACCCACATTGATGCTGCTTTGATTGGCGACGCGCGCAATCTGATTTTTGCCAGCAGTAATACGCTTGATCACCATATTCACGCGCTTCTGGGTAACCAGAAAATAACGCGCCTGCAGTACAACGGTTCGATGTATATCACTAAACCCGTTCCGGAACTGGGCTTTACGGTGGTGGCGTGGGCAGCGCTGAAACCGCTGGATGAAAACTGGCATCAACAGTTGCTCATCTGGCTTCCTGCAGGGATATTGATCAGCCTGCTTGCCGCGTTCTTTATGCTGCGACTTCTGCGCCACATACAGTCTCCGCGTAACCGCCTGCAGGATGCCATTAACAGCCGTGATTTTGTGGTCCACTATCAGCCCATTGTGGCGTTAGGCAGTGGAAAGATGGTCGGCGCGGAGGCGCTGGCACGCTGGCCGCAGCCTGACGGGAGCCACCTGTCACCCGATATTTTTGTGTCGCTCGCGGAACAAACGGGCCTTATTTCGCAGCTGACTCAATTAATCATCGAAAAAGTATTCGAAGATATGGGGCACTGGTTACACCTTCATCCGGATCAGCATATTTCCATTAACCTTGCGCCCGACGATCTGACCTCCGGTAAGCTACCGCCCCTGCTTCATCATCTGCTGAATAAATGGCAAGTCCACCCCGGACAAATAGCCCTTGAACTCACCGAGCGCGGTTTTGCCGATCCAAAGGTCAGCGCCCCGGCCATTGCTGCATTCCGCCGTTCAGGCCACGCTATTTATATTGATGATTTTGGAACCGGCTATTCCAGTCTCAGTTACCTGCAGGATCTGGACGTCGATACGCTAAAAATTGATAAATCTTTCGTGAATGCGCTGGAGTACAAAAATGTGACGCCACACATTATTGAAATGGCGAAATCGCTGAAGCTGGCGATGGTTGCGGAGGGTATTGAAACGGCAGGGCAGCTCGCCTGGCTGCACCGCCACGGGGTACAGTACGGACAAGGGTGGTACTACAGCAAAGCAATGCCAAAAGTGGAATTTATTCTGTGGGCTGAATACAACCTCGAAAATCATCCTGCTTAAGCAGGATTAAAAGTACGGCCACCGTATGTGGCCGTATCTGTCAGGTCAGCTAATGTTCTGATGCCAGCTAAAGGTATAGCGTAGCTGGCGTTTTTGCAGGATAAACTCTGGTGAAACGCTGGGGCTCCAGGAGTCATCGCCGCCCACGCCCATATGGAACGCGTCAAGATTAAGCCAACACCCCGGTTCCTCGCGTAGCAGATGATGATGGGTTGTCTCGCGCAGCTGTTGCTGGCTATAGCGGCTCACGGAGAAATGGAACTGTCCCTGCAGCTGGTGTGCCCCTAACACCAGTTCACGGGTATCACAGCGCAGGCCATTTTCTGTCGGGAAGATATACGGCGTGTGCATTGCTTCCAGCGGCAATGTCCAGCGCCCCTGCTGTGCCGCCAGTTTTCTGTCAGGATAGTTCTCATGCGGCCCCAATCCCAGCCAGCACGCGCTCTGCGGTACCTGTGCGAGCTGACAGCTCAGGCCGACACGTGCCGGTTCAGGGATGTCAGAGGCGACCTGTATCTGCACATCTGCATGCAGCACACCACGACTGTCAACCCGCCAGACCTTACGGCTCAGGAACAGTGCTTTGCCGCCATATTCCCAGACATGCAGTGTTGTCACCACCGCCTCGCCTGAGTGTTGCTCTCCTTCACACGCCAACACCCGGGGATGTAAATCGTACATC
>NZ_JBJURN010000009.1:150422-150919 GCF_046622475.1 Enterobacter sp. LM3 | reverse complement strand
AAAGCAGCGTTTCAACGCCATTACGCCACCATTGCGTCAGATTTCCTGAGACACGATCGAACTGCCAGCGTTGTTGCTGATGTGTCAGCTCCAGCACGTCATCTTTTTGTGTTAAGACCGGAGGCTCACCCGCCTTCACCGGCGGTGCAATATACAGCGGAGCCGGAAGCGGCCATTGCTCCCACGCACAGCGATGGTTTGCCGGTGACCACGGCGTTGCCCGAGGCTGCAACACGGCCAGATTAAGCCAGACCTCACCCGGCTCAGCCGTGAACTGCGGCAGAGAGATTTCGAGGCGCTGCACACCCTGTGGTGCAACAGAAAGCGTGATATCCCCAGCGGCCAGTACCTTCCCGTCGCGAAGCACCGACCATTCCAGCAACTCGTTATCCGTATGGCGGAACAGGTAATCGCTCTGCACCTCAACCACCAGCGGAGACGTACTCACCAGCGTGAAGATGAAGAACTGCTGGGCGCGCTGCGCCTCATACAGTGCC
>NZ_JBJURN010000009.1:149228-149553 GCF_046622475.1 Enterobacter sp. LM3 | reverse complement strand
CGTCTCCAGCATGTTGCCTTGCGCATCCAAAAGCGCAATCGTCAGGCGATAGAGTTCCGGCGTTTCAGCACTCCATAACGCGGGTCTCTCTACCGGGATCGCCACCGTTAGCCGCTCGGCCCACTTCCCCCGCTCATCCACAATGACAGAGCCAGGGTGTTGAGTGGTGCTGGCGCATTTTTCGCCGTTGCGCCACAGGGTACATGCCACTTCACACTCTGCATAGCGGGAGCCAGCCAGCACAACGTCAACCTTCAGCACCGCCCGGTCAAACTCCGCATTCAGATCCGTAACGACGTGATAATCCGCAATCTGCGTCCCGGGC
>NZ_JBJURN010000009.1:147576-148842 GCF_046622475.1 Enterobacter sp. LM3 | reverse complement strand
CGAAGGTACCGGCATTACGACTGCATCGACACAATCTTCTTCCACCCATGCTTGCGGAACCTGCTCTGGTGCGGGATAAAAGCTAAAACGCCACTCCCCGTTGAGAGAGCGTATGCTGGCGGATCTCACGTCATCCCTGGCAGATTGTTCATGACGCCAGCTATGAAACGGCGCATGCGCCGCCAGACGGTTCCACTGCGTCACCCCGGGGTTTTCCCAGTCCCGACGAGCCAGAAGTGCGCTGAGGGTCAGCGATGAAGTGTTGGACATAATAACCTCGTTGCGAAGCGCTCACAATTTTAGTCAACATGCCCTGGTAAATGACACCGGTAAAGTGTCCGTACGCGATGAAGCGAGTCAGATCACAAAAGTCTTATTCACGGGCGAGTTGTTCCGCCAGCAGCGCCAGGTTTCTCAGCTGTTGCGCCAGATCCTCACGATCGGCCTGCCGTGACGTACGACGAGCGCTGGAATGGCGGGTAATTAGCGTAACAGGGAGCTGAATTTGTCGGAATTTTTCAGCACTGCCGGGGGCCAGCAGCCATTCCACACTTCGCTCGCCGGCCTCGCGAAACGCCTGCCTAATGGTAGTGAGCGGAGGGGAAAACCAGGCGCTATCTGCCGTATCATCAAACCCAACAATCGATATCTGACCAGGGACCGCAATCCCCTTTTCTGCGCAGGCACGCATCACACCCAGCGCCATTTGATCGTTCGCGACCAGAATGGCATCCGGTAACACTGCACCGGACAACAGCACATGCCCCTTCTCATATCCGCACACTGCACTCCAGTCGCCATGTGCTACTGCGGTCGCCTCAAGCCCGGCCTGCGCCAGTGCGGTTTTCCACCCCGCCAGACGCGCACGCGCAGCGACCGAACTTTCCGGCCCGCTCAGAAGTGCAATATGCTGATGCCCCAATGAGAGCAAATGCTCAACCCCCAGGTGGGCTCCCAGCGCGGCATTAAACACCAGGCTGTTCACCTGTGCCGAAGGTGCGACATCCAGAAACAGAACCGGAACAGGTGATGCCAGCGCCTGAAGCTGCTCTGCGTGAGCATCATCCAGTGGAACGTTCACCAGCAAAGCTTCCACACGCTGGGCCAGCAGTTCCTGAAGTGCAGGCAAGCACTGCTGCGGGTGTTCCACCATTGAGATCAACACGCTTGCCCCCTGAGCTGTGGCACGGGATTTTACCGCCGAGGCAATTTGTGAAGGTGCGTGCAGCGCCAGATCGGTGGTGATCAACCCCAACGTGCGGGTGC
>NZ_JBJURN010000009.1:0-147497 GCF_046622475.1 Enterobacter sp. LM3 | reverse complement strand
CCGGGCGGAGACATGTTCCGCGTCGTTGATCACACGGGAAACGGTCTGATAAGAAACCCCCGCAAGGAGGGCTACGTCATAAAGAGTGATCGCTTTCATGCATTCTGACACCGCATCAATAGATGACTTCTATTCTGGCACAGCGATGTCATTAAAGCATGTGAGCGCTTCGCAAAATTAAACAACCTGCTCCGGCTGAGGAATTTTATCAGCGCGTGGTTTCTGTCGGAACCAGGGCAAACAGATCTGGATAAGCGGGCCAATGGTCAGGGCATAAAGTACCGTTCCCACACCGAATGAACCGCCAAGCAGACAACCAATCAGCAGAACGGACACTTCAATCGAGGTACGCACGCTACGGATTGACCACCCCATTCTGGCATGAATGCCAGTCATCAGACCATCACGCGGGCCTGCGCCAAAACCGGCTCCAATATACATACCCGTTGCTATCGCGTTCATCACAATAGCCGAAACCAGCAGAGCAATTCGGATGGGCAGCGAGGTTAGCTCGGGGATCAACGCCATCGAGGCATCCGCCGCCAGACCGATGACAATCACGTTACTGAGGGTGCCAAGCCCGGGGAGCTGGCGCAGGGGGATCCACAGCAGCAGCACCGCCGCACCGGTCAAAATGATCACCGTGCCAATGCTCATTCCCAGCTGTATCGCCACCCCCAGGTGAAAGACGTCCCACGGATCGACACCCAGATCCGAACGAATAAACATTGCGGTTGACAGGCCATAAAGCCCTAAGCCGACGTAAAGTTGCAGCAAACGACGTACCATTTTTATCTTCTCCGAAAAACCAGACTTTCATATTGTGCGAAAATGGCATTATGATTAATGTCCAGTTTTCAAATAGTGGACTGCACATGTCATCACGTCGTTTCGGTAGCCAGTCTTTGGTACGCCTGCTTGGCCACTGGCAACAAACCTCTACCCGGATCCCACTCTGGCGTCAGCTGGCTGACGCGTTACGTCTGTTAATTCTTGATGGCAGGCTGGCGCTTAACACGCGTCTGCCGGGCGAGCGGGAGCTGGCCTCTGCGCTGGACGTTAGCCGCACCACCATCAGCAGTGCGCTGGCTCATCTGCGGGAAGAAGGGTATCTGGAAAGCCGTCACGGCAGCGGTTCACGCGTGATCCTGCCGGATACTCGTGCCGTACCTACCCTTTCAGCGGCAAGTGCGGCACTGGATCTCTCTACTGCCGCGCTCAATGCCGGGCCAGAAATCCACCAGGCTTACACCCATGCACTCACGGCGATCGCCCAGCACCTTTCGCTGACGGGTTATGACCAGCTCGGGTTACCGGCACTCCGCGACGCCATTGCCGCGCGCTATACCGCACGTGGGCTTCCGACCCGGGCTGACGAAGTGATGGTGGTGAATGGCGCGCTCAGCGGTTTTGCGCTGATACTGCGGATGATGACTGGCCCCGGCGATCGCGTCGTGGTCGATCACCCCACCTACCCGCTGGCGATTGCCGCTATTCAGGGGGCGCAGTGTCGTCCTGTCGGCGTTTCGCTACCGGAATCGGGTTGGGATACGGATGGCTTCGCGGCAACGCTTGCCCAGACAGCGCCGCGTCTGGCATACCTGATGCCGGATTTCCACAATCCGACGGGGCGCTGTATGGATATCGCCACCCGTCAGGCGATAACCGACATCGCTGCTCAGACTCGTACCACGCTGGTTGTCGATGAAACGATGGTGGATTTATGGTTTAGCTCACCGCCGCCGCCACCACTGGCAGCGTTTAACCCGCAGGCCACCGTGATCACACTGGGTTCCGCCGGAAAAAGCTTCTGGGGTGGACTTCGCCTCGGCTGGATCCGCGCCTCCTCACGAACCATCGCAACGCTTGCCCAGACGCGTGACACGCTGGATTTGGGATCGCCGCTGCTGGAACAACTGGCAACGCTGTGGCTTATCGAAAATAGCGACACTTTTCTCCCGGCTCGCCGGAAAATGCTGGCTGAGCGCCGTGACCGTTGCGGTGAACTGTTGCGCGAACACTTCCCGGAATGGACGTTCCATGAGCCAGAAGGGGGGCTTTCATACTGGATAGCACTGCCGGGCATGCTGGCAACGCAGCTTGCCGCACGGGCTGAAACGCTGGGGATCAATCTGGGAGCCGGAACACGGTTCGGTTTGTCGGGTGCGTTTGATCGTTATTTACGCATCCCCTTCTCGCTCGCCCCGGCAGAACTGGAACAGGCGCTGCTCAGAATCAAGCCGCTGTGGCTCGCTCTGAATAAAAACATGCCATCCGTCAAACGGAGTTTAGTCTAATGTGAGCAAGATAGAAGCAGCCAATGAAATACGAACTGGTTACATTTTAACCCGTGATTAAAATCACATATTATTTCGTTGCGTAACAAATAATAAAAACTGCTGACTGTAACGTATGCAGTCAGCAGTTTTCACCCGTCAGGATTTAGTGCTGAGGAGGAATAGGAAAGCCCTTCAGTGAAATAACGAAATTTTCACCCTCTTTCTTTATTTTTGCGCCAGTATCACACCAGTCCGACGCAATACGAAAGAACTCATCACTACCAACATTCCAGCCAAGACGGACATGCTTCACGTAACCTGAACGCAACAGATCGCAGGCCTCTTTGTAGTCGTTGGCGGTAGACAGTTGTTGTTTCATTTTCTCTTCTTCAGAAGTTTGCGTAGTGCTTTGATTTCTTTAGGAGTAAATGGAGTTACACTCTCTTCTTCCGTATGCTGATTATCAATATCCTCTTCCGATACTCCCGCCTCTTCCACTGCTTCAAACGCCAGCAGCAGCAGTTTCTCCGTTGTTACGCTTAAATTTTCGTTATTCACTTCCGCATAATGGCGAAGTCTTTCTTTTAGCGCACCATCAATCTTAACGTTTAATACCGCAGTAACCATGATTGTCACTTCCCTTCGGAATAAGTCCTTTATTTAATACACGAAGTTAACATTGTAATCCAGATATATATTTTTTGCTTATGACAGAAAAAAGACACCCAATAATAAAATGGCAGTCTATTATTACAGGTTTATGACAGTAATATTTCAGCAAGATGAAATATATATTATATAAGATATTAAATACCTTTAATTTCTGTGGGTAACGAGCTGAAGTTGGGGGGAGAGAACGCAGGAGAGTCTACAGAGAGCAGAAATGGGTGGGGGCCCTGCCAGCTACATCCCGGCACACACGTCGTCTGCCCTGGCTGCTTCCTTCCGGACCTGACCTGGTGAACAGAGTAGCGTTGCGGGAGAACCAACAGAGCCCCCATTGAGAGCGTTGTTAACCAACGCGCTGGCGCATTATCCCTGTGCAGCCCACCAATTGCAAGCTGCTGGCATCCGGATGGTGGTTTATTGCGCAAACCGGAGCAAATAGGTCCCTCATCACCTTTGCAGTCAGTACAGATGCACAGATTGCGAACCCCTTCGCAGTAAATTTGCTCACTCATGCCACACTCTTTGAATGTGGCTGACCAGGCGCTTTATCTCTTTCCAGGATGCACCCATGATTAACACGCTCCCCAAAACATTGACCCTCGCCATGCCAGCCATTGACGGCGTGACTCTCCATCATAAAGGGCTGAACTTTCTGCGCCCCGACCTGATGCTGGATTTTGTCAGCATTAGCGAACGCCCCATGCTTTTCGTCACGCCGATCGCGGTACTTTATTCCACCATTGGCGTAGTGCGTCACATCAACCTGAGAAGAATACCGGTTGCTGTATCCGGGCGCGTTATCTATCCCATCTGCTCACAGGCCTTACCCGATCTTCGGGCCAAACTCATCATCAATACCCCGGCGAGAAAGCTGAAATTTCTCGAAAGTCTGGTCGCGATGCGCGATCAACCTGCCGCCAGCGGCACAAAAGTGATCGGCCTCGCACTGGAGTTCACCGTTCAACAGGCTGACTGAGCAAGATACCCGTGCCGCTTCACAATCATTTCAGGGTCACTTATCCTGTGTTTTTTTACGTCTGGTAAGCAATATGGACTCTTACGATCCACTCCCTGAACCGTTACCTGACACCTTTCCTGTCCGGGTCTGGCAGATTGTTGCCTCTATTCCTGAAGGTTATGTCACCACCTATGGCGACGTTGCTCGTCTTGCGGGTTCTCCCCGCGCGGCACGTCAGGTCGGTGGCGTACTGAAACGGTTACCGGAAGGAAGCACATTGCCCTGGCATCGGGTGGTGAATCGCCACGGAACTATTTCGCTCACCGGGCCAGACTTGCAGCGCCAGCGCCAGGCATTACTTTCGGAAGGGGTGCAGGTGTCGGGATCAGGACAGATAGATTTGCAGAAGTACCGCTGGGTGTACTGATACCCTCCCCCGAAGGAGAGGGCAAAAGCCATTAAGGCTGAGCTGACGGCGCAACAGGAACTTCCGTTTGCTGCACAGGTGTCAGATTGAGGTCAACTTTTGTCCCGCCGTTGTTGATCGCTTCCTGTACTGTATCGGTGATAAAGACCAACTTACCGTTGATCGTTACCGCCGCACTCAGAAGAATACGCGCATTCGGCTGCACGTCTGCTGGGTTATACGGTAGCACAAAGCTAAACGGAGCCTGTTTGCCTTCTGTACGAACGACGCGTTGCGACAGCACTTTCGACGGCGCATCAGCCAGCGAAGCGTCAGACAACGTCACCGTTAATACCGCATCTGGCGGCAAAGCGACTTTCTGACGGATCCAGATCGTACCAGAAACATTTGGCTGCTGAATGGACTGCTGTGAAAGTGTATTAATCCCATACGGATCTGCGGCTGGTACCTGGGCGCTCTTACCTGCGCAGGCAGACAATGCCACCGCAATAGCTATACCACTTAGCATGGGTACGAGTTTCATTGAAGTCTCCTTATCATCAATGCACCAGCGGGATCGATCCCACCCGATGTCGTTAGCATTCACATAACGTAAACAAGTGTGGCACAAATCACTTATTAATGCCTGATTTCGACCCATTATTCAGATTATTCCACCCATCTGACCACTTTCATTTCTGCGTTATACTCTGCGTATCTTTCGCTACGGCGTTTATTGAGGACGACTATGAGTCAGGCACTAAACAATCTGCTGACATTACTGAATCTGGAAAAAATTGAGGAAGGACTCTTTCGCGGACAGAGTGAAGATTTAGGCTTACGCCAGGTCTTCGGAGGGCAAGTCGTAGGACAGGCGCTGTACGCAGCTAAGGAGACCGTCCCTGCAGACCGTCTGGTGCACTCATTTCACAGCTACTTTTTACGCCCTGGAGATAGCACGAAACCGATTGTGTACGACGTTGAAGTGCTGAGAGACGGTAACAGTTTCAGCGCACGCCGCGTGGCGGCCATTCAGAATGGCAAGCCTATCTTTTACATGACGGCTTCATTCCAGGCTCCGGAGCCGGGTTATGAGCATCAAAAAGTGATGCCTCCAGCCCCTTCTCCGGATGAGCTCAAATCAGAGACGGATATTGCCCGCGCGCTGGCGCATCTGTTGCCGACACAGATGAAAGAGAAGTTTATCTGTGACAAGCCGCTTGAGATCCGCCCTGTCGAATTCCATAACCCGATGAGAGGCCACACCGCCGAGCCAAAACGCCAGGTGTGGATCCGCGCCAACGGTATCGTGCCGGATGATTTTCACGTCCATCAATACCTGCTGGGCTATGCTTCCGACTTCAACTTCCTGCCGGTTGCGCTACAGCCGCACGGCGTTGGGTTCCTGGAGAAAGGGATGCAGGTCGCAACGATCGACCACTCCATGTGGTTCCACCGTCCGTTCGATATAAACGACTGGCTGCTCTACAGTGTGGAGAGCACTTCGGCATCCAGCGCGCGCGGATTTGTTCGCGGAGAATTTTACACCAAAGCGGGCATTCTGGTGGCCTCGACGGTGCAGGAAGGGGTCATGCGAAACCGGGGATGATTTTGTGCGGCCTGATGTCCTCACCCTGGCCCTCTCCCACGGGGAGAGGGAATAAACACTAAAAAAGGCAACCGAGGTTGCCTTTTTGCAATTTATCAGGCGTTGTACGCATTCTCGCCGTGGCTGTTCACGTCCAGACCTTCGCGTTCCTGCTCTTCCGGTACACGCAGACCCACTGTCATATCCGCCAGTTTATAGCCGATGAAGGCCACAACGGCAGACCACACAACGGTGATGGCGATACTTTCCAGCTGCACCAGCAACTGATGAACCATTGTGACGCCTTCTGCGTAACCAACACCACCCAGTGATTTTGCGGCGAAGATACCGGTCATGATACAACCAATGATGCCGCAAACACCGTGTACGCCGAACACATCGCAAGGGTCATCAACGCGCAGAACGCGTTTCAGTGCGGTAACACCCCACAGACCTGCCAGCCCCGCCGCCAGACCGATGAGCAGCCCCCCGCCGACACCGACATAACCACACGCAGGGGTGATACCAACCAGACCGGCAATCGCACCAGAACATGCTCCCAGCAGGGAGGGTTTACCGCGAATAGCCCACTCACCAAATACCCAGGAGAGGATGGCACCCGCCGTTGCCACAACGGTGTTCACAAAGGCCAGCGCGGCGATTTCGTTAGCTGCACTTGCAGAACCTGCGTTGAAGCCGAACCAGCCAAAATAGAGAATTGCGGTACCGGTAAACACCATTGGCAGGTTATGCGGCTTGAACGCTTCTTTACCAAAGCCCACACGTTTACCAATCAGGTACGCCCCCACCAGACCCGCCACCGCGGCGTTGATGTGTACAACAGTACCGCCCGCAAAGTCCAGCGCGCCATGCGTCGCCAGCAGACCACCGCCCCAGACCATATGGGCAATTGGCACGTAGGAGAGCGTCAGCCAGACGACCACGAAGATCAGCACCGCAGAGAAACGGATACGCTCAGCCAGCGCCCCCACAATCAGACCCACAGTGATACAGGCAAATGAGCCCTGGAAAGCGACGTGGATATACTGATAGAAGCTGCCCATCAGGGCGGTCAGTTCAATATTTTTCAGCATCGCCCAGTTGAAGTTGCCGAAGAAGGCGTTGCCTTCCCCGAATGCCAGCGAGTAACCGTAGACAACCCACAGTACGCACACCAGCGCGAACGTTACGGCAACCTGCGTCAGCATGGAGAGCACGTTTTTACCGCGGATCAGACCGCCGTAGAACAGCGCAATACCAGGAATAGACATGAACAGCACCAGCGCGGTACTGATCATCATAAAAGCGTTATCGGCTTTGTCTACCACCGCAGGGGCTGCAGCCATTGCCAGGCCCGGCAGCAGTGCCAGAGAACCCAGAGCCGTTTTGATTGTTGCTATCTTCATTTTCTCGATCCCTATCACTGTGTGCCAGGAGTTACTTACAATGCCGCTTCGTCGGATTCGCCGGTGCGAATGCGAATGACGCGCTGCAATTCGGCAACGAAAATTTTGCCGTCGCCAATTTTGCCGGTGTAGGCCGCTTTGCTAATGACATCAATGACTTCATCAAGCTGGTCATCGGCAATTGCGACATCAATTTTTACTTTTGGCAGGAAGTTAACGCTGTATTCCGCCCCGCGATAAAGCTCGGCATGACCTTTCTGACGACCAAAGCCTTTCACTTCGGTGACAGTCAGTCCCTGAATACCCATAGAAGACAACGCTTCACGCACGTCTTCGAGTTTGAATGGTTTGATTACAACCGTAACCAGCTTCATAAATCCCCTCCAGTCAGAATTCGGTAATGGCCGCAGCTAACACGTATGAGATATTGCAAGCGGTGTGCCAGAATTAAAAACAGAGGAGAAAAGCGGTGTAATGCGTGCGGAAAGGCATTGCCCGACTTACAGAGGAAAAAAAACGCACCATGACAGTGCATGGTGCGTTTCCGTTTTGCACCAACAGTAATGACTGTTAGCGCGTTGCCTGATTTTGGTGCATCAGGCGCTAAGCGACTCTTCTTCGCGCGCGCTGGCGGCCAGCTCTTCTCCGGCCAGTTGCAGCTGGTACATCTGCCAGTAGCGCCCTTTTGCCTCTAACAGCTCCCGATGCGTACCGCGTTCGACGGCCTGCCCGCGATGCAGCACCAGAATGGTATCGGCTTCAACAATGGTTGACAGGCGATGTGCGATGACCACCAACGTCGTATGGTCACGCACGGCGGCCAGCGCCTGCTGGATAGCCTGTTCGGTACCGGAGTCGATACTGGCCGTCGCTTCATCCAGAATCAGCACCTGCGGCGTTTCAATCAGTACACGCGCCAGCGCCAGAAGCTGCTTTTGCCCGACGGAGAGATTATTCCCCTGCTCACCCAGCCGGGTGTTGATACCGTCGCTAAATTCGCGTGCCAGGTCAGCCAGCTGTACTTTTTCCAGCACCTCCCAGACCTGCTCATGGGTATATGGCCGCCCCAGCGTCACGTTAGCGTAGAACGTATCCGCCATCACGACCGGATCTTGCTGCACCATCGCAACGCCTTTACGTAACACGTTGTGGCTGAGCGACACGAGCGGACGCCCGTCCAGACGAATTTCGCCCTGCGTTAAAGGGTAATACCCCATCAGCAAACTCGCCAGGGTGCTCTTGCCGCTGCCGGTATGCCCCACCAGCGCCACAAAACCACGCGACGGCACATCAAGGCTAATGCCCTGCAACACCAGCCGGTCGTCACGGTAGGCAAACGAAACATTATCAAAAGCAATCGCCCCGCTTTTCAGGGGGTGTTCATCATTGCCATAGGTCTGACGCGGCCTGTCCATCAGCTCGAAGACGCGCTCCCCTGCCACCACGGCCTGTTGCAGCATGGATTGCTGGGTAGTGAGCTCTATAAGCGGCTCGTTAAGGCGTCCGAGGTAGCTAATAAACGCGTACAGAACACCCACTTCAATCGTACCGTTTGAACTCAGCCCAAAGAGCATCAACAGGCCGCAGAGCACCAGCGCCGAGAAGAGGCTTAACAGTGGGCGCAGCAAGAAACCGTCCAGTCGCAGCGTCTGCATACGCGCCATATAGTGCGAACGGCTGGCTTCACCCATTCGCTCACCAAAGCGCGCCTGCTGGCGGAACTGCTGAATGACGCTCATCCCGTTGATCACTTCGTTGAAGCCATCATTAATATCGGCCAGATAGGCTCGCACGCGACGCACAATTGGCGTGCTGTAGCGTTGATAGATGACCATCACGATTAACACTGCCGGGAAGATGGTGATCGCCACCAGTGCCATGCGCCAGTCGAGGCTGAACATGGCCACCAGCATGGCACCAATCAGCGCAGCACTGCGCAGCACGGTCGCCACGACGGTGACGTACAGATCGCGGATCACCTCGGTATCGTTGGTAACGCGTGAAATAACCTGCCCAACCGGCTGGATATCAAACTCGCTCAACGGCTGGCGCAGTGCCGCATCCATAACATCTGTACGCAGCTGCTGTACCACGCCAACGGCTGCCCGGTTAAAGAGCAGCGATTGCGCATAGTGCAGCCCGGCCGCCGTCAGCTGTAACCCAACGTAGACCACACCTAAGCCTGCCACCAGTCCCAGCGGCAGATAGCTTTTCGCCACCATGTTGTCGATGAAATAGCTGATGAGCAAAGGGCCACTCACCTCAGCAATGGCCGCAATCCACAGCAAAAGCACGGCAAGGGACAGTGGTTTCCGCCACGGCGAACCATAGGCGAGCAGGCGTTTGAGCGTTGGCCACTGCGTTCCAGGCTTACGCATTTGCGGCCTCCTCATCCTGTTCAGGAGCATCGTCCAGCGCCGCTTCAAGCTGTTGGTAACGATACATATCACGATACCAGCCAGGCTGCCCGGCCAGCTGGTCATGCTGCCCGCGCTGGGCAATATGCCCGTGCTGCAACACCAGAATCTCGCTGGCTTCCGTCAGCGCCGACAAACGGTGCGCGCTGATGATCACCGTGCGTCCTTCTCCCCACTGGCGAAGGTTATGCAGGATCTGGTGCTCAGTACGGCCATCGACGGCGGAAAGCGCATCGTCCAGGATCAGGATTTCGGCATTCAGCAACAGCGCACGCGCAATCGAAATACGCTGCTTTTGCCCGCCGGAAAGCATGACACCGCGCTCACCAACTTCCGTTTCATAGCCCTGTGGCAGGCGTAAAATATCGTCGTGCACGCTGGCTAAACGCGCCACATGTTCAATTTCTTCCTGTGTCGCTGTGGGGTGACCGAGCGCAATATTGTTCGCCACAGTGTCAGAAAACAGGAACGGCGTCTGGCTGACTACCGCCAGACGTCTGCGCCAGTCGTCCAGCAGCAGCTGCGTCAGAGGGCGATCGTGGAAACGAATGTCGCCCTGTGTCACATCAAAGTGACGCTGGAGCAGCGACAGAACGGTGCTTTTCCCGGAACCCGTCGGGCCACAGATACCCAGCATCTGGCCGGGGGATAGCGTGAAATTCACATTTTCGATCACCGGATGTTCCGTGTGTGGGTAGGTAAATTCACGAATATCCGCTTTCATCACGCCACGCCCTTCCGGCACCGGTTCGCTACCATCATTGACGACTGGCGCTTCGGCCAGCATGGCGCGAATGCGGCTGTAGGCAGCACTGCCGCGCTCAACAATGTTGAACATCCAGGCCAGCGCCAGCATCGGCCATATCATCAGCCCCAGATACATCGCAAAACTGGTCAACTGGCCGAGGGTCATCGACCCCTGTACCACCATCCAGCTCCCACCGCCAATGGCCAGCAGGTTCGCCATACCGATCGCGATATATATCGTCGGGTCAAAACGCGCATCAATGCGCGCGACACGCATGTTTTTCGCCCCCGTATCCGCCGCATCGGCCGCAAACAGCGCAGATTGTCTGTCCTCCAGACCGAACGCTTTGATCATGCGAATACTGGTCATACTCTCCTGAGTACGATCGTTAAGCGATGAAAATGCCGCCTGCGCCAGCTTGAAACGTTCATGAAGCTTTTCACCGTAGCGGTTGATCGCCAACGCCATCAATGGCATCGGCAGTAACGCCAGCAGGGTCAGCTGCCAGCTGATCTGGGTAGACATCACGATCAACACCGCGCAGCCCATCACCAGAGAATCCACCAGCGTTAACACCCCTTCCCCGGCGGCAAACACCACGCGATCCACGTCGTTGGTGGCGCGGGCAATGAGATCCCCGGTGCGATGACGCAGGTAAAACTCAGGATGCTGACGACTCAGCTGGCGATAAAAATCTTCGCGCAGCTCTACAGCCAGCTGATAGGACGCGCCAAATAAAAGCACACGCCAGACGTAGCGCAGCAGGTAAACAATTACCGCGGTCAGCACCAACGTACCAACCCACATCAACACCCGTGCGGTGGTGTAATGCTGTTTCGTGACGCCATCCACGACAAACCCCACCACTTTCGGCGGGATCAGCTGCAAAATGGCAATGATAATAAGCAGGCATACTGCGCCGAGGTAGCGTTGCCACTCCCGACGAAAGTACCAGCTTAATTGGGCAAATAATCGCACGCGGTTTGTTCCTGAAGGTATTATTCCGGCAACGCCGGGACGTTATTTAATTAATCAATGGGTAATGCGGTGGTGTATTTAATCTGTTCCATCGCAAAGCTTGAGGTGACGTCCGACAAGCCCGGTACGCTGTTGACCAGCCGCTTGTAAAAATCATCATAACGCTTCATATCGGCGACCTGGACGCGCATCAGATAATCGTATTCCCCTGCCATACGCCAGAAGCCGAGTACTTCCGGCATGTCAGAAACCTGGGTCACGAAGCGGCAATACCACTCGCTGCTGTGGTGCTGCGTTTTTATCAGCACAAATGCCGTCAGCCCAAGCCCCAGCTTTTCAGGGTCCAGCAACGCAACGCGCCCCAACAGAATGCCGTCATCTTCCAGCTTCTTGAGTCGCTTCCAGCAGGGTGTGGTGGTCAGATTAACGGCATCTGCCAACGCCTGCAAAGAGAGGGTGCAGTCGCTTTGCAGCAATGAAAGCAGCTTGCGGTCAATTTTATCTAGCATACCCACCTCACAGAGAAAATTTTTCTCCCTTCATTCTATTTTAAAGGCCAGATAGCAACAATTTTTTCTGTGCTTTTCGCTATGCTGGGCACAAAATGACAAACGGATAACTACGATGAATAGCACCTGGGTTAAACATGCCATCAGCGAAATCAATGCCGACTACCAGCGCTCGGCAGATACCCATTTAATCCGCCTCGCCCTGCCGGGACTGGCTGGCATTCAGCTCTACCTGAAGGATGAAAGCACCCATCCAACCGGTAGCCTGAAGCACCGCCTGGCGCGTTCGCTATTCTTATACGGTTTATGTAACGGCTGGATCAAAGAAGGCACCACCATCATTGAATCCTCATCGGGTTCAACCGCCGTATCCGAAGCCTACTTTGCCCGTCTGCTGGGTCTGCCGTTTATCGCCGTGATGCCCTCCTGTACGGCGAAACGCAAAATAGAGCAGATCGAATTTTACGGCGGACGCTGCCACTTTGTGGAAAGCGCCTGCGAAATCTATGCCGCCTCTGAAATGCTGGCACGCGAACTGAACGGTCACTATATGGATCAGTTCACCTTCGCCGAACGCGCCACCGACTGGCGCGGCAATAACAACATTGCCGACAGTATTTTCCGTCAGATGACCCACGAGCCGCACCCTGTACCCTCGTACATTGTGATGAGCGCCGGTACCGGTGGTACATCCGCCACCATCGGGCGTTACATCCGCTGTCAGGGCTACGATACCCAACTGATGGTGGTTGACCCGCAGAACTCCGTGTTCCTCGACTACTGGCAAAACCGCAATGCAGAACTGCGCAGCCCGGTAGGCAGTAAAATTGAAGGAATTGGCCGCCCGCGCGTGGAGCCTTCGTTCATTCCTGATGTCGTGGATGAGATGCTCCGCGTGCCGGACGCCGCCAGCGTTGCAACGGCGCACTGGCTGGAAACACAGCTTGGTCGTAAAGTCGGTGCCTCAACCGGTACCAATATGTGGGGCGCGCTGCAGCTTGCCGTCCGGATGCGCGAAGAAGGCCGTACCGGTTCTGTCGTCACGTTACTGTGCGACAGCGGCGAACGTTACCTCGACACCTATTACAACGCAGAATGGGTGCAGGCCAATATTGGCGATATTGAGCCGTGGAAAACGCAGATTATGCAGTGGGTGAAATAAAAAAAAGCCAGACCGAAGTCTGGCTTGCTGGAAGGGTCTCACTATTCGGGGGAATACGGGAGGTTGTTTTTGTCCAGCCAATGCGTCAAAAAATGGGACACCGCTTCGTTACGGCAGTGTCCGATAACCGGCAGATGAGGAAGCTCTGCAATTAACTGCGGCATCGCATTCCCCATTATCAGACCGCGACCGACGCTACCCAGCATCTCGCGGTCATTCATGGCGTCGCCAAACGCCATACAATCCTGCATCGTAAAGCCCAGGTGGTTACTCAGTACCGCCAGGGCTGAGCCTTTATTACAGCCCACTGGCAGCACTTCCAGACAATCCACTGCTGAGAAGGTCAGGTGCGCCCGGTCGCCTAAAACCTCATTCAGCTGAATACGTAAACGGCAGAGATCGTCGTGATCGCCACAGAAACAGATCTTGGTCACCGCATGGGCAGGAATACGACGCAGATCGGTAAGCTGGTACTTAAAACCGCTGTAAACATGTGCATGCAGCAGCTCAGGAATTTCACTTCCGGTAAACCAGCCGTCATCGTTAAAGACATGCACGCTGGCCTGCGTATCCCAGGTGCTGTGTAGCACGATATCCGCCACTTCCGGGTTGAGATCCCGACGGTGCAACACATCGCCTTCAACGGAGTGAATGCGTGTTCCGTTACCGGTTATCAGGAACGCATCAAGGGAAAATGCCCCCAGCAGATGGCGCATCTCCAGCACATGACGGCCAGTGGCGAACGTCAGGGTGACATCACGTTCATGCAGGCGCTTCAGGGTGCTCAGGGTTTTCTCCCCTAAACGGTGATCCGGCATTAACAGAGTACCGTCCATATCAAATGCAGCGAGCCTGGCCATGATTACTCCCGAAATGTGATGCGATTAACTTGTGCATCAGTATTACGTGAGATATACGGAAGTAATAGTGAATAGATGATAATTATTGTTCCGGGTTTATCATGCGCCAGCTTAACCGTCTTAAGCAGTATCAACGTTTGTGGCAACCTTCTGAGGGTGCGCCACAGCAGGCCACCGTCACCGAACTTGCCAGCCGCTGTTTTTGCAGCGAGCGGCATGTACGTACGCTTTTACGTCAGGCGCAGGAGGCAGGCTGGCTAAGCTGGCATGCTCAGTCTGGCCGTGGCAAACGCGGTGAGCTGACATTCCACGTGACGCCGGAATCGCTGCGCAATACGATGATGGAAGAGGCGCTGAAGAGTGGGCAGCAGCATAACGCCCTTGAACTGGCGCAGCTTGCCCCCGAAGAGTTACGTGCGTTGCTGCATCCGTTTCTGGGTGGGCTTTGGCAAAACGATACCCCGACGCTGCGTATTCCCTATTACCGCTCGCTTGATCCGCTTCATCCAGGTTTTTTACCAGGTCGGGCAGAGCAACATCTGGCAGGGCAAGTCTTCTCCGGTCTGACGCGCTTTAATGGCAACAGCAGTGAACCCACAGGCGATCTGGCGCATCACTGGGAGGTATCGCCTGACGGCCTGCGCTGGCATTTTTACATCCGTTCCACGCTGCACTGGCACAACGGCGATAAAATCGAGACGCAACAGCTACAGCGAAGCCTGACGGCGCTGCTGGCGTTACCTGCCCTGCGTAAGCTGTTTCAGAGCGTATTACGCATTGAAGTGACGCATCCGCAGTGTCTGACGTTTATTCTGCATCAGCCAGATTTCTGGCTGGCCCACCGTCTGGCAACCTACTGCAGTCGCCTTGCCCACCCCGACCAGCCCATGACGGGAAGCGGTCCCTTCAGACTGAGCGTGTACGATCCCGATTTGGTTCGCCTGGAAAGCCACGAGCAGTACCATCTTAGCCACCCGTTACTGAAAGCGATTGAATACTGGATCACACCACAGCTTTTTGACTATGGGCTGGGGACAAGCTGCCGTCATCCAGTGCAAATCGCCATTGGTGAGCCTGAAGAGCTGGAGAGCCTGCGGCTGGTAAGTAGCAGCACCAGTCTGGGTTTCTGTTATCTCACCCTGAAACAGACCCCACACCTCAGCGAAATGCAGGCAAGGCGGCTCATTAATATCATCCACCTCTCCAGACTCCTGCACACACTTCCGCTGAATGAAGGGTTGATCACCCCAACCCAGGAACTGCTTCCGGGGTGGTGTATTCCCCACTGGGCGGATTTAACGCACGTTCCTCTGCCTGAAAAACTGACGCTGGTTTACCATTTGCCCGTTGAGTTACACACCATGACAAGTCAGCTAAAGCAGTATCTCGCCCGGCATGGCTGCGAACTGACGATTATCTTTCACGATGCCAAAACGTGGGACGGGTGCCAGCACCTTGCAGATGCAGACATCATGATGGGAGACCGGCTTATTGGCGAAGCGCCGGAATATACGCTTGAGCAGTGGCTCCGTTGCGATACGCTCTGGCCCCACCTGCTGAGTGCGCCGCAATTTGCTCATCTTCAGGCCACGCTGGATGCAGTCCAGACCCAGGCCGATGAACAGGCCCGGCATATCGGCCTGAAAGCCATTTTTAGCCAGTTGATGGAAAACGCGGTGCTGACACCGCTGTTTAACTACCAGTATCAAATCAGCGCTCCACCGGGGGTCAATGGCATACGGCTCAACACCCGCGGCTGGTTTGATTTCACAGAAGCCTGGCTTCCGGCCTCCAAATCATGAAGAAGCTGGTCGCCACTGCAGTCAGACGGTAACATGATGTTTTTACCGTAACTGTCGAGATGATTTATGAAACGTGCCGTCGTCGTGTTCAGCGGAGGACAAGATTCCACAACCTGCCTGGTTCAGGCTCTTCATCAATATGATGAAGTTCACTGCGTCACCTTCGATTATGGTCAGCGTCACCGCGCTGAAATCGACGTTGCCCGTGAACTGGCGCTGAAACTGGGTGCACGCGCGCACAAGGTGCTGGACGTTACGCTGCTAAATGAACTGGCCGTAAGCAGCCTCACCCGCGACAGTATCCCCGTTCCTGATTACGAACCTGATGCCAGCGGTATTCCAAATACCTTTGTACCTGGCCGCAATATCCTCTTTCTGACCCTGACGGCGATTTATGCTTACCAGGTCAAAGCCGAAGCAGTGATCACCGGCGTGTGCGAGACTGATTTTTCCGGCTACCCGGACTGCCGTGACGAATTCGTCAGAGCGCTCAACCATGCCGTCAATCTGGGTATGGCGAAGGAAACCCGCTTTGAAACGCCGCTGATGTGGCTCGATAAAGCAGAAACCTGGGCGCTGGCAGACTACTGGGGCAAGCTGGATTTGGTTCGCAACGAAACCCTGACCTGCTACAACGGCATTAAAGGTGACGGTTGTGGTCAGTGCGCCGCCTGTAATCTGCGTGCTAATGGGCTGAATCACTACCTTGCTGACAAGGCTGGCGTGATGGCGTCAATGCAGAAAAAGACCGGGCTGAAATAAGGCAACGCCGCCGTGCTGTCGAAACGTTTTACACCGACAGCACGGGTACTCCGGAACAAATCCTACACGATCATCGACTCCAGCTTTTCACGCAACTCCCCTTCCAGCGGCAGCGCTTTCTGGGTTTTAAGATCGATACAGACAAAGGTGATCAGTGCGTCGGCAACCACCTGCCCTTCAGGATCCAGCGTCACCACCTGGCTGAGTACACCGCTCTTCCCGTTAAGCTGTTGTACCTTGCTGGTGACGGTAAGCACATCCCCCAGCACGGCGGGACGACGGTAGTTAATATTGATATTGACGACCACAAACGCGATGTTGTGCGCAGTCAGCCACTGAAAGCTTTCGCTGTTTTCCAGCCCGTCCCAGCGTGCTTCTTCAAGAAACTCGAGATAACGGGCGTTGTTCACATGCTGGTAAACATCGAGGTGATAACCGCGTACTTTGATTTTTGTCTGCATAGCGCAATAGCCTTTACTGTTATTGTAGGATTTGAGGTCACAACTGGTATGACCTCTTTATCCTGGCAAATTTTTGCCGCAGTGCAAGAAATTGCGTAATTACAACGTCAGGTGTGAGAGATTGCGCTCAACCAGTGAACTGCCCATCCCCGGAACCTGCTTCAGATCGTCGACAGTTTTAAAGGGACCGTACTCTTCACGGTAGCTGACGATGGCCTGCGCCTTCTTCAGCCCGACACCATTCATCACGCGAGCGAGATCTTCTGCAGATGCCGAATTGATACTGACTCGCGAACCATCGTCGTCAGTTGCTTTGCTACTCCCGGAGGTTTTGGCTGGTGCATTCGTTTGCACTGGCGTCTCGGCCTGACTTTGGGCGACCGGCGTTTTCGCAGCCGGGGATGCCGCCAGTGCGCCAGCGTTCATCCCGGTGGTGGCAATAGTCAGCGTAATTAACAGTGCTTTGATTCCACGTTTCATGCTGTTTTCTCCTTGTTTGTTGACAGCCACGCCACGATAGCCGCCCGCCACAACAGGTACAAACAGCAGATTGCAGAAATGGAAAAGGCCGCGAAAGCGGCCTTTAGTTTTTGCAGAGCGTTACGAAAATCTGCGAGCAGATACGTAATTATTGCTGCTGAGTGATTATATCGCCCAGCTTAATTTTAGCGTCTTTACGCAGGTTGCTCATCATCGCCTCGAAAGCAATCTGGGCGTTGTTCTGGGTAATGCCCTGAACCATCGCTTTCTTTTGCTCTTCTGGCATGGTGCCCGCTTTGACTTCATCAAGTGCCAGCAGAACCACGTTACCCTGCATATCGGTTGTCGTACCGAAGCTTGGCTTGTCCTTCGCCGGCAGGCTCAGGCCAAATACCACCTGGCTAACAGGATCCTGACCGGTACGGCTCAGCGTTTTCGCCTCGCCGAAGCTCAGACCCGCCGCTTTCAGTGCGTCATCGCCTTTACCTGCTTTCAGAGCGACCAGAAGCTTCTCAGCATCCAGTTTTGCCTGCTGTTCAGCTTTGTTGTGCTTAACCTGTGCAACAACCTGATCTTTGACCTCTGCCAGCGGTTTTACCGCTTCAGCTTTGTGCTCGCTGACACGCAGAACGAAGGCACGGTCACCGTCAACAGTAATGATGTCTGAGTTGCTGCCCGGAGTACCGTTCTCACCGACCAGACCGCCATTGAAGATAGCATCAGAAACCGGTTTGAAGTTCAGTTCTTCCGGCAGGTTGTTACGACCAAACCAGCCCGTCTCAACCGCTTTCACACCTGCCGCCTGCTCTGCACCTGCCAGAGATTCGTTATCGTTGCTCGCCGCATCGCTCACTTTCTGCTGCAGGGCGTAGTAGGCATCCAGCGCTTTTTCCTGCTTCACTTTTGCCGCGATGTCATCACGCACGTCAGCCAGCGCCTTGGTTTTCGCGGCTTCGATATCATCCAGACGAGCGACCAGGAAACCAACGGAAGACTTAATAACGCCAGACATCTGGCCTTTGTCTTTCAGACCCGCATTTTTCAGTTCGTCAGGCGTTGTGCCCTCTTCCAGCCAGCCCATATCACCACCATTTTTGGCAGAGATAATGTCGGTGGATTTTGCTTTCGCCACGGTTGCGAAATCTGCGCCTTTGCTCAGCTCATCCAGTACCGCTTTGGCATCTGCCTCAGTTTTGGTCTGGATCACGCTGTAACGGTTACGCTGAGGCTGAGTGAACTGATCCTGATGCTGGTCATAGTAAGACTGAATTTCCGCATCAGATGCAGTTTCCTGCAGTGCAGCCGCATCCAGCTTGATATAGCTTACGCGGAACTGCTCAGGGGCAACAAAGTTGTTCTTGTTCTGCTCGTAGTAAGCGTTAACGTCTGCGTCGCTGACCTGCTGTTTAGCCGCCAGGGCATTCACATCAATGGTTGCTTCACGCACAACACGCTGCTGAGACACCAGTGCAGCCAGCTCATCAGTTTCACCTTTGAGCATGAAATCTGTGCCAACAACGGCATTAATGAGTTGCTGAGTGGTCAGCTGATTACGCAGAGCCTGCGCGTATTGATCGGCCGTCATACCCATCTGGTTGACGATACTGTTGTAACGGGTATTGTCGAATTTGCCGTTAGACTGGAATGCTGACGTCGCGAAGATAGCCTTTTTGACCTGCTGGTCGCTGATGCCCAGCCCCAGGCTTTTCGCATACTGATCCAGCAGTGCTTCGTCAATGAGTCGGTTCAGCGTCTGCTGACGCAGGGTTTTCATATAACCTTCGTTCGCTGCCAGCTCAGAGAATTGGTCGCCCAGCTGTTGCTGCATACGGTTACGTTCACCAGCAAAAGCGTTCTCGAACTGCCCACGGCTAATTTCCTGGCCATTCACTTTTGCGGCATAGTTCGCGCTACCGCCAATAAGGTAGCTGCTCACGCCGGTCAATATGAACGACACGATAATGATACCGAAAATAATCTTGAGCACGAGACTGTTAGCAGCCGTGCGTAAGCTGTCCATCATGGTGTAACAACACTCCGCTGTAGGTGACTGGTTACCTGACGCTGACGGAAAATCCTGACCGTCGCGCGTAAAGGCGTATTGTGACAAGAAAACAGGGCGATTGTCAGCCCACAACTCGCATAAACTCGCACAAATCAGGTCTGGACAAACAAAAAAGGCACATCAAATGATGCGCCCTTGTACTTTTCAGCTTCCCGGAAACGGGAAAGCAATCAGTTTACTGCGTCTTTCAGCGCTTTACCTGCACGGAAACCCGGCACTTTAGCGGCAGCAATGGTGATCTCTTTACCGGTTTGAGGGTTGCGGCCAGTACGGGCAGCACGCTCTTTAACAGCAAAAGTACCGAAGCCTACCAGTGCAACGTCGTCCCCAGACTGCAGAGATTCAGTAACAGAAGCAATTAATGCATCTAACGCACGTCCAGCTGCAGCTTTAGAAATATCAGCACCAGCAGCAATTTTGTCAATCAGTTGAGATTTATTCACTGTTCTCTTCCTCTCTTTATAATTTATATCGCGCCTGAATCCTTCACAGCGCGACCGCGCAGCATTTATATCAGGCCAGCCATGACCTTACAACACTCGTTGTTGATGGCTAACCCAATCAGCAATCTAAATTAGCTATACAAAAAAAGGCTGGCAAGTCCGAAATGACTTTCCAGCCTTGTTTTTCTTGGCGCTATTTGCGCAAGGTCACTATTTTGCGGTTACAACCTGCATTCCGGAAGGCTCATTCTGCAGTGCGAGAGTCAGAACTTCCTCAATGCGTTTCACCGGATGGATCTGCAGATCGGCAATAACGTTGTCCGGAATCTCTTCCAGATCGCGTTTGTTTTCGTCAGGGATCAATACGATTTTGATCCCACCACGGTGTGCCGCCAGCAGTTTTTCTTTTAAGCCACCAATTGGCAGAACCTGACCACGCAGGGTGATTTCACCCGTCATCGCCACATCAGCACGCACCGGGTTCCCTGTCAGACAGGAGACCAGAGCGGTACACATGGCAATACCTGCGCTTGGGCCATCTTTCGGCGTTGCCCCTTCAGGAACGTGAACGTGGATGTCGCGTTTTTCGTAGAAATCCGGGTTGATACCCAGTTTTTCTGCACGCGCACGTACCACGGTCAGAGCAGCCTGAATGGACTCTTGCATGACTTCACCCAGAGAACCGGTATAGGTCAGTTTGCCTTTACCCGGCACACTGGCCGTTTCAATGGTCAGCAGATCGCCGCCCACTTCCGTCCATGCCAGACCGGTGACCTGGCCTACGCGGTTTTCGTTGTCCGCACGCCCATAGTCGAAGCGCTGAACGCCCAGATACGCATGCAGATTGTCGCCGTTAATCACAATGTGTTTCAGGCTCTTATCCAGCAGCAGCTGTTTAACCGCCTTACGACACAGTTTGGAGATTTCACGCTCAAGGCTACGCACGCCGGCTTCACGGGTGTAGTAGCGAATAATACCGACAATTGCACTGTCTTCTACCGTCAACTCGTTAGCTTTCAGCGCATTACGCTCAATCTGCTTCGGCAGCAGGTGCTGCTTCGCAATGTTCAGCTTCTCATCTTCGGTATAACCGGACAAACGGATCACTTCCATACGGTCCAGCAGCGGTGCCGGAATGTTCATGGAGTTGGAGGTCGCCACGAACATCACATCGCTCAGGTCGTAGTCCACTTCCAGGTAGTGATCGCTGAATGCCACGTTCTGTTCTGGATCAAGCACTTCCAGCAGAGCTGACGCCGGATCGCCACGCATGTCCGAAGACATTTTGTCGATCTCATCAAGCAGGAACAGCGGGTTTTTAACGCCCACTTTCGCCATCTTCTGGATCAGTTTACCCGGCATAGAACCGATGTAGGTACGACGGTGACCGCGGATTTCCGCTTCATCACGTACACCACCCAGCGCCATACGGATATACTTACGTCCGGTCGCTTTGGCGATGGACTGGCCCAGAGAGGTTTTACCCACCCCTGGAGGCCCTACCAGGCACAGGATTGGCCCTTTAATTTTGTTCACACGGCTTTGTACCGCGAGGTACTCAAGAATGCGATCTTTCACGCGCTCCAGGCCGTAGTGGTCGGTGTCCAGGATCTCCTGAGCCTGACGCAGGTCTTTTTTGACCTTGCTGCGGGCATTCCACGGAACCTGTACCATCCATTCAATGTAGCCGCGCACAACGGTCGCTTCAGCCGACATCGGAGACATCATTTTCAGCTTCTGCAGTTCTGCTTCCGCTTTCTCTTTTGCCTCTTTCGGCATTTTTGCCGCGTCGATCTTACGCTTCAGCGCTTCGTTTTCATCCGGCGCATCTTCCATCTCGCCGAGTTCTTTCTGAATGGCTTTCATTTGCTCGTTCAGATAGTACTCACGCTGAGATTTTTCCATCTGCTTTTTCACGCGGTTGCGAATACGCTTCTCAACCTGGAGCAGATCGATTTCAGATTCCATCATCGCCATCAGGTATTCCAGACGTTCGTTAACGTCGGACATTTCCAGCACGGACTGTTTGTCAGCCAGCTTCAGCGGCATATGTGCAGCGATGGTATCCGCCAGACGTGCAGGGTCGTCAATGCTGTTCAGCGACGTCAGCACTTCTGGTGGGATTTTCTTGTTCAGCTTGATATAGCCTTCAAACTGGCTAATCGCAGTGCGTACCAGCACTTCCTGCTCGCGTTCATCAAGCTGAGGCGAATCAAGATACTCTGCCTTTGCAGAGAAGTGTTCGCCATTGTCAGACAGAGTGGTAATACGCGCACGCTGCAAGCCTTCTACCAGCACCTTTACGGTGCCATCAGGCAACTTCAGCATCTGCAAAATAGAGGCCACGGTCCCGACGGTGAAAAGATCGTTTACACCCGGCTCATCCGTTGATGCTTCCTTCTGCGCAACCAACATGATTTTTTTATCATGATCCATGGCAGCTTCGAGGCAACGGATAGATTTTTCCCGCCCTACAAATAAGGGTATGACCATGTGCGGATAAACCACCACATCGCGCAACGGCAATACGGGGATTTCAATGCGTTCAGAACGCTCAGGATTCATAGAGCTCTCTCTTAGTTTAGTGTCCGCCAGGTAAACTGGTTATGTGACTGTGCTTCACACAACCATTAACATGTAAGCAGTATATGGGGATGTATTCCACACATTCAACGCCATGAAGTCGGAAAAATAAAAGGGGAGATAAAATCCCCCCTTTTTGATTAACTGCTTGTATGATTTGGTGAATTATTCGCCAGATGCCTGCTGCGCTTCAGGCTTACCATAAATCAGCAGCGGCTTGCTCTGACCGCCAATAACAGACTCGTCAATCACCACTTTCTCGACATCTTCCATAGACGGCAGATCGTACATGGTATCGAGCAGTGCCGCTTCTACGATAGAACGCAGACCACGCGCGCCGGTTTTACGGACCATCGCTTTCTTCGCAATCGCATCCAGCGCTTCATCGCGGAATTCCAGCTCAACGCCTTCCAGATTGAACAGCGCCTGATACTGCTTGGTCAGGGCGTTTTTCGGTTCTTTCAGGATCTGAATCAGCGCTTCTTCACTCAGTTCGTTCAGCGTTGCCACAACCGGCAGACGGCCAATAAACTCAGGGATCAGACCGAATTTGATCAGATCTTCTGGTTCTACCTGAGAGAGCAGTTCGCCCTCGTTCGGTTTTTCAGACGTCGATTTCACCGTCGCGCCGAAACCAATGCCGGAGCCGGTTTCAACACGGTGGGAGATCACTTTATCCAGGCCCGCGAACGCACCACCACAGATGAACAGGATCTTGGAGGTATCAACCTGCAGGAACTCCTGTTGCGGATGTTTACGGCCCCCCTGAGGTGGAACCGCAGCAACGGTACCTTCAATCAGCTTCAGCAGTGCCTGCTGTACACCTTCGCCCGACACGTCACGGGTGATAGACGGGTTGTCTGATTTACGGGAAATCTTATCGATTTCATCGATATAGACGATCCCGCGCTGTGCTTTCTGTACGTCGTAATCACACTTCTGCAGCAATTTCTGGATGATGTTTTCCACGTCTTCACCCACATAACCGGCTTCGGTCAGGGTGGTGGCATCTGCCATCGTGAACGGAACATCCAGCAGACGTGCCAGCGTTTCTGCCAGCAGCGTTTTACCGGAACCGGTTGGGCCAATCAGCAGAATGTTACTTTTACCCAGCTCTACACCATTGCTGGTATCGCCGTTACGCAGACGTTTGTAGTGGTTATATACCGCCACCGCCAGCACTTTCTTAGCCTGCTCCTGACCGATGACATAGTCGTCAAGATGATGACGAATTTCATGCGGTGTTGGCAACGCGCTACGCTCACGGTGCGGGGCGACTTCTTTAATCTCTTCGCGGATGATGTCGTTACATAAGTCGACACATTCGTCGCAGATATACACGGACGGCCCGGCAATCAGTTTACGCACTTCATGCTGGCTTTTGCCGCAAAAAGAGCAGTACAGCAGTTTGCCCGAACCATCTTTGCGTTTATCTGTCATGAGTCCAAACCTCTTTTTAAGTTCTTTGTGCCGCACATGACGACGCAAATACCATTCTCAGACGCAAGCTGCTCTCAGGCAGCGTGCCGCCTTACTTTAGTATAGCGGCACACTCGCGTCGTAGGCATCAATTACGATGGGTCAAAACAGAGTCGACTAAGCCGTACTCAACTGCCTCAGGTGCAGAGAGGAAGCGATCGCGCTCGGTATCGCGCTCGATCTGCTCGAGGGATTGACCCGTATGCTGCGCCATAAGTTCATTCATGCGCGCTTTTACTTTCAGGATTTCGCGGGCGTGGATTTCAATATCCGTCGCCTGACCCTGGTAACCACCCAGCGGCTGGTGAATCATCACGCGGGAGTTTGGCAGGCAGAAACGCTTGCCCTTGGCCCCAGCGGTTAACAGGAAGGCCCCCATAGATGCAGCCTGTCCCATACAAATAGTACTCACGTCCGGCTTGATGAATTGCATGGTATCGTAAATAGACATACCCGCCGTAATCACACCGCCCGGTGAGTTAATATACAGGTAAATGTCTTTTTCCGGGTTTTCCGCTTCCAGAAACAGCATCTGCGCCACGATCAGGTTAGCCATGTGGTCTTCCACCTGGCCGGTCAGAAAGATAACGCGTTCCTTGAGCAGACGGGAATAGATATCAAAAGAACGCTCACCACGTGAGGTCTGTTCAATAACCATTGGCACCAGAGCCATATGGGGTGCAAAGTTATCTCGTTCGCCACTGTATGACATTTCCGTCTCCTGGATCAAAATTGAAAACACCTGCTGTCTGATTGTAACCTTACGGACGGATTATCAGCCAGTCTCATTCATCGTGATTACATACTTATGGGGTTCGCATCGCCCTATTTCAAGCATAACAACCTTTTGTTGTTACGCTAACACTGAAAGGGCGTTTTAGCACTCTTCCTGGGCTATTGGCGCGATAAAAAAAACCCGTCGCCGGAAGGCAACGGGTTTTCTGTTCAAACTTTAAACCGTTGGGGCGAAATTACGCCTGCTGGTTCATCAGTTCGTTGAAAGAGGTCGCTTTTTCGGACACTTTAGCTTTCGCCAGTACCGCTTCAACAGCCTGCTCTTCCAGCGCAACGTTGCGCATGTTGTCCATCAGCTCTTTGTTCTTACCGTAGAACTCGATAACTTCTGATGGATCTTCGTATGCAGAAGCCATCTCTTCGATCAGGCCTTTCACACGTTCTTCGTCAGCTTTCAGCTCGTGGGTACGAATGACTTCGCCCAGCAGCAGGCCAACAACAACACGGCGTTTCGCTTGCTCTTCGAACAGCTCACGTGGCAGTTCCATCGCTTGCTGCTGGTTGCCACCGAAACGCTGTGCAGCCTGACGGCGCAGAACGTCGATTTCGCTGTCGATCAGGGCAGCAGGAACGTCGATGTCGTTCGCTTTCACCAGACCTTCGATCGCCTGAGATTTAACACGGTTACGCACAGCACCGTTCAGCTCGCGTTCCATGTTTTTACGCACTTCGGTACGCAGACCCGCGACAGAACCATCTTCCACGCCGAAACGTTTGATAAATTCTTCGGTCAGTTCTGGCAGTTCACGCTCTTCAACTTTCTTCAGGTTGATAACGAACTTCGCTGCTTTCCCTTTCAGGTTTTCAGCGTGGTATTCTTCCGGGAAGGTCACGTCGATGGTGAACTCTTCGCCAGCCTTGCGGCCTTTGATACCGTCTTCGAAGCCTGGGATCATACGACCCTGGCCCATTGCCAGTACGAAGTCAGACGCTTTGCCGCCTTCGAACTCTTCGCCGTCTACAGAGCCGGTGAAGTCGATGGTGACACGGTCTTCAGCGTCAACAGCGCCTTCTTTTTCTTTCCAGTTCGCCTGCTGCTTGCGCAGGGTGTCCAGCATGCCGTCCACGTCTTCGTCAGTCACGGAAACAATCGGTTTTTCAACTTCGATAGATTCCAGACCTGTCAGCTCAACTTCCGGGTACACTTCGAACTCTACAGAGTAGGTGAAGTCTTCGCCCAGTTTGTATTCGCCTGGAACGTAGTTTGGCGCGCCAGCCGGATTGATTTTTTCTTTGATGATCGCATCGATAAAGTTGCGGCTCATCAGTTCACCCAGCACATCCTGACGCACGGAAGCGCCATAACGCTGAGCAACAACATTCATTGGTACTTTGCCCTTACGGAAGCCGTCAATACGTACTTTCTTTGATACGTTGACCAGCTCGCTTTTCACAGCAGTTTCGATGCTGTCAGCAGCGATAGTAATCGTTACACGGCGGCCAAGGCCTTGAGTGGTTTCAACTGAAACTTGCATCTTGTTACCTCAAAAAAATCACAGTGCTCGGTCAACTCTGAATCTGTCTGTTTTACCGGGATGCTCTCTTAGTGCAGATTCACATTCCCTGTCGCCAGAATCATCCCGAAGACATTCATTAAGACGCGGCATTATAGCGGCATCACTTAGGTGAGTCGAGAACGGTTGGGACATGTTGCTGCGGCTTTTTTCACACTTTAAGGCTATTTTTAGCCTTAAAAACGCGCCATACGCTCAAAACTCAGACAAAACAAAACGGCCCGAAGGCCGTTTTGACGAAATCTCTATGCAACATACTGGAAAAACTCCAGCGGTTGCAAATCCGATTTTTCAGGCTATGGTGCCTGCACCACGGCAGGGAGGTGATGCGAATACCGTATCCTGCAGACCTTCCCACTCCTTAATGGTATAGGTATGCAACGCCAGCGCATGTACGGTCGTGGAGAGTTCTTCCGTCAGGGTGCTGTAGATCAGGCGATGTCGGTTCAGGAAACGTTCTCCCGTGAAGCGATCGCTGACCAGAACCACTTTGAAGTGGCTTTCAGAACCTGCCGGAACGTTATGACGATAGCTTTCGTCGACGACTTCGAGGAACACAGGGTTGAACGCTGCCCTTAATTTTTCTTCTATCTGCTCACGTATCATCATGAAATTACTCCTCCGACAACGCCAGGATGTCACCCATCCCTTTAAATGTTAGCCGCTTTTACCGTTTCCATTACAACAAGACAACAAATATTTAGCTTTCGTCTTATTTTCTCATTCAAACGGATGAAGTCCACTGTGAGGCTCATACGTTTTGTCATTCATGGGTGGAGAAAAACGGTAAGCAGGTCAGTTTTCAGACAAGACGATGAATTTACATGCACTGACCACTTCCCCTCGCCGTTAGCGATGTTATGATGGCGGCAATTTTTCTCTCTAACTGCTTACGATTCGTTGAGAACCTGAAATGTTAAAAAAACTCTTCTTTCCGTTGGTAGCACTTTTTATGCTGGCAGGTTGCGCTACCCCGCCAACAACAATTGATGTTTCACCAAAAATTACCCTGCCTCAGCAGGATCCAAGCCTGATGGGCGTGACCGTAAGTATTAACGGTGCCGACCAGCGTCAGGACCAGGCTCTGGCAAAAGTCACCCGCGATAACCAGCAAGTGACGCTGACCGCCTCCCGCGACCTGCGCTTCCTGCTGCAGGAAGTGCTGGAGAAACAGATGACCGCGCGCGGTTATATGGTTGGCCCAAGCGGCGCGGTTGATCTGCAGATCATCGTGAACAACCTGTACGCTGACGTTTCCCAGGGTAACGTTCGCTACAACATCTCGACCAAAGCGGATATCGCCATCATTGCCACCGCGAAGAACGGCAATAAGATGACCAAAAACTACCGCGCAAGTTACTCTGTTGAAGGTGCTTTCCAGGCATCCAACCAGAACATTGCGAACGCAGTAAACAGCGTGCTGACCGACACCATTTCCGATATGGCACAGGACACCAGCATCCACGACTTCATCAAGCAGAACGCTCGTTAATCCTGCTTTCTGACCCGGTGACTCACCGGGTCAGACTTATAAAAACATGTCCAGCAATTACTTACGCATTTTCCAGCAACCCAAATCAGCCATTCTGCTGATCCTCGGTTTCGCCTCTGGTTTACCACTCGCACTCACCTCCGGCACATTGCAGGCCTGGATGACCGTCGAGAATATCGATCTCAAAACTATTGGTTTCTTCTCACTCGTCGGTCAGGCCTACGTCTTTAAGTTTCTGTGGTCACCGGTGATGGATCGCTATACCCCACCTTTCCTGGGACGTCGTCGCGGTTGGTTAGTGATGACCCAGATCCTGCTGCTGCTGTCGATTGCCGCGATGGGTTTCCTCGAACCTTCCACGCAGCTACGCTGGATGGCGGCCCTTGCCGTGGTGATCGCCTTCTGTTCCGCCTCGCAGGATATCGTTTTTGATGCCTGGAAAACGGACGTGTTACCCGCAGAAGAGCGAGGTGCCGGGGCGGCAATCAGCGTGCTGGGCTATCGCCTCGGGATGCTTGTCTCTGGCGGGCTGGCGCTGTGGCTGGCCGACCGCTATCTCGGCTGGCAGGGTATGTACTGGCTGATGGCCGTCCTGCTGATACCCTGTATTATTGCCACCCTGCTCGCCCCCGAACCGAGCGATGTCATTCCAGTTCCACGCTCGCTGGAGCAGGCCGTCGCCGAACCGCTGCGCGATTTCTTTGGCCGAAACAATGCCTGGCTGATCCTGCTGCTGATCGTCCTTTATAAGTTGGGTGATGCGTTTGCAATGAGCCTGACCACTACCTTCCTGATCCGCGGCGTCGGGTTTGATGCCGGGGAAGTCGGTGTGGTGAACAAAACCCTCGGGTTGTTTGCGACCATCGTCGGTGCGCTGTACGGCGGTGTGTTGATGCAGCGTCTGACGCTGTTCCGGGCACTCCTGATTTTCGGCATTCTGCAGGGGGCGTCTAACGCGGGTTACTGGCTGCTTTCCATTACCGACAAAAATATGATCAGCATGGCAGCGGCGGTGTTCTTTGAAAACCTCTGTGGTGGCATGGGCACTGCGGCGTTTGTCGCCCTGCTGATGACGCTGTGCAACAAATCATTCTCTGCGACGCAGTTCGCCCTGCTTTCGGCGCTGTCCGCCGTGGGCCGCGTCTATGTCGGCCCGATTGCTGGCTGGTTTGTGGAAGCCCACGGCTGGCCAACATTCTATCTCTTCTCCGTGATTGCGGCAGTGCCTGGGCTCCTATTGTTGCTGGTCTGTCGCCAGACGCTGGAATATACCCAACAAACAGAACACTTTATGCCGCGCACCGAATATCATCGCGCCTACCGTTTTGCCTTACGTTTGTTGATGGTGGGTTGCCTGGCGCTGGTACTCTGGCTGGCGGTATTAATGATTAACGCTACAACCTCGTTATCGCTTCCTCCTGAATCCCTGCTGCTGAATGCCGGAGCCCTGCTTGTCGTCGCCGGGATCCTCACTGGCGGGACGCTCGATTTTCTGGCTTTACGTAAAACTCAGGTGCCCTGAAGCCAAAAAATGAAAGGTTATTTCCCGTTGTAATCACCATGCGAAATTATAACGGTGAAATAACCGCCAGCTGCAAAAAAAAATATTTGCTGTTTTGTGCGGGATAGCATTTGGAAATTATTGGAGCCTACTCCAGAACGCTATTTTTCATTAACCGATTCAGCTTTTGAAAGATTGAATTTTCGTTTTTTAATTGTCTTTTTATTGATAATTAATTGTTAATTTTTTGTGTGTTTTTCACAATGGTTATACCAATTGCCCCTTTTAGGGTATGCTTGGGGGTCCTTTCGTTATAACGCCCACGCCATGCGGGTTTCGTCTTAAAAACCGACATAATTTGCAACACTTGTGACATGTGCGGCAGAACCCGGTAACACCTTCCTGACACAGACCTAATGATGTTTACAGTAATGTAACCTTCCCGTAAAATGCCCCCACACTTTAAACGCCACCAGACTCCCGTGGAATTGAGGTCGTTAAATGAGACTCAGGAAATACAATAAAAGTTTGGGATGGTTGTCATTATTTGCGGGCACTGTATTACTCAGTGGCTGTGATTCTGCACTACTTGACCCCAAAGGACAGATTGGACTGGAACAACGTTCATTGATTCTGACGGCTTTTGGCCTGATGATGATTGTGGTTATTCCTGCCGTTTTGATGGCTGTTGGTTTCGCCTGGAAGTATCGTGCGAGCAATAAAGATGCGAAGTATAGCCCTAACTGGTCACACTCCAATAAAGTGGAAGCTGTGGTCTGGACAGTGCCTATTCTGATCATCCTGTTCCTTGCCGTGCTGACCTGGAAAACCACTCACTCCCTCGAACCTAGCAAACCGCTGGTTCATGATGAAAAACCGATTACCATCGAAGTGGTCTCCATGGACTGGAAATGGTTCTTCATCTATCCGGAACAGGGCATTGCTACCGTGAATGAAATCGCCTTCCCGGCGAACACTCCGGTTCAGTTCAAAGTGACCTCCAACTCCGTAATGAACTCCTTCTTCATCCCGCGTCTGGGTAGCCAGATCTACGCGATGGCCGGTATGCAGACTAACCTGCACCTGATCGCGAATGAAGCAGGCACCTACGATGGTATCTCCGCCAGCTATAGCGGCCCGGGCTTCTCAGGTATGAAGTTCAAAGCTATCGCGACGCCAGACCGTGCCGCTTTCGACCAGTGGGTTGAAAAAGCGAAACAGTCTCAGAACACCATGTCTGACATGGCGGCGTTCGACAAAGTGGCTGCACCTAGCGAATACAACAAGGTGGAGTACTTCTCTAACGTGAAACCTGATTTGTTCAAAGACGTTATTGGCAAATTTATGGATCACGGCAAGAGCATGGACATGACCCAGACTGAAGGTGAGCATAGCGCACACGAAGGTATGGAAGGCATGGACATGAGCCACGCGGAAACCGCTCACTAAGGGGCCGAGGAAGAAAATGTTCGGAAAATTGACACTGGATGCAGTGCCATACCATGAACCCATTATCGTGGTTACGGTGGCTGCAATTATCATTGGTGGTGCGGCTTTACTGGCCTTAATCACTTACTTCGGTAAGTGGAGCTACCTGTGGAATGAGTGGCTGACTTCGGTTGACCACAAAAAACTCGGTATCATGTACTGCATCGTCGGTATCGTCATGTTAATTCGTGGCTTTGCGGATGCCATCATGATGCGTAGCCAGCAGGTGCTTGCCTCTGCGGGTGAAGCGGGCTTCCTGCCGCCTCACCACTACGATCAGATCTTTACCGCTCACGGCGTTATCATGATCTTCTTCGTGGCGATGCCGCTGGTTATCGGTCTGATGAACGTTGTTGTTCCGCTGCAAATCGGCGCGCGCGACGTTGCATTCCCGTTCCTGAACAACCTGAGCTTCTGGTTTACGGTTGTCGGCGTTATCCTGGTTAACCTGTCACTGGGTGTGGGCGAATTCGCGCAGACCGGCTGGCTGGCTTACCCACCGCTTTCGGGAATTGAATACAGTCCTGGCGTAGGTGTCGACTACTGGATTTGGGCGATTCAGCTCTCCGGTATCGGTACAACCCTGACCGGTATTAACTTCTTCGTGACCATTATCAAGATGCGTGCCCCTGGCATGACTATGTTCAAGATGCCGGTATTTACCTGGGCATCTCTGTGCGCCAACATCCTGATCATTGCGTCCTTCCCAATTCTGACTGTCACCGTCGCGCTGCTGACCCTGGACCGCTACCTGGGCACCCATTTCTTTACCAACGATATGGGTGGCAACATGATGATGTACATCAACCTGATTTGGGCCTGGGGTCACCCGGAAGTGTACATCCTGGTTCTGCCGGTCTTCGGGGTGTTCTCCGAAATCGCTGCAACCTTCTCGCGTAAGCGCCTGTTTGGTTACACCTCACTGGTGTGGGCAACCGTGTGTATTACCGTTCTGTCGTTCATCGTTTGGCTGCACCACTTCTTCACTATGGGTGCGGGCGCGAACGTAAACGCCTTCTTCGGTATCACCACCATGATTATCGCAATCCCGACCGGGGTTAAGATCTTCAACTGGTTGTTCACCATGTACCAGGGTCGTATCGTGTTCCACTCAGCCATGCTGTGGACCATCGGCTTCATCGTCACCTTCTCTGTAGGTGGGATGACCGGCGTACTGCTGGCAGTACCAGGTGCTGACTTCGTTCTGCACAACAGCCTGTTCCTGATTGCGCACTTCCATAACGTTATCATCGGTGGTGTGGTCTTCGGCTGCTTCGCTGGCGTAACCTACTGGTGGCCAAAAGCGTTCGGCTTCACGCTGAACGAAACCTGGGGTAAACGCGCGTTCTGGTTCTGGATCATCGGCTTCTTCGTGGCATTTATGCCGCTGTACGTGCTGGGCTTCATGGGTATGACCCGTCGCCTGAGCCAGCAGATCGATCCACAGTTCCACCCAATGCTGGTTGTTGCAGCATGCGGTGCGGTGCTGATTGCCTGCGGTATCCTGTGCCAGCTGATTCAGTACTACGTCTCTATTCGCGACCGCGATCAGAACCGTGACCTGACCGGTGACCCGTGGGGTGGCCGTACGCTGGAGTGGGCGACCTCTTCTCCACCTCCGTTCTATAACTTCGCCATTGTGCCGCAGATCCATGAGCGCGACGCATTCTGGGAAATGAAAGAAAAAGGTGAAGCGTATAAGCAACCTGCTCATTACGAAGAGATCCACATGCCGAAAAACAGCGGCGCGGGCATTATCATTGCCGCTTTCGCAACGGTATTTGGCTTCGCCATGATCTGGCACATCTGGTGGATGGCGATTGCGAGCTTCGCAGGCATCATCATTAGCTGGATCGTGAAGAGCTTTGACGAGGACGTGGACTACTACGTACCAGTCCGTGAAGTCGAAAAACTGGAAAACCAGCATTTCGATGAGATTTCTAAAGCGGGGCTGAAAAATGGCAACTGATACTCTGGCGCACTCTACTGCCCACGCGCATGACCATGCGCACCACGATACAGGGCCGACGAAAGTCTTCGGTTTCTGGATCTACCTGATGAGCGACTGCATTCTGTTCTGCTGTCTGTTCGCGACCTATGCCGTTCTGGTGAACGGCACTGCGGGCGGCCCGACTGGTAAGGACATTTTTGAACTGCCGTTCGTTCTGGTAGAAACCGCACTGCTGCTGTTCAGCTCCATCACCTACGGCATGGCGGCTATCGCCATGTACAAAAACAACAAGAGCCAGGTTGTCTCCTGGCTGGCGTTGACCTGGTTGTTTGGTGCTGGATTCATCGGGATGGAAATCTATGAATTCCATCACCTGATTATGGAAGGTATGGGCCCGGATCGCAGTGGCTTCCTGTCTGCGTTCTTCGCGCTGGTAGGAACTCACGGTCTGCACGTAACCTCCGGGCTTATCTGGATGGCGGTACTGATGTTCCAGGTTTCCCGTCGCGGTCTGACCAGCACTAACCGTACACGTATCATGTGCCTGAGCCTGTTCTGGCACTTCCTGGACGTTGTATGGATCTGTGTGTTCTCTGTAGTCTATCTGATGGGGGCGATGTAATGAGTCATTCAAACGATCATGGCGCTTCCCACGGTAGCGTAAAAACCTACATGACAGGTTTTATCCTGTCGATCATCCTGACGGTGATCCCGTTCTGGATGGTGATGAACGGTTCTGCATCTCACGCGGTGATTCTGGGCACAGTCCTGGCCACCGCGGTGGTTCAGATTCTGGTGCATCTGGTTTGCTTCCTGCACATGAACACCAAGTCCGATGAAGGCTGGAACATGACGGCCTTTATCTTTACCGTGATTATCATCGCTATCCTGGTAGTCGGTTCCATCTGGATTATGTGGAACCTTAACTACAACATGATGGTTCACTAAGAGCGGCGAGTATGTTTAAGCAATACCTGCAAGTAACGAAACCAGGCATCATCTTTGGCAACCTGATCTCCGTGATCGGAGGGTTCTTGCTGGCCTCTAAGGGCAGCATTGATTACACCCTCTTTATCTACACGCTGATTGGTGTGTCACTGGTTGTTGCGTCCGGTTGTGTATTTAACAACTACATCGACATGGATATCGACAAGAAGATGGAAAGGACCAAAAATCGGGTGCTGGTTAAAGGCCTGATCGCCCCTTCCGTCTCGCTGGTGTACGCCACCTTGCTGGGTATTGCTGGCTTTATGCTGCTGTGGTTTGGTGCTAACCCGCTGGCCTGCTGGCTGGGGGTGATGGGGTTCGTGGTTTATGTGGGCGTTTACAGCCTGTATATGAAGCGTCACTCCGTCTACGGTACGCTGATTGGTTCTCTCTCCGGCGCTGCGCCGCCGGTGATTGGCTACTGTGCCGTCACAAATGAGTTCGACAGTGGTGCGTTGATCCTGCTGGCTATCTTTAGCCTGTGGCAGATGCCGCACTCCTATGCCATTGCGATTTTCCGCTTCAAGGATTATCAGGCAGCGAACATCCCGGTTCTGCCGGTTGTGAAAGGCATCTCCGTTGCCAAGAACCACATCACGCTGTACATCATCGCCTTTGCTGTGGCAACGCTGATGCTCTCTCTGGGCGGTTACGCCGGGTATAAATATCTGGTGGTGGCGGCTGCGGTGAGCGTCTGGTGGCTCGGCATGGCCCTGCGCGGCTACAAAGTGGAAGATGACAAAGTCTGGGCACGTAAGCTGTTCGTGTTCTCGATTGTGGCCATCACCTCTCTGTCCGTGATGATGTCCGTGGATTTCATGGTACCCGAATCGCATCACCTGCTGACTTACGTCTGGTAAGCCATAGCAAGTGAATAAAGGGGTGCTTCGGCACCCTTTTTTATTCACTGAATCTATTAATAATGCATGTAATATTTGTTAAATAACCCTGTATTTACCCCGCCCCTTCCCCGCACTACACTATGGCCTGCTCTTGAACTGAGGTGGTAATGAACGATTATAAAATGACGCCAGGCGAGCTACGCGCGACCTGGGGCTTAGGGACTGTTTTCTCGCTACGGATGCTTGGCATGTTTATGGTCCTGCCTGTTCTGACCACGTACGGTATGGCGCTACAGGGAGCCAGCGAAGCACTGATTGGCCTGGCCATAGGTATCTACGGTTTAGCCCAGGCGATATTCCAGATCCCTTTCGGCCTGCTCTCCGATCGCGTTGGCCGCAAACCGCTGATTGTCGGCGGGCTACTCGTCTTTGTGCTCGGCAGCATCATTGCCGCCCTCTCCCACTCCATCTGGGGCATTATTCTTGGCCGCGCCCTGCAGGGTTCCGGCGCAATTGCAGCCGCCGTGATGGCACTGCTGTCAGATTTAACTCGTGAACAGAACCGTACCAAAGCGATGGCGTTTATCGGCGTCAGCTTTGGCGTCACCTTTGCCATTGCGATGGTGCTTGGCCCTGTCATCACCCATAAGCTGGGTCTGCATGCCCTGTTCTGGATGATTGCCGTGCTGGCGACCATCGGTATTGCGCTCACGCTGTGGGTAGTGCCAGACAGCAAAAACCACGTCCTCAACCGTGAGTCCGGGATGGTGAAAGGCTGCTTTAGCAAAGTGCTCGTTGAGCCGCGCTTGCTGAAGCTGAACTTTGGCATCATGTGCCTGCATATCCTGCTGATGTCGACCTTTGTCGCCCTGCCCGGCCAGCTGGCGTCTGCGGGTTTCCCTGCCGCTGAGCACTGGAAAATTTATCTGGTGACGATGCTGATTTCGTTCGTCTCGGTGGTGCCGTTTATTATTTACGCCGAAGTGAAGCGCAAGATGAAACGCGTCTTCGTTGGCTGCGTGGCGGTGTTACTGATTGCCGAGATCGTGCTGTGGGGTTCCGGCCCGCATTTCTGGGAGCTGGTCGCGGGGGTGCAACTCTTCTTCCTGGCATTTAACCTGATGGAAGCCCTGCTACCGTCGCTGATCAGCAAAGAATCGCCTGCCGGTTACAAAGGCACCGCGATGGGCATCTACTCCACCAGCCAGTTTATCGGCGTGGCCATCGGTGGTGCGTTCGGCGGCTGGGTGGATGGCCTGTTTGATTCGCAAACCGTATTCCTGGCAGGTGCCCTGCTGGCGATGGTCTGGCTGCTGGTCGCCAGCACCATGAAAGAACCACGCTACGTGAGCAGCCTGCGCGTAGAAATTCCAGGGGACATCGACATCAACGATGCGCTGAAACAGCGTCTTGAGGCCACTGAGGGCGTGAGTGAAGTGCTGATCGCCCCGGAAGAACGCAGTGCCTATATCAAAATAGACAGCAAAGTGACCAACCGCTTCGAAGTGGAGCAGGTGCTGAAAGCCTGAAAAAAAGCCCGGTTAAACCGGGCTTTTTCGTCTTAATCGCGGAAGTTTTTGAACTGGAACGGCTGCCCCAGATCGCCGCCACGGATCAGCGCCATTACGCCCTGCAGGTCATCACGAGATTTACCGGTGACACGGATCTCTTCGCCCTGGATCTGCGCCTGAACTTTCAGCTTGCTATCTTTGATGAGCTTAACGATTTTCTTCTGCACCGCGCTCTCAATACCCTGCTTCAGTTTAGCTTCAACAAACCAGGTTTTACCGCTGTGTACGAACTCTTCCGGCACATCCAGTGAGGTACCTTCAATGCCGCGCTTCAGCAGCTTGGCGCGCAAAATATCCAGCAGCTGGTTAACCTGGAAATCAGACTCACTCAGCACCTTGATGGTCTTATTTGCCTCATTCAGGTCAAATGTTGCCTCAACACCACGAAAATCGAAACGTGACTCAACTTCACGGCTGGCGTTTTCTACGCCGTTGCGGACTTCCTGGATATCAACTTCGGAAACAATATCGAAAGATGGCATCTTTTCTTCTCCCTTCATTTTTGTTGCGTTGCATAATACCCGCTACGAGGCATAACTCAACAGAAGCTTAGCTGACGGCGCTATACTTAGGCCGTAACACCTGGCGCAGTTGCAGGTGAGGAGGAACAATGAAAATTACAGTGCTCGGATGCGGAGCGCTTGGTCAGCTATGGCTGACTGCGCTATGCAAGCACGGACACGAGGTGCAGGGCTGGTTACGCGTCCCTCAGCCATACTGCAGTGTAAACCTGATTGGTGAAGACGGAAGTATCTTTAACGAATCCCTCACCGCGAACGATCCTGATTTCCTGGCGCAAAGCGATCTGCTACTGGTCACACTGAAGGCGTGGCAGGTTTCAGATGCGGTAAAAGCGCTGGCCGCCCAGCTCCCCCCCACCTCGCCCATTTTGCTACTGCATAACGGCATGGGGACGATTGATGAACTGAAAAATATCCCTCAGCCGCTGCTGATGGCCACGACAACCCATGCGGCGCGCCGGGATGGCAACATCATCGTACATGTCGCCAGCGGGATAACGCATATTGGCCCAGCTCGTGAGCAGGATGGCGACTACAGCTATCTGGCAGACACACTGCAAAAGGTGCTGCCGGATGTCGCCTGGCACAACAACATTCTCCCTCAACTGTGGCGCAAATTAGCAGTCAACTGTGTGATCAATCCGTTGACGGCTTTATGGGACTGTCCGAACGGCGAACTGAAAAACCATCCGCAGGAAATTGCCACGCTGTGCGCCGAGGTCGCCTCAGTGGTGGAGCGCGAGGGCTTGCATACCTCAGCAGACGATTTACGCTATTATGTCGAGCAGGTAATTGATAGTACGGCAGAAAATATCTCTTCAATGTTGCAGGACGTTCGGGCGTTACGCCACACTGAGATCGACTACATCACCGGCTATCTGTTAAAACGCGCCCGCGCACACGGCATTGCGGTGCCGGAAAACGCCCGCCTGTATGACCTGGTTAAACGTAAGGAGAGTGAGTATGAGCGCATCGGCACTGGTATGCCTCGCCCCTGGTAGCGAAGAAATGGAAGCCGTCACCACTATCGACCTGATGGTGCGAGGCGGTATTGCGGTGACGACGGCAAGCGTTGCCAGCGACGGTAATCTGGCGATCACCTGTTCACGCGGGGTGAAAATACTGGCGGATGCCCCGCTGGTACAGGTGGCTGACGGTGATTACGACATTATCGTTCTTCCCGGCGGCCTGAAAGGAGCCGAGTGTTTTCGCGACAGCCCACTGTTAGTGGAAACCGTCAGGCAGTTTCACCTGTCTGGCCGCATCGTCGCGACAATCTGTGCCGCAGCCGGAACGGTGCTGGTTCCACACGATATTTTCCCGATCGGCAATATGACCGGTTTCCCGGCGCTGAAAGACCGCATTCCGGAAGACCAGTGGGTCGATAAACGCGTTGTCTGGGATCCGCGTGTCAACCTGCTCACTAGCCAGGGGCCGGGAACCGCGATTGATTTTGCGCTAAAGATTATCGACCTGCTGGTCGGGCGCGAGAAGGCGTATGAAGTGGCGTCGTCGCTGGTCATGCCGGCGGGAATTTATAATTACTACGAATAAAAGTAAAACGGCAACCACACAGGTTGCCGTTTCCAGGTTTTTCTCCCTCTCCCGTGGGAGAGGATCGGGGTGAGGGCAACATACCGCACTCCCCGGCAATGAACTACGGGCGATACACCTTCACGTTCGCAAAGCCCTGCTCACGCAGATACAGCGCCTGCAGACGGCTCATCACCCCACGCTCACACCACAGCAAATACGTTTTGCTCTGATCGAGATCGCCAAACTTCGTGCTCAGCTTGTAGAACGGCAGAGAAACCACTTCCACCCCTTCGACTTTCAGCGGTTTGTCATCCTGTTCGTCGATAGAACGGATATCCAGAATCGCATCGTTGGCACCAAAACCGCTCACGGTTTCAACTTCAACCACTTCCTGCCCGGTCTGCTGGGCAATATCGCGGATATCAATGTTGGACGCTTCCTCTACCACCTTCTCGAGGATCGCGAAATCGAAGTTCTCTTCTTCCGCTTCAATCTTCGCCTTCACCGCTTTTACGGTCGGACTTTTTGAGATCACACCGCAATACTCTGGCATGGTACGGGCAAAATCTTCGGTACCGATTTCACGCGCCAGATCGATGATATGTTCTTTATCGTGGGAGATCAGTGGGCGCAGGATCAGCGTATCAGAAACATTGTCGATAAGACGCAGGTTGGTCAGCGTCTGGCTGGAGACCTGGCCCAGCGCTTCCCCCGTCACCAGCGCCTGTACGCCGTAACGTTCAGCCACTTTGGACGCCGCACGTACCATCATGCGCTTCAGCACGACGCCCATCTGGCCGTCGTCCACTTTCTCAAGGATTTCGCCAACCACCGGCTCGAAGTTGATCGCCACAAAACGCACGCGGTGGGAGCTGCCAAAGCGGTTCCACAGGTAATGTGCCACCTGACGCACACCGATTTCATGCGCTGCACCACCCAGATTGAAGAAGCAGTAGTGTACGCGGCAACCGCGACGCATCAGCATGTAGCTGGAAACGCCAGAATCGAACCCGCCGGAGATCAGCGACAGCACGTCTTCCTGAGTGCCGATCGGGAAACCGCCAATACCTTCGTAACGGCCTTTGACCAGCAGCAGGCGATCGTTTTCGATCTCCAGATTCACGGTCACGTCCGGGTTAGTCAGACGTACGCGCGCAGTTTCCACGTGTTGGTTAAGACCGCCGCCAACGTAACGTTCCACTTCAATCGAGCTGAACTCGTGCTTGCCACGACGTTTCACGCGCACGCAGAAGGTTTTACCTTCGATCTGGTTGCGGTACTGTACCAGCGCTTTCTCGAAGATGTCGTGCATATCGCTGAACGGAACATCTTCCACTTCCAGAATATGATGAATACCCGGAATACGGGTCAGCGCGTCGCGAATATCCTGACGTTTGTTTTCGTCTTTCGCGCGAACTTCAACGTGATCCCAGTGACGCACCACGGCAAGCGTTTCGTCGTAGTGCTTTAATACGTTACGAATGTTCCCGGTGAGAATTTTAATAAAGCGCAAACGCACAGATTGGCTTTTGATGGTGATTTCAGGGAACAATTTAATGATAAACTTCATGGCGGCAATGTTTCTTAGGCAAGCTTGTTAAGGCTTGTAATGGAAAATAATATTACAGCCCACACCCGTGGCTGCATCCAGGCGCGCGAGTATATCACCATTGAGCGTTATTTGCTTCTCCGCCTGAGTCCGTTACCATGACAGGGCTAAAAATAGAAAGAGTCAAATTCACTATGCCGAAGAAGAACGACGCACCGGCCAGTTTCGAAACTGCGCTGAGTGAACTGGAGCAGATCGTCACCCGCCTTGAGAGCGGTGATTTACCGCTGGAAGAGGCGCTCAACGAATTCGAGCGTGGCGTGCAGCTGGCACGTCAGGGGCAGGTCAAACTGCAGCAGGCCGAGCAGCGCGTGCAAATCCTGCTGTCCGACAGCGAAGATGCTAAAACAACGCCTTTCACACCGGACGCCGAGTAAATGGATTTCGCCAACGAGCTTCAGGCGTGTGTGAATCGCGCCAACGACGCCCTGCGCCGTTTTATCGAGCCACAGCCTTTTCAGAACACTCCTCTGGTTGAGGCCATGCACTATGGCGCACTCTTGGGCGGAAAGCGCCTGCGTCCGTTCCTGGTCTATGCCACAGGCAAGATGTTTGGTATCAGCGATACTACGCTGGACGCCCCGGCAGCTGCCGTTGAGTGCATCCACGCTTACTCGCTGATCCACGATGATTTACCGGCGATGGATGATGATGACCTGCGTCGTGGTCAACCTACCTGCCATATCCGGTTTGGCGAAGCCAATGCCATTCTGGCGGGGGATGCCCTGCAAACGCTGGCGTTCTCGATTTTAAGCGATGCGCCGATGGTTGAAGTGAGTGACCGCGACCGTCTGGCGATGGTGTCCGAACTGGCGATGGCCAGTGGCGTCGCAGGAATGTGCGGTGGACAGGCACTGGATCTTGATGCAGAAGGGCGTCAGGTTAATCTGGAACAGCTGGAACGTATTCACCGCCATAAAACGGGGGCACTCATTCGTGCAGCCGTTCGCCTGGGCGCGCTGAGCGCAGGTGAACAAGGGCGAAAAGCCCTGCCGGTTCTGGACAGATACGCAGAAAGTATTGGCCTGGCATTCCAGGTTCAGGATGACATTCTGGATGTGGTGGGCGATACTGCAACATTGGGAAAACGTCAGGGTGCAGACCAGCAGCTTGGCAAAAGTACCTACCCCGCCCTTCTGGGCCTTGAGCAAGCCCAACGTAAAGCCCGGGACCTGATAGCGGATGCCCGCCAGTCGCTGAATCAGCTGGCTGCGCAATCCCTGGATACCTCGGCACTGGAAGCGCTAGCGGACTATATAATCCAGCGTGATAAATAAACTAAATATCTCGATGAGCCTTTGATGAGTTTTGATATTGCCAAATACCCGACACTGGCGTTAGTAGACTCCACCCAGGAGTTACGCCTGTTGCCGAAAGAGAGCCTGCCGAAACTGTGCGACGAGCTGCGTCGCTACTTGCTCGACAGCGTCAGCCGCTCCAGCGGTCATTTCGCCTCCGGGCTTGGCACGGTTGAGCTGACAGTGGCGCTGCATTACGTCTATAACACGCCGTTCGATCAGCTGATCTGGGACGTAGGTCACCAGGCATATCCGCACAAAATTCTGACCGGACGTCGCGATAAAATCGGCACCATTCGCCAGAAAGGTGGCCTGCACCCGTTCCCGTGGCGCGGTGAGAGCGAGTATGACGTGTTAAGCGTCGGCCACTCCTCCACGTCAATTTCTGCCGGTATCGGTATTGCCGTTGCCGCCGAAAAAGAGAACAAGCAGCGTCGCACCGTCTGCGTGATTGGTGACGGCGCAATCACCGCTGGTATGGCTTTTGAGGCCATGAACCATGCAGGAGATATCAAGCCGGACATGCTGGTTATCCTTAACGATAACGAGATGTCGATTTCCGAAAACGTCGGCGCACTGAATAACCATCTGGCGCAGTTGCTCTCCGGAAAACTTTACTCCTCGCTGCGTGAAGGCGGCAAAAAAGTCTTCTCCGGCGTACCGCCAATTAAAGAGCTGCTCAAACGTACCGAAGAACATATCAAAGGTATGGTTGTGCCGGGTACGCTGTTTGAAGAGCTGGGCTTTAACTACATTGGCCCGGTCGACGGCCACGACGTGCTGGGTCTGATCACGACGCTCAAAAACATGCGCGACCTGAAAGGCCCGCAGTTCCTGCACATCATGACCAAAAAAGGGCGTGGTTACGAACCGGCGGAAAAAGACCCGATCACCTTCCACGCGGTACCGAAATTTGACCATACCAGCGGCTGCCTGCCGAAAAGCAGCGGCGGTATGCCGAGCTATTCGAAAATCTTTGGCGACTGGCTGTGTGAAACGGCGGCGAAAGACAACAAGCTGATGGCGGTAACGCCTGCCATGCGTGAAGGCTCCGGTATGGTGGAGTTTTCCAAAAAATTCCCTGACCAGTATTTTGACGTGGCGATTGCCGAGCAGCATGCAGTGACATTCGCGGCAGGCCTGGCAATTGGCGGCTACAAGCCGGTTGTGGCTATCTACTCCACCTTCCTGCAACGCGCCTACGACCAGGTTATCCATGACGTTGCCATTCAGAAGCTGCCGGTACTGTTTGCGATCGACCGTGCGGGTATCGTGGGGGCTGACGGTCAAACGCATCAGGGCGCATTTGATCTGTCGTTCCTGCGTTGCATACCGGACATGGTCATCATGACGCCGAGCGATGAGAACGAATGCCGTCAGATGCTATTTACCGGCTACCACTATCAGGACGGCCCAAGCGCAGTTCGTTACCCACGCGGCAATGCCGTAGGCGTTGAGCTGCAACCGCTGGAGAAACTGGCAATGGGTAAAGGCCTGGTCAAACGTCGCGGTCAGACAGTGGCGATCCTGAACTTCGGTACGCTGATGCCGGAAGCGGCAAAAGTCGCTGAAACGCTGAATGCCACCCTGGTGGATATGCGTTTTGTGAAACCGCTCGATGAATCTCTGATCCTGAGCATGGCAGAAAGCCATGACGTGCTGGTGACGCTGGAAGAAAACGCCATTATGGGCGGCGCGGGCAGCGGCGTGAACGAGGTGCTGATGGCGAACCGTAAAGCTGTTCCGGTACTGAACCTCGGCCTGCCTGATCACTTCATCCCACAAGGGACGCAGGACGAGGCCCGTGCGGCCATCGGCCTGGATGCCGCAGGTATCGAAGCCAAAATCCGTACCTGGCTGGCATAACACCTTCCCCACTGCTCCTGTTAGACTTATTTTGTTAGCGGGAGCAGAGCGGAATTAATCAAGCCGTTGAACACATCGCCAAAGTAGCATTCAGTACCGCTCTTTAGTTATCGAGCCATCTTTTTTATTCATAATGTACTTATTATTATCAATAATAAAATTAACTTTGTCTTCATCAGAAAACCTGGCGTCAACCTTAAGAAGGTTATTTTTTTCAATACAATTCTTCTCTGATGTCATATCAGGAAAACAAAAATAATCCTCTCGCGGAGAGTCCCGCAGATACCCGCCCCCCACATCCCAGACCATCAAAACAAATTCCTGCCCGGAGGGGATGTTGTATTTTTTCTTAAGCATATCCCGCTGAGATAACCACCAGTCAATTCGTCCCCGATCCGTTAACGGGAAATGGTCAACGATAATATCATCATAATCAAATTTATCAGTACTGCGATGGACATCAATAATTTTTACAGGGTAAATATCATCCCAAAGACTAAAAGCAATCACAACTACTGCAATTGCCAGATAAATAAACCAGGATTTTTTCATAGCATTATCGCTCCGATAATTTGATACTACCCAATCGCGGATTTTAATACCACGCCTTAGTTATCGAGCCATCTTTTTTATCCATGATGTACTTATTATCACCAATAATAAAATTAACTTTGTTTTCATCAGAAAATCTGGTATCGACTGCAAGGAGTTCGTTTTTTTCAATACAGTTCTTCTCTGATGTCATATCAGGAAAACAAAAATAATCTTCTCGCGGAGAGTCCCGCAGATACCCGTCCCCCACATCCCAGACCGTCAAAACAAATTCTTGCCCGGAGGGAATGCTATATTTATTCTTAAGCATATCCCGCTGAGATAGCCACCAGTTAATTCTCCCCCGATCCGTTAACGGGAAATGGTCAACGATAATATCATCATAGCCAGGGCGATCAGTACTGCGATGGACATCAATGATTTTCACAGGATAAATATGATCCCAGAAACTAAAAGCAATCACAACCAAAACAATCGCCATATAAACAAACCAGGATTTTTTCATATCATTATCGCTCCGATAATTTGATACAGCCCAATCGCGGCTTTTAATACCGCGCCTTAGTCATCGAGCCATCTTTTTTATCCATGATGTACTTATTACCACCGATGATAAAATTAACTTTATTTTTATCAGAATACCTGGCATCAACCTTAAGAAGTTTATTTTTCTCAATACAGTTCTTCTCTGATGTCATATCAGGAAAACAAAAATAATCTTCTCGCGGAGAGTCCCGCAGATACCCCTCCCCCACGTCCCAGACCGTCAAAACAAATTCCTGCCCGGAGGGGATGTTATATTTTTTCTTAAGCATATCCCGCTGAGATAGCCACCAGTTAATTCTCCCCCGATCCGTTAACGGGAAATGGTCAACGATAATATCATCATAGCCAGGGCGATCAGTACTGCGATGGACATCAATGATTTTCACAGGATAAATATCCTCCCAAAGACTAAATATAACCACAACCACCGCAATCGCCATATAAACAAACCAGGATTTTTTCATATCATTATCGCCCCGTCAGTTTTACAGAAGCCTTGAAGTTCGTCACAAAAGGTTTAAATGAAAAGCAGTTATATCGCTGAAGAACAAACCATATCCGAAAAAACCTGAAGCTTTGGTATAGTTTTTTAGTAATATCTTCTCGCCCCAGGCCAAAATGATCCTGAGCTTCAAATAATATGTCCGCCTCCCACCCTATCTGGTATCTTCTAAAATTAAGCATAACAATTCTCTGGAAATAGATATCATGGATGGTGATCCCCATTCCGTTGAATCGGTCCTCGAAATCATTAAACTTAGGCAATGTCGTTCTCGATATTTCTGTTTTTACATCCCAAATAAAATTCCGACTACCAACTTGTTTACGCCTGTCACTGACATGTTTATTAATTACATCCCTGATAACACCGAGCGTAGTATCTCTATATTGCTTTGCTCTAAGAAGGTCAGAAAATGCTCTGTTGAGTAACGCGTTATAGCCAAAAGGTCTGCCATCTCCATGTTGAAAATGGTTAATCATCTCTCCAATTAAATTTTTATATTGCCCGGAAGCAAACAACCCTGATAATTCCCTCATTTCATCAAAAAGTATACTGGCGCATTCATCAGGGGTAATGCGTTGATCGTCTTTAGGGGAATACCCGGTAATAAATGGATAGCTAACGTTATCTTTGAAGGTCATCCTATAGGGATCGACTATAGTCGAAACATCGTTTAACCCTAATGATTGTAATTCTAAAGCAGACAGATCACTATGCCGCATATCATCTGTACTTGCATCATTAAATCGATTTTTTGTCTGAAATAGTATTTCGCAAGGAAAATTCATGTGGTACATACTCATCCCTCATAGTATACGAACCAACAATCCTATAACTTACATCCTCATTCCACGAATATCATACGCCAGACGGCAAGATAAAAAAATAACAAATAAATTAAATGGAAAAAATCATACAAATAACATTCACGCAATAAATAACCTCTCTCCAATATATCCATTAACCTAATTAAATTTGCGTTACGTTTTTTCAAGGAGATACGTAAATAGCCAGAAAATGCACATCATTATTCTGGACGGTAGGGTTATCACCGTTCGCAGTCAATAAAAGACTAAGCAGAAGTGGAGAATACCGAACTTCATTACCTTCCACCTTACGACCCTAACCTGAATCGGATAGAGCGAATGTGGAAGTTAATGAATGAGCATGCCCGGAACAATCGTTATTTCAGTTATCCGCGAGAATTCAGAGATGAAACCTGAATCTTGAGGTTACATGGGGATGTATTAAACAGGACCGGCTCTAATTTAGGCAAAATGATCGTACCCTTTCCAGTCAAGTATCACTGGCGCGCCGTTACGAACAAACTGCAGCCCTTCGCTCTCAGGCATAATCTGCCCGATGCAGGTAAATTTCGTGCCAAGGTGGGCTAACGCCACATCCAGCGTCCCGCGGTTAAGCTCAGGGACGGTAAAGCACAGCTCGTAATCTTCCCCACCGGACAGCGCCCAGCGCAGGGCCTGCTCAGCGTCAACGTGACGGAGAAGTTGCTCTGATAGCGGGAACAGATCCAGGTCAACACGCGCCCCCACACCACTGGCCTTGAGAATATGGCCGAGGTCGGAGATAAGCCCGTCAGAGAGATCGATAGCCGAACTGGCGCGTTCACGCAGTGCCTGCCCCTGTAAAATACGTGGCGTTGGTCGCAGATGGCGTTTCAACAGATACGCCGCGTCGTCAGCATCTGCAACCGTTAAGCGATCCTGAAGAATCGCCAGCCCCGCCGCACTGTCGCCCGGCGTGCCGGTCACGTAGATCCAGTCACCCGGTTTTGCACCCGAGCGCTTCAGCGCGCGTCCAACCGGCACATAGCCGTGGATCGCAAGCGTCATCGACAGCGGCCCGCCGGTTGTATCACCACCAATCAGCTGCATATCATAGTAGTTAAGCTGCTCAAACAGCGCATCGCTGAAAGCTTCAAGCCAGGTTTCATCGACATCTGGCAGGGTTAAAGCCAGCGTTAACCACGCGGGATCGGCCCCCATCGCGGCCAGATCGCTCACGTTAACCGCCAGCGCTTTATACGCCAGATCGGCAGGATCGATATCAGGTAAGAAATGACGACCGCACACTAAGGTGTCGGTGCTGATTGCCAGCGTCTGTTTTTCAGGAATATTGAGAAGTGCGCAGTCATCGCCAATGCCGGTTTCAACATCAAGACGAGAGGTTCTGACACGGTCAAAATAACGGGCAATCAGGGAGAATTCGCCGCAAGCCATACGTTATGCCTCAGCAAAGAAAAGAAAAAACCGGAGCCGCACTGCCGCCAGGGCAATGCGAGACTCCGGTTTGCGGATCACTTTTTGTGGGGACGGATCGCAGGTGCGGCTTTATCCAGCACGCCGTTAACAAACTTGTGGCTGTCTTCAGCACCGAAGGTTTTTGCCAGTTCGATCGCTTCGTTGATGGCCACTTTGTACGGCACATCATCACGTTTAGACAGCTCAAACAGCGCAATACGCAGCACTGCTTTTTCCACCTGGCCCAGCTCTTCGAGCAGACGGGACAGGTATGGTTTCATCAAACCATCGAGATACGCGCTATTAGTCGCCACTCCCGACAGCAGTTCACGGAAGTACAGAACGTCAACGTCTTTCACGTCCTGTTCTGACAGGAACTGGTATTCAACATCAGCGATGTCGTTCTGGGACAACTGCCAGGAGTAAAGTGCCTGGACGGCACATTCACGGGCGCGGCGACGAGCAGCAGGTTTCACGGAATTCCCCTTACAAAAAAATCAGGCCTTGATGGCTTTCAATACATTGATCATTTCAAGCGCGGTCAGTGCAGCTTCTGCACCTTTGTTACCGGCTTTGGTGCCAGCACGTTCGATGGCTTGTTCAATACTTTCGGTGGTCAGCACGCCAAACGCGACAGGAATTTCAGCGTCCTGTGCAACGTGTGCCAGACCATTGCTTGCACCGCCCGCAACGTATTCGAAGTGCGCAGTGCCGCCGCGAATAACGGTACCCAGCGCAATCACCGCGTCGTACTTACCGGTTTTTGCCAGCGCACCCGCTGCCAGAGGCAGTTCATAAGCACCTGGAACCCAAACAACAGTAATGTTGTCATCTTTAACCTGGCCGATACGTTTCAGGGCGTCAATCGCACCTTCCAGCAGGCTGTCGTTGATGAAGTTGTTGAAACGCGCAATGGTGATGGCGACGCGAGCGTCCGGGGTAGCTACAGCAGCTTCAATAATGTTCATACTCTTCCTTTACGGGTTCATTTAGCCCCGCAGGGGGGCGGATTTTATCATAATACTTTGCGCACTGCTTCCCTATTTCAGGAGCAATTACGCTGTCGTTAAATGGAGGCAAACATCCGGGCCAACAGGACGTATCTCGCTAAATTTGAGTTGTGGGGCATCAGCCAGTTTTTCAAGGCCAGGCAGCACAAACAGGCCGCGAGCATCGCTACCTAACAGTTTAGGCGCAACATAGACAACCAGTTCATCCACCAACCCCGCCTGTAACATCGCGCCAGCCAGCGTCGGGCCCGCTTCTACCCAGATGCTGTTTACCTGTTGTTTGCCAAGTAACATCATCAGCACCACTAAATCGAGGTGCCCGTTGTGTTCCGGCACCATAATGCTGCGCACACCGTCTGGCCATGCCCGCGGATCCTCCTGCGTGCGGGCAAACCAGGTTTCACCCGGTTGCTGGACGATGCGGTGCTCAGGCGTCACACGGTTCTGGCTATCAATGACAATACGCAGCGGCTGGCGCAGGTTCTCCTGCGGATAAAGCGCCTGGGTATCGGCATTTAGCTCATTCCAGCGTACGGTCATAGCCGGATCGTCAGCCAGAACCGTTTCACTGCTGGTGAGAATAGCATGGCTTTGCGCGCGCAGACGTTGCACATCGCGCCTTGCCTGCGGGGAGGTGATCCACTGGCTTTCACCGTTCGCCATCGCCGTGCGACCATCCAGCGAGGCTCCCAGCTTAAGTTGAATATACGGGAATCCGGTGCGCATACGCTTCAGGAAGCCTTTGTTAATGGCTTCCGCGTCGCCCATCATTAGACCGTGACTGACGTCGATCCCTTCCTGCTGCAGACGGTACAGCCCGCGTCCGGCGACCTGTGGATTGGGATCCTGCATCGCCGCAACCACACGCGAGACACCCGCCGCAATCAGCGCTTCGCAGCACGGCGGCGTCCGCCCATGATGGCTGCATGGCTCAAGCGTCACGTAGGCTGTTGCACCGCGCGCTTTTTCGCCCGCCATACGCAAGGCATGCACTTCGGCATGCGGTTCGCCCGCGCGATAGTGGAACCCTTCGCCCACAATCTCGCCATCTTTCACGATAACGCAGCCGACGTTCGGGTTGGGATGAGTGGTAAAACGTCCACGCTGCGCCAGCTTCATGGCTCGCGCCATGTAAATCTCATCCTGCATGAGTTTAATCCTGTAAGCGGGCGATCTCTTCGCCGAACTCTTTGATGTCTTCGAAACTGCGGTATACGGAAGCAAAGCGGATATAGGCAACTTTATCGAGCTTTTTCAGCTGTTCCATCACCAGATTGCCAATCATTTTGCTTGGCACTTCGCGTTCGCCGGTTCCACGCAGGTGAGATTTAATATGGTTTAGCGCCATTTCAACGTCGTCAGCACTGACGGGACGTTTTTCCAGCGCCTTGAGCATCCCGCTACGCAGTTTCTCTTCGTTGAATGGCTCACGCACATCGTTACTTTTTACCACCCGTGGCATTACCAGCTCTGCGACCTCAAAGGTCGTGAAGCGCTCGTTGCACACCAGACATTGCCTACGGCGACGTACAGAAGACCCTTCGCCCACAAGACGAGAATCGATGACTTTGGTATCCACAGCGGAGCAGAATGGGCAATGCATACGGTATCCCTGTTATCCGGTTAACTGACTTTCATTTTACCCTGAACTGGCCTGACAACAAAGGAAGAGCTTTTTGAGACAAAGGATCTATGTCTGACGGGATCCAACTGGCTACCATTACGGAGATCCGTTATTTCAAGGAAATAAACGCAATGACAAGACGTTATCTAAGAATTCTCCTGGTGGGAAGCCTCTTCACCCTTAGCGCCTGCGCACAGCAAACTGAAGTCCGCCAGATGAAACAAAGCGTGAATACGCTTAATACGGCAATGGACAAACTGAACAAAGAGACGGTGAAGATCACCCAACAAAACGCACTGAATGCAAAATCCAGCCAGGGCGTTTACCTGCTGCCCGGAGCCAATACGCCCGCGCGTCTCAATAGCCAGGTTGGCACGCTGAAAATGTCGCTGGTCAACGTTGCGGCGAATGCCGATGGTACTCGCGCAACATTGCGCATTCAGGGCGAATCAAACGATCCGCTCCCGGCATTTAGCGGCACCGTAGAGTGGGGGCAGATTCAGGGTACTACAGAGAGCTATCAGGAAATTAACGTGAAAAACCAGCTATTCACTGCCCCGGCCAGCATACTGGCTCCGAGTGATGTTGATATTCCACTCCAGTTGAACGGCCTCACACCGGAACAATTAGGTTTTATTCGCATCCACGATATCCAGCCCGTCGCGCAGTAACCTCCCCTTTTTTAGCGGAGTGCAATGTCACTCCGCTAACATTTACATCCCGCAAAGATTGGCAACATAAATGTTTGCCGTTACAATCCCGCCGTCTAAAGTACGCAAACGTGAACGCAATCGATTACGTGCGTGAGAGAACTGTGAAACAACACATATTTTTGTGAGCAGGGATTCCTATAATAGGCTCCGCAGAAACACGAAATATTTAGAAACGCAAATCGCGCATTTTTCACTCCCGGAAGGGAATTTCAATCAGTGGCATGATTATGAAAAAAACATTACTTGCAGCCGGCGCAGTGCTGGCACTTTCCTCCTCTTTCACTGTTAACGCAGCGGAAAACGACAAACCACAGTACCTCTCCGACTGGTGGCACCAGAGCGTTAACGTAGTCGGCAGCTACGACACCCGTTTCGGACCACAGATCCGCAACGATACCTACCTCGAGTACGAAGCATTTGCCAAGAAAGACTGGTTTGATTTCTATGGCTATGTGGATCTGCCGGTCTTCTTCGGTGGTAACACCGATGCGAAAGGTATCTGGAACAACGGTTCCCCACTGTTCATGGAGATCGAACCGCGCTTCTCCATCGACAAACTGACCGGTACCGATCTGAGCTTCGGTCCGTTCAAAGAGTGGTATTTCGCGAACAACTACATCTACGACATGGGTCGTAACGATTCTCAGGAACAGAGCACCTGGTACATGGGTCTGGGTACGGACATCGACACTGGTCTGCCGATGAGCCTGTCCATGAACATTTACGCGAAATACCAGTGGCAGAACTATGGCGCATCCAACGAAAACGAGTGGGATGGCTACCGCTTCAAAGTGAAATACTTTGTGCCAATCACCAAGCTGTGGGGCGGAAACCTAAGCTACATCGGCTTCACCAACTTCGACTGGGGCTCCGATCTGGGTAGCGACAACTTCTACGATAATAACGGCAAGCACGCGCGCACCGGCAACTCTATCGCTTCCAGCCACATTCTGGCACTGAACTACGATCACTGGCATTACTCTGTTGTGGCGCGTTACTGGCACAACGGTGGTCAGTGGAACGACGACGCAAGCCTGAACTTCGGCAACGGCGACTTCAACGTACGCTCTACCGGTTGGGGTGGTTACCTGGTCGTAGGTTACAACTTCTAATCAGCGCGGGGCTGTGCGGGCTGATGCCCTCACCCTGCCCCTCTCCCACAGGGAGAGGAACAAACACGACAAACGGCAACACACGTTGCCGTTTTGCTTTTACCTTGCCACCCGGTTTTTTACTGCTTCACCTTGCGCAAAAAATCCGCCAGCGAACGATCCGCGCTCTCGCTAAACCGTCTCTCCGTCTGCACAATATTGAGACATCTGTCGAGCCGGAAACAGCGGTAATCGTCGCGCCGCTCACACCACGCCGCCAGCAACCAGCGCTCTCCCCAGAAGAACAGCCCCAGCGGCTGAACGTCGCGCTGTGAGAGCTGCCCGGCATCATCCCGATAATGCAGCGCAAGCACCCGCTGGGCTGAAATCGCCTGATGAATCATGTCAAAATCGCTGCGGGAGTGGTTTTGCACGCAAAAATCCGGTGCATAAATACGCGTCTGCTCCGCCTTTCGACGGCTCTCTTCCGGCAGGATCGCCAGTACCTTTTCCTGCGCGGACTCCAGCTCACGCGAAAGTGACTCCCCGCCCCAGGTTTTAAGCAGGCGGATCGCCACCATCAACGCCTCAGACTCCTTGCTTGTCAGCATCAGCGGTGGAAGATCAAAACCCGACATCAACCGGTATCCGCTCCCCGCCTCACCTTCCACCGGCACACCAGAAAGCGACAGGTCACGGATATCACGGTAAACCGTACGCTCAGAAATCCCCAGCCTGTCCGCCAGATGCGCTGCCGTTGTCAGCCGCCGGCCCCGCAGGATCTGCACAATCTGAAACAAACGGTCAGCGCGTCGGGTCATATTTTTTTCAGCTCTCAGGCGGGTTGATGAAGGCCGACACGATTACCTTCGCTGTCGGTAAACAGGGCAATGGTGCCAATACCGTGTGGCAACACCAGCGGGCCAAACACGCACTCACCACCTGCAGAAGCAATACGATCGAGCGTAGCCCCCAGATTGTCAGTATGCAGGTAAATAATAGCGCCCTGTTGAGACGGTGTAATGCCGTCAAATTTTGCCAGTGCGCCGCCGGTAACCGGATCTTCATGCGGGAAAACCGCCAGCTCAGCACAATCCATTTTTTCACGACGAAGAGTAACCTGCATTACCGGCTCATAAAATTTGATGGCGCGATCCATATCAGCGACCGGAATTTCAAACCAGTTAATAACGCTTTTCATACATCCTCCTGCCTGTTGTTTGGGTTCAGAAGGAGTCTACGACAGGGCTCCTGACAGCATACTGTCAGGAGTGTTTGTCAGGAGCAGACAAAAAAAATCCCGGCCAACAGACCGGGATTTTGATAACGCGAAAGACGTTGCCTTACGGCAGAATTGACGGCTGATCCGCCCCTTCTTTTTCGACTTTCTGCTGCAGCAGATGCTCACGCTTCATGCCGAGTTTCAGCGCCAGCGCGGATGCCACATAGATAGATGAAGCCGTACCGATAGACACACCGATTAACATGGTCAGCGAGAAACCTTCCAGCACCGGGCCACCGAAGAGATACAGCATCAGGATAACCATCAGAGTGGTACCGGATGTGATAAGCGTTCGGTGCAGCGTCTGGGTCAACGACACGTTAAAGATTTCGTACGGCGTACCGCGACGGATCTTACGGAAGTTTTCACGAATACGGTCAGATACGACGATACTGTCGTTCAGTGAGTAACCGATAACGGACATCAGGGATGCCACAATCGTCAGGTCAATCTCAATGTGGAACAGAGACAGTACGCCCATCGTGATCACCACGTCGTGCGCCAGGGCGATAACCACCCCCGCCGCCAGTCGCCACTCGAAGCGGAAACCAACGTACACAAGGATGGAGATCAGCGCCACCAGCAGCGCCATCGCACCGGTCTGCGCCAGGTCAGCACCCACGCTCGGGCCAACAAACTCAATACGCTTAACCGTCGCATTCTGGCTGGTCGTTTCGTTAATCACGCTAACGACCTTGCTGCCCAGCTCCTGGCTGCCGTTGGCATCGTGCACCGGTGGCATACGCACCATGATGTCGCGACTGCTACCAAAGTTCTGCAACAGTGGCTCTTCAAAGCCCGCTTTCTGCAGAGACTGGCGCATCTGGTCCATATCGACCGGTTTTTCCAGGGTGATTTCAATCACCGTACCACCGGTGAAATCAAGACCCCAGTTAAAACCTTTCACGCCCATAATGACGATGGACAGAATCAGCAGTAAACCTGAAATGCCGAAGGCCCAGTAGTCCCAGCGCATAAAGTCCCAGACTTTACGGCCGTGGTTCAATTGTTCAACAGTATATTCCTGTGCCACAACGCACTCCTCAGATAGACAGCTTTTTGACGCGCTTGCCGCCGTACAGCAGGTTCACGATGGCACGGGTGCCGACAATAGCGGTAAACATCGACGTTGCAACACCGATACCGGTAGTAATTGCAAAGCCTTTGATCGCGCCAGTACCCACTGCATACAGGATAAGAACCTTAATCAGTGTTGTTACGTTCGCATCGAAGATGGAGCTGAACGCGCCTTTATAGCCTTCGTCGATCGCCTGCTGGATAGAGCGACCGTTGCTCAGTTCTTCTTTGATACGTTCGTTTATCAGTACGTTGGCGTCGACCGCCACCGCAAGGGTGAGGACGATACCTGCGATACCAGGCATGGTTAGCGTCGCCCCCGGCAGCAGGGACATAATACCGATGATCATCACCAGGTTCGCCACCAGCGCAGAAGTCGCAATCAGGCCAAACTTCTTATAGAAGAAGATCATGAAGAGGATAGACACCACCAGACCGGCCAGACACGCTTCCAGACCCTGCTGGATGTTCTGCATACCCAGGGTTGGCCCAATGGTACGTTCTTCAACAATCTGAATTGGCGCAATCAACGCACCAGCACGCAGCAGCAGAGAGAGCTGACGCGCTTCGTTCGGGTTGTTGATACCCGTGATACGGAAGCTGTTACCCAGACGAGACTGGATGTTGGCGATGTTAATCACCTCTTCCTCTTTCACCAGCACTGCACGACCGTTGGCATCTTTCTTACCGCTGTCTTTGTACTCCACAAACAGGGTCGCCATCGGTTTGCCGATGTTGTCCTTGGTGAAGTTAGACATGATGTTACCACCCGCGCTATCCAGCGAGATGTTAACCTGCGGCTGGTTGTACTCATCCTGGCTGGAGGTGGAGTCGGTGATGTGATCACCGGTCAGGATCACGCGTTTGTACAGCACAACTGGCTGACCTTCACGCGTCTGCTTCACTTCAGAGTCACCCGGAATACGGCCTGCGGCAGCCGCTGACTGATCAACGTTAGAGTTAACCAGACGGAATTCCAGCGTCGCGGTTGCGCCCAGAATCTCTTTCGCACGCGCAGTATCCTGAATACCTGGCAGTTCAACCACAATACGGTCAGCACCCTGACGCTGTACCAGCGGTTCAGCCACGCCCAGTTGGTTTACACGGTTACGCAGAATGTTGATGTTCTGCTGAACAGCATATTCGCGCGCTTCTTTCATACGCGCGTCGGTCATTACCGCGCGCAGCTGGTTGCTGCCCTGAGAGGTAATCACCAGATCGCGGTGGCGTTGAGTCAGGTAATCTACAGCCTGATCGCGTGCCGCACTGTCGCGGAACGTGATGCTCATACCGTAGTTATCTTCTTTACGCACGGTGGTATACGCAATGCCTTTTTCACGCAGATCGCTGCGCAGGCTATCGATATTCTGTTCCTGCAGTTTGCCAAGCGCAGTGTCCATATCCACTTCCATCAGGAAGTGAACACCGCCACGCAGGTCAAGACCGAGTTTCATTGGTTCTGCATTCAAAGCAGCCAGCCAACGCGGAGTTGCAGGAGCAAGGTTCAGCGCCACGACATATTTATCACCCAGCACGCCCATCAGCGCTTCACGAGCGCGGAGCTGCGTGTCGGTGGTGTCGAAGCGAGCAAGAATCGCGCCCCCTTCCAGTGCCACAGACTTAGCGGTAATTTTTTCTTCTTGTAACGTTTTCTGGACCTGGATCAGCGTTTGCTCACTGGCGGCGACACCGCGCGCGCCAGTGATTTGAACAGCCGGATCCTCACCATACAGGTTGGGAAGCGCGTACAGCAGGCCGACGAGAATCACGACGACCAGCATGATGTACTTCCACAAAGGATAACGGTTTAACACGGCAGTTCCCTTTGGGAAAAGTTGGGATTACAGCGCCTTCATGGTGCCTTTCGGCAGAACGGCAGCTACGAAGTCACGTTTGATAACCACTTCAGTGGTGTCGTTCAGAGCGATAGCAATGTAGCCGTTGTCAGCTACTTTGGTCACGCGGCCCACCAGGCCACCATTGGTCAGCACTTCATCGCCTTTCGCAATGGAGCTCATCAGGTTTTTGTGCTCTTTGGTACGCTTCTGCTGTGGGCGCAGGATCATGAAGTAGAAGATCAGACCGAACACAACCAGCATCAGAATCAGAGACATCGGGCTGCCCTGCGCCGGAGCACCTGTTGCCGCTACCGCATCAGAAATAAAAAAGCTCATTCAAATTCCCTCATTATTAAAATTAATCAACGTTCAAAGGTGGAACATCCCGCCCCTGACGTTGGTAGAAATCGGTCACGAAGCTCTCTAATTTACCCTCTTCGATAGCCTTACGTAAACCAGCCATTAAGCGCTGATAATAACGAAGATTATGAATGGTATTGAGACGCGCGCCTAAAATCTCATTGCAACGATCGAGATGATGCAGGTACGCACGAGAATAATTGCGACAGGTATAGCAATCGCACCCGGAATCGAGCGGGCTGGTGTCACTCTTATGCTTCGCGTTACGGATTTTCACCACGCCATCGGTAACGAACAGATGACCATTACGCGCGTTACGGGTCGGCATTACGCAGTCGAACATATCAATGCCGCGACGTACGCCTTCCACCAGATCTTCTGGTTTACCCACGCCCATCAGGTATCGTGGTTTATCCGCTGGGATTTGCGGGCAGACATGCTCCAGAATGCGATGCATATCTTCCTTCGGCTCACCCACAGCCAAACCGCCGACAGCGTAGCCATCAAAACCTATCTCTACCAGACCTTTAACGGAGATATCACGTAAATCTTCGTAAACACTGCCCTGAATAATGCCAAACAGCGCATTTTTGTTCTGCAGGGAGTCGAAACGGTCACGGCTGCGCTTCGCCCAACGCAGAGACATTTCCATAGAGCGTTTGGCGTAGTCCCAGTCCGCCGGGTATGGCGTACATTCATCGAAGATCATGACGATGTCGGAGCCGAGATCGTACTGAATCTCCATCGATTTTTCAGGATCGAGGAAAATCGGATCGCCGTTGATCGGGTTACGGAAGTGCACACCTTTTTCGGTGATCTTGCGAATATCGCCCAGGCTGAAGACCTGGAAACCGCCGGAGTCGGTCAGAATGGGGCCTTTCCACTGCATGAAGTCATGCAGATCGCCGTGCAGCTTCATGATCTCCTGACCAGGACGCAGCCACAGATGGAAGGTATTACCGAGGATAATCTGTGCGCCGGTGGCTTCAACTTCTTCCGGCGTCATCCCTTTTACGGTGCCGTAAGTGCCCACAGGCATAAACGCGGGGGTTTCCACCACGCCGCGATCAAACACCAGGCGACCGCGACGCGCGCGACCGTCGGTGGTATCGAGTTCAAATTTCATTTCTCTTCCTTTGTGCCAGAAAAACAGTCCGACACATTATTCAGTGTCGCGGACTTATTCCCCGACACGCTCATTCAAAGCCTGCGGATTGTACGTGATAAACATCGCGTCCCCGTAGCTAAAAAAGCGATATTTTTGTTCTACCGCAGACTTGTAGGCAGCCATCGTGTGCTGATAACCCGCAAATGCGGAAACCAGCATAATCAGTGTCGATTCAGGCAGATGGAAGTTGGTCACCAGTGCATCAATCACGTTGTACTGGTAGCCCGGGTAGATGAAGATCTGCGTATCGCCGAAAAACGGCTCGATAAGCTCGTTTTTAGCGGCCTGCGCGGCACTCTCAAGTGAACGGACTGACGTGGTACCGACAGCGATAACGCGGCTACCGCGAGCTTTCGCGGCCAGAACAGCGTCCACCACGTTCTGAGGTACTTCGGCATACTCAGAGTGCATGATGTGATCTTCAATGCTGTCCACGCGCACTGGCTGGAAGGTTCCTGCGCCCACGTGCAGCGTCACGAAAGCCATCTCCACACCTTTTGCACGCAGTTTTTCCAGCAGCGGCTCATCAAAATGCAGGCCTGCGGTTGGGGCTGCCACCGCGCCAGGCTTCTGGCTGTAGACGGTTTGATACAGCTCCCGGTCGGCCTCTTCGTCCGGACGCTCAATGTATGGCGGCAACGGCATGTGGCCGATGGTGTTCAGGATATCGAGCACCGTACGCTCATCATCGAACGCCACTTCAAACAGCGCATCATGGCGCGCGGTCATGGTCGCTTTGATGCTCTCATCATCGCCCAACAGCAGCTCAGCACCCGGTTTCGGAGCCTTAGACGCGCGAATATGTGCCAGAATACGTTTATCATCGAGCATACGTTCGACCAGCACTTCAATCTTACCGCCGCTGGCTTTACGGCCAAACAGACGCGCCGGGATCACGCGGGTATTGTTAAAAACCAGCAGATCGCCAGGGTTGAGCTTGTCGAGCAAATCGGTGAAAGTACCGTGCGTCAGCGCGCCCGTAGGCCCATCCAGTGACAGCAAGCGGCAGCTACTGCGCTCAGGCATTGGATAGTGAGCAATCAGGGATTCAGGTAATTCAAAGGAGAAATCGGCGACGCGCATGACGTATACTCGTGACTTAAAAACAGGCGGCATAGTCTAGTGCTCACACTCTTTTGCTGCAACAACTAGCCGCCCCCGGACAGATAAAACGCATGAATTTTCTCGCTCACCTGCATCTTGCTCACCTTGCTAACAGCTCCCTTTCCGGTAATTTGCTGGCCGATTTCGTGCGCGGTAACCCCGCAGAGTCGTATTCCCCTGAGATTGTTGACGGGATCTTTATGCACCGCCGCATTGACGTGTTAACCGATAATCTGCCGGAAGTGACGGAAGCCAAAGCGTGGTTTCGCCCCGAAACGCGCCGCGTAGCACCGATCACGCTCGACGTGATGTGGGATCATTTCCTGTCACGCCACTGGGCGCAGCTTTCGCCGGAAATGCCGCTACCCGAGTTCGTACACTATGCCCACGCGCAGGTGTCGATCATTTTGCCGGACTCGCCACCGCGATTTGTGAATCTGAACAACTATCTGTGGTCAGAGCGCTGGCTGGAACGTTATCGTGAGATGGATTTTATCCAGAACGTGTTGAACGGAATGGCGAGCCGTCGTCCGCGTCTTGATGCGCTACGTGATTCATGGCATGACCTGGATGAACACTACGACGCGCTGGAAACGCGCTTCTGGCAGTTCTACCCGCGCATGATGACGCAGGCGAAAAACAAACAGCTCTGAATACACGTCATCCTTTAAGCCGCCTCTACGTTGGCTACGCCTGCTCACCCCGGGAGCTTACTTAAGTAAGCTCCCGGGAATTCCCGCTTTGATGCAACTTGAATGATTTTGTGTATAGAAAGAGCATTGATAGGCGAAAGCTTGCTGAACGATTGTCAGTGCCTCTTTGTCTTATTGATGGACACTCTCTATACTGGCCGCGTTGCGTTCCAAATAACCTTAGTATCTACAGGAGAATCATATGGTTCTGGTAACTCGTCCGGCTCCGGATTTTACAGCTGCAGCAGTTCTGGGCAACGGTGAAATCGTTGAAAACTTCAACTTCAAACAGCACACCAACGGTAAAGCGACCGTTCTGTTCTTCTGGCCAATGGACTTCACCTTCGTTTGCCCGTCTGAACTGATCGCGTTCGACAAACGTTACGAAGAATTCCAGAAACGTGGCGTAGAAGTGGTTGGCGTCTCCTTTGACTCTGAATTTGTACACAACGCATGGCGTAACACCCCTGTCGACAAAGGCGGCATCGGTGCGGTGAAATACGCAATGGTTGCGGACATCAAACGCGAAATCCAGCAGGCTTACGGTATCGAACATCCGGACGCTGGCGTTGCGCTGCGTGGTTCCTTCCTGATCGACGCGAACGGTATCGTTCGTCACCAGGTTGTGAACGATCTGCCGCTGGGTCGTAACATTGACGAAATGCTGCGCATGGTTGACGCGCTGCAGTTCCACGAAGAGCACGGCGAAGTGTGCCCGGCTCAGTGGGAAAAAGGTAAAGAAGGTATGGCTGCATCTCCGGAAGGCGTTGCTAAATACCTGACCGAGAACGTATCCAGCCTGTAATCGGCACGGTGTACGAAGAAGGCCCGCAAATGCGGGCCTTTTTGTTTAGAACGCGAAGCAAGAACAGCCTAACACGCCCCAGAACGCCTGCTCATCCGATACCGGAATATCCGACTGACGGGCAATCCCATGCGCGTGACCGTGCACCCCACAACTGCCAATGCACTGGTGCATCTGTACCACCGCACCCACTTTACTCGCCACTGGCGGTGCAGAGCGGTAATGTCCAGGCACTTTCACCACCGGTGACCACTCCGGTACAACCGAGATTGGCGGCGGTGACAGCGGGCTGAAATGTCCTGCGGCATATACCACTTTACCGTCGACCACCGTCAGCACCGATTCAATGCCCTTAATGTCCTCTTCCGGCACGCTGAAATAGTCTTTCGACAACACCACCAGATCCGCCAGCTGTCCTTCGACCAGACGGCCTTTTTTGCCCTGCTCGCTGGAGAACCAGGCGCTGCCTGCAGTCCACAGCTCCAGCGCAACATCGCGCGGCAGACGGTTATTGTCGTCGTACATCGCCAGCCCGCCCACGGTACGGCCAGACACCAGCCAGTAGAGCGCCGTCCACGGGTTATAGCTCGCCACGCGTGTGGCGTCCGTACCTAACCCTACCGGCACATCCAGCTCCAGCATTTTCGCCACCGGCGGGGTATGCTTCACCGCCTCTTTGCCGTAGCGGTCAACAAAATACTCGCCCTGGAAGGCCATACGGTGCTGCACCGCAATCCCACCGCCAAGGGCTTTAACTCGTTCGATATTGCGCTCGGTAATGGTTTCCGCGTGGTCGAAGAACCAGTGCAGGCCGTTGAACGGAATATCACGGTTCACCTTCTCAAACACATCCAGCATGCGGCTGATCGATTCGTCGTAGGTAGCATGCAGACGGAACGGCCAGCGGTTTTCCACCAGATGGCGTACCACGCGTTCCAGCTCGTCTTCCATACCTTCCGGTAAATCCGGACGCGGCTGGAGGAAATCTTCAAAATCTGCCGCCGAGAAGACCAGCATCTCACCCGCGCCGTTGGCCCGGTAGAAGTCTGTCCCCTGACCCGGCTTAAGCATATCGGTCCAGCGTTCAAAATCTTCCAGCTCCTGCTTCGGCCGCTGGGTAAAGAGGTTATAGGCGATACGCACCGTCATCTGCTCTTTGGCGTGCAGTTCAGCGATCACTTCATAATCTTCCGGGTAGTTCTGGAAACCACCACCGGCATCAATGGCGCTGGTCAGCCCCAGACGGTTCAGCTCACGCATAAACTGACGCGTCGAGTTTACCTGCTGCTCAATGGGCAGTTTCGGCCCTTTCGCCAGCGTAGCGTAGAGGATCATCGCATTCGGTTTGGCAATCAGCATCCCGGTTGGGTTACCGTTGTTATCGCGTACAATCTCCCCACCCGGCGGGTTGGGCGTCTCTTTGGTGTAGCCGACTGCTTTCAGTGCCGCGCGGTTGAGCAGTGCACGGTCGTAAAGATGGAGTACAAACACCGGCGTGTCAGGTGCGGCCTCGTTGAGTTCTTCGATAGTCGGCATCCGGCGCTCGGCGAACTGGAACTCGCTCCAGCCGCCAACCACCCGTACCCATTGCGGTGACGGTGTACGATCGGCCTGATCTTTCAACATGCGCAGTGCATCCACCAGTGATGGCACACCTTCCCAGCGCAGCTCCAGGTTGTAATTCAACCCACCGCGGATCAAGTGCAGGTGCGAGTCGTTCAGTCCAGGGATCACCGTGCTTCCCTTTAAATCGACGACCTGCGTTCCCTGCGTCGCATAGCTCATGATGCGATCGTGGTTGCCCGTGGCAAGGATCTTGCCGTTGGCGATCGCCACCGCTTCCGTAAGCGGATTTTCGCGATCGAGTGTGTGGATCTTACCTTTGGTTAAGATCAGTGTGGCAGTGTGAGACATAACGTACTCCTTTGAGCCGAATCAGGCTTTTTTTAGCCATCCGGCAAACAGACGGGTCACGATGGGCATCCAGAGCCAGACCACCAGCGCGACCACACAGGCATCGTTAATCAAATGCAGCAGAAGTGAGCCTTTCAGGCCAGGAAGCAGCGCACCGGTCACCAGCGGCACGATGTTGGTACTGGGAAAGATGACCAGCAGCGTGATAAGAAACTGTTTCCACTGCTTTGGCTTACGCACATGCGGCTCAGGCGGTGTAAACCAGAACGCCGCTTCGGTACGTACTTCGGTTTTATCGCCTTCAGCCAGCAGCGGTTCAATCTCTTTAACCAGCGCGTTGCGGGTCTCGGACTGCGTCCACGCGTAGAGATGTTCAATGGTGTCGAAGCGGATAATCACCGTCCACAGGTTTTGCCCTTCAGACGGACGGATTACGTTCGCACCAAGATGGCCGGAAAATTCCGCCGCGACAGGCATAATCTTGCCCAGCCACTGTTCATATCGCTCAGCTTGTCCCGGAAGTAACATATGGGTGATCACCAGCGTCACATGTGATGTTTGCGCCATAAAAGTTCCCTGGTCATTGATGGGCGGGAGAACCCCGCCCTGAAAGGTTTACGCTTTGCGCTCTGGCGCACCGTGAACGAGGGTATAGGCATAATCGACGCCCATGCCGTAAGCCCCGCTGTGCTCACGTACCAGGTCCATTACCGCGTCGTAGGTTCCTTTGCGTGACCAGTCGCGCTGATACTCCAGTAGCACCTGCTGCCAGGTCACTGGCACAGCGCCCGCCTGCACCATACGGTCAATGGCACGCTCGTGGGCATCAACGGAGGTACCGCCAGAGGTATCCGTCACCACATAGACTTCGTAACCTTCATCCAGCGCCATCAGTGCCGGGAAGGTCAGGCACACTTCCGTCCACAGGGCTGAAATGATGAGTTTTTTACGGCCCGTCGCTTTGACTGCCGCAACAAACGCATCATCTTCCCAGGAGTTCATGGAGGTACGTTCAATCGGTTTTACATCCGGGTGAACCGCCAGTAATTCTGGCCAGATATAGCCACTAAAGCTTTTCGTTTCTACCGATGTGTAGATAACCGGAACATCAAAAATTTTGCCTGCTTTTGCCAGCGCAACCGTATTATTCTTCAATAATTGACGGTCAATATTGGCCACACCAAAGGACATTTGCGGTTGGTGATCGATAAAAATCAATGCGGAGTTGGATGGATCAATCAGTTCACGAATAGACATAAAAGTACCTTTTAATCAATTAGTTAAAAGCCAACGGTTTGTGTGCTATATGAGAAAGGGCCCTGACTGATAAAGCAAATTGAGTATAGCGAGATTTGATTGAGAGAATATTAAAGATATTTGTCCCCTCTGTTGAATTTAACCGAACAACTTAGGGGAAATATTCTGCAACCGGCATAAGTACCGGTTGCAGATGAGGATTAATGACCGAACCAGACTGACGCGGAAATAGCAGGCAGAGAGAGTATCCCCTCCTGAATAGCACCTTTGCCCTCTTTCAACTGCCACGCCTTCACGTTCAGCAGCGGAGAGCTATCCAGCACCACTTCGCAGGCTTCACCCCGGTTAATGGCTACCAGCACACGCTGCTGGTTATAGACGCGGGCAAACACCACCACGTTATCGTGGGCGTATACCACCTGACAGCCGCCGTAGCGCAGAGCCTGGTTCTGTTTACGCAGTTTCGCCATGCGCTGATACAGACGGAGCAGCGCTTTGTCCTGTTTTGCAGGCTCCCACGGGAAGGTTTTACGGCAGAACGGGTCGTTATTGCCGTCCAGGCCTACTTCATCCCCATAGTAAATGCATGGCACGCCTGGCCAGGTAAAGAGCCAGGTGACGGCCAGCGGCAGACGTGCCACATCCTTGCCGAGCAACGATTTAAAGCGTGCAGTATCGTGGCTATCCAGCTGGTTGAACATACGTAGCTGTTGCTGATGTGACAGGCTGGCACGGTAGTTATCCATCCACACCATGCAGGTTTCCGCGTCGATATGCTGCGGATCGTAGGAGATGTCAGTATTCGCAAGGAAGCCCCACAGCGGGAAGGTAAAGCCGCGATAGTTCATCGCCGCATCTTCCGCATCGGCCTGCAGCCACTGACGCGCATCACCAAAATGCTCGCCAAAGACAAACGCCTCCGGCTGTGCAACTTTCGCGGAACGGGTGATCCCGGCGACATGCTGAAGGTTGTTACGCGCCCCACCGCCTTCCCCCAGCATATGCACCACATCCAGCCGCCAGCCGTCCATGTTCCACGGCGCGTTCAGCCAGTGGCGCACGATACTGTGTTCACCGCCGTAGATTTCGTTGACCAGAGAAGGCGACTGGAAATCCAGTTTCGGCAGGCTCGGGTAACCCAACCAGTCGAGCGCACGGCCATCTTCGTTAAAGCTGTACCAGTCGCGCTGAGGTGAATCCGGGTTGTGGCATGCCCCTCCCATCAACGGGTTATGGCGGTCAAACCAGGCATGAGAATCACCGCTGTGGTTGAACACACCGTCCAGAATCAGGCGCATGCCTTCATTTTTTGTGTTCTCTCTCAGGCGCAACAGCGCCTCATCGCCGCCAAACTGCTCGTCGACGTGGCGATAATCTTCGGTATCGTATTTATGCACGCTTGGGGCTTTAAACACCGGGTTCAGGTACAGCGCCGTGATGCCGAGTTTTTTCAGGTACGGGAGTTTTTCGCTGATACCGTCGAGATCGCCGCCGTAAAACGTCGACCCTCCTGCCCGATCGGTCAGCGGTTCATCCCAGTCTTTCAGGACAATGTCGTGGCCTGCCGCGTGGTGGTAATAGATCTTATCCTGCTGTGCAGTACGCGTTGTGCTGCGCGCGAAACGATCCGGGAAGATCTGGTAAAAGACCTGATCGTTGACCCATTGCGGGCCATTATCCGGGCAATCAACGGCAAACTGCTCCAGCCGTGCGGGCGGAAAACGGCTAAACCCCTGCGGGGCAAACCACAGCTGACGGTTGTTCCACAGCAGTTTGAAACTGTAGCGACGGCGCGGCTGTCCGCTACTTAAGTCGATCCTGGCCTGCCACGCCGTCACTCCAGGCTGCGGCTGACTGCGCTGCTTGTGCATCGTCAGCGACGTTTCTTCATTATCCACTTCGGCGCGCAGCGTCACGCGTTCAGGCTGATTTTCTCCCGCCAGCCAGAGCGTAATCACAAGGTTGTCTTTGCTTTGCTTAACAAATGGGGCAACCGGAAGGTGCCAGGCGTTTAACATCACGAATCCCCTTTGATGAAATTGACGTCACCTTGCCACAGGGTGATTAAGGTTAGCTCATCATGATGTGGTTTATTGGGGGAGGAGGACGGGGGAGGAGGTAAAATAACCCTCTCCCACAGGGAGAGGGAAAAGGGAATTACTGTGCTTCAGCCAGCTGACGGTCGCGGCGACATTTAAACATCCAGCCCACCAGCAGCAGGGCAATCCACGCGAAACCGACGTACAGGGAAATACGGGTATCCGGGTGATAGCCAATCAGGGCAATGATAAAGACCAGGAAGATAAGCCCAGCTACCGTCGTTGGCACGCCGCCCGGCACTTTAAACTTCAGCGCTTTCACATCGGAGGGCGACAGACGGCGACGGAACGCAATCTGCGACAGCAGGATCATGATCCACACCCACACCGTTGCGAAGGTCGCCAGCGACGCAATCACAAGGAAGACGTTCTCCGGCATGATGTAGTTCAGATACACCGAGAACAGCAGCGCAACGGTCATGACCACCACGGTCACCCACGGCGTACCACGGCGTGACGTTTTGGCAAACACCTTCGGTGCACTGCCCTGCTCCGCCATCCCGTGCAGCATACGGCCCACGCCGAAAACATCACTGTTGATCGCCGAAAGCGACGCGGTCAGCACCACAAAGTTCAGAATGCTGGCAGCAAACGCGATCCCCATGTGCTGGAAGGTCAGCACAAACGGGCTGCCGTTGGTGCCCACCTGGTTCCACGGGTAGATAGACATGATGACGAACAGCGTACCCACATAGAACACCAGAATACGCATTGGCACCGAGTTGATGGCACGCGGAATGGATTTCTCCGGATCTTTCGCTTCGCCAGCGGTAATCCCGATAATCTCAATACCACCGTAGGCAAACATCACCATCTGTAGCGACATTACCATTCCGAGCCAGCCGTTACTGAAGAAGCCACCGTTGCTCCAGAGGTTATGGATACCGGTCGGTTGACCACCGTTACCGATCCCCCAGATGATGATACCGAAACCGGCGATAATCATGATGATGATGGTGGCAACCTTGAAGAAGGAGAACCAGAACTCCAGCTCACCAAACACTTTCACGCTCATCAGGTTGACGGCGCAGATGATCAGCACCACGCTCAGCACCCAAATCCAGTGCGGTACCGCCGGGAACCAGACGCCCATGTAAATGCCAAACGCCGTCACGTCGGCAATGGCCACAATCAGGATTTCAAAACAGTATGTCCAGCCGGTGATAAACCCGGCCAGCGGGCCTAAGTTTTCCTGCGCATAACGCGAGAACGAGCTGGCGGAAGGGTTGTGAACCGACATCTCCCCCAGCGCGCGCATGATGATATAGGCCGCTACGCCGCCAATGATGTAGGCCAGCAGAACGCTTGGGCCAGCCATTTTAATGGCATCTGCGGAGCCATAAAAAAGGCCGGTACCAATTGCAGAGCCCAGCGCCATAAAGCGAATGTGGCGAGTGCTTAGCCCGCGTTTGAGTTTGTTATTGCTTTCCATTTAAATCTTGCCATTCAACACGAAAAAAACAAAAAACCACGGGGCCTTAAGCCCCGTGGTTAAACAGTTTGTTGCCGTTGATTAATGAGCGTTCGATGCGACCTGACGCCCTGCAGCACGATCCCAGATAATGGCCAGAACCAGTGCAACAACGGTTGGCATCAGCCAGGCCAGCCCCTGTTCGGACAGCGGCAGACGCTGTGTCCAGGCAGGCAATATTGCACTGAATGCTGATGCTTTAATTCCGTCAAGGATACCAAAAATCAGGCTAATAAACATGGCTGGCGCAATAATTCGCGAAGCATTATTCCACCACGGGCGGGTGAAGCTCAGCACCACCAGCACGATACACGGCGGATAGATAGCCGTCAGCACCGGGATAGAGACCTGAATCAGGTGGCTCAGCCCCAGGTTTGACACCGCCATAGAGAAGATACCCAGGATAAACACCAGCGTACGGTAAGAGAGTGGCAGATACTGCGCGAAGAACTCCGCACACGCACAGGTCAAACCAACCGCCGTCACCAGGCACGCCAGGAAAATCAGTACCGCCAGCAGCAGGCTACCCGCTCCGCCGAAGGTGTGCTGTACGTAAGCATGCAGGATTGCCGCACCGTTCGCGTTCTGATCCACCAGCATCGCGCTATCGGAGCCCAGACGGAACAGCGCCAGATACAGCAGCGTCAGGCCAACACCGGCCATCAGGCCCGCCCAGATAGTGTAGCGGGTCAGCAGACGTGCTTCGGTCACACCACGGGAACGCGCGGCGTTAACGATAACGATACCAAACACCATTGCGCCCAGCGTATCCATCGTCAGGTAGCCGTTCACAAAACCGTTAGAGAAGGCTGCGTTTTTGTACGCGTCCATCGCCTCGCTGATAGGGCCAACCGGCCAGATGATGGCGGCAACAGCCAGCACAATCAGCGCCACAATTTTCATTGGTGCAAGAAAGTTACCCACGGTATCCAGCAGTTTGCCCGGATAGAGGGAAACCAGAATCACGATAGCAAAGTAGATCAGGCTATAGATAAACAGCGGCATCGCGCCATCACCGGTCAGCGGGGCAATCCCCACTTCGAAGGAAACGGTCGCGGTACGTGGCGTCGCAAACAGCGGGCCAACAGCCAGGTAGCAGACGGTTGCCAGCAGGACACCCGCCACTTTGCCAATTGGCGTGCTGAGGCTGTCGACACCGCCGCCAACTTTCGCCAGCGCGATAACGGTCAGCACCGGCAGACCCACGGCAGTAATCAGGAAACCAAACGCAGCTGTCCAGACGTGTTCACCAGCCTGTAAGCCAACCATTGGAGGGAAAATGATGTTGCCTGCGCCAACGAACAGCGCAAATGTCATAAAGCCCAGCGCGATGATGTCACGCGATTTTAAGTGATGGGTCATAAAACCTTACTGCCTGTGGATGTGGTGTTGAAAACATTGAGATTTTCGCTCTCCCCTGGCGGGACAATACAGCGGAAAATTTGCTCAATTTCAGCGGGAAATGCTCCCGTCCTGGCGTGGAGAAGAATAGTTTTTCGATTTACCACGCAAATACAGTCGCTATGACAGTATCTGGGGGGCAATTTAAACGCTTATAACGTTTAAAGGCAAGGTGGGATCGCAAAACCAGAACAAAATGCCAGCATGAAAAAACCAACCAGAATAATACGCTAATTATAAGAAAAACCCACGGCTAATCATGCGAACAAAAAAGCATCAGGCGTATAAAATTCATTCGTGTTTCACCTGACTGCAAAGCAAACGGGCCAGCAATAGCTGACCCGTGGAAAGGTAAGATGACACACCTGCTGTCAGGCGATCTTTTTGGCAATTAATCGTTCCGGGATAACGAAACTGAAGCGGGTTCCCTTCCCAATCGTGCTTTGAATATCAAGACGGCTTTCATGATGATTAACCGCATGTTTCACAATCGCCAGCCCCAGACCACTTCCCCCGGTCTGCCGCGAGCGCGCCTTATCCACACGGTAGAAGCGCTCCGTCAGGCGCGGAAGATGTTCAGGTGCGATCCCCGGCCCATTGTCCTCGACGCTAAACTCAGCGCCCGTCGGAAGATGCTGCCAGCGCACCACAATATGTGTCCCCTCCGGGGTATGATTCACTGCGTTATACACCAGGTTAGAAATGGCACTACGCAGTTCATCTTCACTGCCGAGCACTTTCAGGTTGTTATCGACCTCAAACGTCAGCTGATGTTTTTTATGGCTCAGGGTCTGTGCTTCACGCTCCACCACCCGCAGCATCATCGGTACATCAATGGTGTCATTCAGCGCGAGCGTGGGTGCGGCTTCAATTTTCGATAACGTCAGAAGCTGTTTGACCAGCCCTTCCATCCGGTGCGTTTGCTCACGCATCGTGTGCAGCGCTTTCTCGCGCGGTGCGCCTTCGAGAATTTGCTCCTGCATCACTTCCAGGTAACCCTGCAGCACCGTCAGCGGCGTGCGTAACTCGTGGCTCACGTTGGCAAAAAAGTTGCGCCGAGCTCCTTCCAGCTGGTGCATCTGGGTAACGTCACGCGCCACCATCAGCCACTGTCGTTCGCTGTACGGCATCACGCGGATCTCCAGATGGCGACCGCTGTTGAGCCTCAGGTTATGCGGACGCGTAAAATCACGCTTTTTCAGATACAGCGTGAACTCCGGGTAGCGCAAAAGGTTGAGGATGTTCTGACCGTTATCATCCGGCCAGCGCAGGCCTAGCAGCTGTTGCGCCAGGCCATTACACCAGAAGATCGTCCCCTCTTCGGTGGTCAGAATGACCGCATCCGGCAGTGACTCCGCGCCACTGCGAAAACGTTTGATCAGGCTGCCCAGCTCACGGCGGCGCTTTTTATTACGCATCTGCATCTGGTGCAGACCGTAAAGCAGCGGTTCCCAGCTTCCGTGCCCCGGCGGAGGTGTCATACTTCTGTCCACCCACAGCCACCAGGAGAGGCGCAGTAAGTTCCAGAAATGCCAGATCAGCAACCCGGTGACAGATACCAGCAGAAACCACGGTAAATATCCAACGAAGGCCCCCAGAATGAAGGCCGGTATACAACATAAGATCAGTTCAAAGACGAGCCTTTTCCATGACAGACGTTCCAGCACGCGTCACACTCCTGTCATTGTTCAGAAACGGGTAGAAAAACGATAACCCGTACCACGGACCGTCTGTACCATGCGATCGTGGCCGCTCAGTTCCAGCGCTTTACGCAGGCGGCGGATATGTACGTCAACCGTCCGGTCTTCGACATACACGTTAGTTCCCCAGACGTTATTCAGCAACTGCTCGCGGCTGTATACGCGTTCAGGGTGAGTCATAAAGAAGTGCAGGAGTTTAAATTCGGTAGGCCCCATATCGAGGGGATTTTCGCCGGTCATGACGCGGTGTGAGGTTGGGTCAAGGCTCAGGCCCTGCATCTCAATCACCTCTTCCACCGCCATCGGTGAAATTCGGCGCATCACGGCCTTGATGCGGGCAACCAGCTCTTTCGGCGAAAATGGTTTGGTAATGTAATCGTCCGCGCCGGTTTCCAGACCGCGCACGCGATCTTCTTCTTCACCGCGCGCCGTCAGCATGACCACCGGAATGTCACGGGTCATCGCTTCACGTTTAATGTGCTTGATAAACTGCAACCCGGACCCACCGGGCAACATCCAGTCAAGCAGAATCAAGTCGGGCCAGGGCTCATTCAGCTGGTTCACCGCGCTGTCATAATCTTCCGCTTCAACCGGCTGAAAGCCATTTTGTTCGAGCACGAAGCACACCATTTCACGGATCGGAGCTTCATCTTCTACGACCAGAATACGTCTCGCCATACTTTGCCCTGTCTTATCTTATTTAAGTTACAAGTTTGTAATGCGGCGTCATTATGCGTCAGATTTATGACAGATTTATGAAAAACATTACCACCAGAAATGGCAAACTGTTGTTTTATTACAGCGGTTATTTTCCGTTCCCTGAAAGTTTATAATCCTGCTTTCCATTTTTTGCCACGGATCTCTTATGCGCATACTTCACACCTCGGACTGGCATCTGGGTCAAAATTTTTACAGTAAAAGCCGCGCCGCTGAACATGAAGCATTCCTGAACTGGTTGCTGGACACAGCCCGGTCGCACGAGGTGGATGCGATTATTGTGGCAGGCGATATCTTTGATACCGGATCACCACCCAGCTATGCGCGAGAACTGTATAACCGTTTCGTGGTTAACCTGCAGCAGACGGGCTGCCATCTGGTGATTGTCGCCGGTAACCACGACTCCGTAGCGACACTGAATGAATCTCGTGACATTCTGGCCTTCCTCAATACTACCGTGGTCGCCAGCGCCGGACACGCCCCGCAGATCCTGAAAAAACGCGACGGTACACCGGGGGCAGTGCTGTGCCCGGTTCCCTTCCTGCGCCCGCGCGATATCGTGCAAAGCCAGGCGGGGCTTTCCGGTGGTGAAAAACAGCAGCACCTGTTGCAGAGCATCACCGACTATTACCACCAGCAATATGCCGATGCCTGCACCCTGCGCGGTGAGCAACCGATCCCGGTGATTGCCACCGGGCATCTGACGACCGTCGGAGCCAGCAAAAGTGACGCGGTTCGTGACATTTATATTGGCACGCTGGATGCCTTCCCGGCGCAAAACTTTCCACCGGCCGATTACATTGCGCTCGGGCATATTCACCGCGCGCAGGTCATCGGCGGTTGCGAGCACATTCGCTACTGCGGCTCGCCCATTTCGCTCAGCTTTGATGAAACAGGTAAAGCGAAATCTGTGCATCTGGTGAGCTTTACCGACGGCAAACTCAGCGCCGTTGAGGCGCTTGAGGTGCCCGTCACCCAGCCGCTGGCCGTGCTAAAAGGCGATCTGGCCGCCATCACCGCCCAGCTTGAACAGTGGCGCGGCATCGAACAGAACCCCCCTGTCTGGCTGGATATCGAAATCACCACTGACGACTATCTGCATGATATGCAGCGTAAAATTCAGGCGCTGACGGAAGATCTCCCCGTCGAGGTTTTACTGGTGCGCCGCAGCCGCGAACAGCGCGAGAAAATTCTGCTCGGAGCTCAGCGTGAAACACTCAGCGAACTCAGGGTTGAAGAGGTGTTTGCACGTCGGTTGTCCCAGGAAGAGATGGACGACGCAAAGCGTGCCCGACTCAACGAGTTGTTTACCCATACGCTGCATGCCCTTAATGATGAGGAAGAAAACGCATGAAAATTCTGAGCCTGCGTCTGAAGAACCTCAACTCCCTCAAGGGTGAGTGGAAAATCGACTTTACCGCTGAACCGTTTGCCAGCAACGGGTTGTTTGCCATTACGGGTGCCACGGGTGCCGGGAAAACCACGCTGCTCGACGCCATTTGCCTGGCGCTCTACCACGAGACGCCGCGCCTGCAAAAAGTGTCTCAGGCTCAGAACGACCTGATGACGCGTGATACTGCCGAGTGTCTGGCAGAGGTTGAGTTTGAAGTGAAAGGTATTGCCTACCGCGCGTTCTGGAGCCAGAACCGCGCCCGCAATCAGCCGGAGGGGAACTTACAGGCTCCGCGCGTGGAGCTGGCGCGCTGCGAGGACGGCAAAATTCTGGCCGATAAAGTCACCGATAAACTGGAGCAAACCGCAGCACTCACCGGGCTGGATTACGGTCGCTTTACCCGCTCGATGCTGCTTTCACAGGGGCAGTTTGCGGCATTCCTCAACGCTAAACCGAGCGATCGCGCTGAGCTGCTGGAAGAGCTGACCGGGACGGAGATCTATGGCCAGATTTCAGCGAGAGTGTTTGAGGAACACAAAGCCGCCCGCAACGCGCTTGAGATGTGTGAAGCCCAGGCGGCAGGCGTCGTGCTGTTGAGCGAAGAGCAGCAACAGCAGTTACAGCAAAGTTTGCAGGCACTTACTGACGAAGAGAAAACCCTGCTGGTGCAACAGCAAAGCCAACAGAGTGATTTTCAGTGGCTTACGCGTAATGATGAACTCATGCGTGAACAGCAGCGCGCATCAGCCGCACAGCAGCAGGCGCAACAGGCACTTACAGATGCGGCACCGGAACTGGCCAAACTCCAGCTGGCCCAGCCCGCCACCCAGTTGCGACCGCTGTGGGAACGTCAACAGGAGCAGACCACGCGTCTTACCCAGACCAAACAGCGGATGAGTGAAGTAAATACTCGCTTACTTACAAAAACCTCGCTGCGTTCGCGTATCCGCAACAGCGCTCTGCGCACCCATGAGCAGCTTCAGACCGAACAGACAGCCCTGGCACAGTGGCTGGCTGAGCACGAGCGACTCCGTCAGTGGGGTCAGGAGATTGCTGGCTGGCGCGCGCACTTTTCCCAGCTGGATCGCGACAGAAATCAACTGGCTACACAGTCAGCACGTATTATTGAATTGCGCAAGAAGCTGGAGGCTATGCCAGAAAATGGCCTGACGCTCACGGCGGATGACGTCGCGATAGCAATAGAGCAGCAGACACAGGCGCGGACTTTCCGCCAGCGCCTGACCGCACTTCATGCCCGCTATCAGCCACTGCAAAAGCGGCTGCACCAGAACGCTGAAAGCGTGCAAAAAGCCCAGGCGGAGCAGGCAAAACTTAACGAAACGCTAACGCTGCGTCGACAGCAGTATAAAGAGAAAAACCAGCATTATTCAGACCTGAAGGCGCTGTGTGAGCGTGAAGCAACGATTAAGGATCTGGAAAACTATCGTTCACAGCTTGAAGCAGGTAAACCCTGCCCATTGTGTGGTTCCAGCGAACACCCCGCCATCGAGAAATATCAATCCATTGAGCTAACGGACAATCAGCGCCGCCGGGATGCTCTGGAAAAAGAGGTCGCCTCGCTGAAAGATGAAGGTCTGTTGGTTCTGGGGCAGGTCAATGCCCTGACTCAACAGATCCAGCGTGAAACAGACGAAACACAGACGCTTTCTCAGGAAGAGCAAACACTCACTAAAGAGTGGCTGGATGTTTGCGCATCCTTGAACATTTCTCTGAGTATTCAGGAAGATATTGCCACCTGGATGAACGCACAGGAACACTATGAACGCCAGCTTTATCAACTCAGCCAGCGTCTGACACTGCAAAACCAATTGCGCGAACAGGAAGAGCAGGAGCGTCAGTATCAACAACAGCTGACGTCTACGCGTCAGACACTGGAAAACACCCTTCTCACTCTGTCGCTTAGCGTACCCGACGAAGGTACAGAGGCGACCTGGCTGAACATCCGTGAAACGGAGTTCGCACAGTGGCAGGAGAAACAGACTCAGCATGGCATTATTCAGGAACGCATTAACGCCCTGATCCCACTACTCGACACGCTTCCGGTAGCGGATGCCACAGAGGCCGAACCGGTTATTCCTGAAAACTGGCGTGAGATCCACGACGAATGTGTATCGTTGCAAAGCCAGCTTGCCACGCTGCAGCAGCAGGAAAATCTGGAAAGTGAGCGTTTGCAGCACTCCACAACACAATTTTCCACGGCGCTGGCGGAAAGCTGCTTCGCCGATCGGGAGGCATTTCTGGCCGCTCTGCTTGATGAGGAGACGATCCACCGTCTTGAGCAACAAAAGCAGACGCTGGAAAACCTGCTCCAGCAGGCGACGGCACTGTCCGGACAAGCACACCAGCAGTTGCAGGCACATCATGCGCTGCGCCCGGAAGGACTGGACACCGATGCACAAACCCTGCAGACGCAATTACAACAGCTGGCACAACGGCTTCGCGAGAACACCACTCATCAGGGGGAGATCCGCCAGCAGCTCAAACAGGATAGCGATAACCGCCTTCACCAGCAGGTGCTCATGCAGCAAATTGAAGAGGCGGCTCGTCTGGCAGATGACTGGGGCTATCTGAATTCACTGATTGGCTCCAGTACCGGTGACCGGTTCCGTAAGTTTGCGCAGGGGCTGACGCTGGATAATCTGGTCTGGCTCGCGAACCAGCAGCTCAACCGTCTGCACGGTCGCTATCTGTTGCAACGTAAAGTCAGCGACGCGCTGGAGCTGGAAGTGGTCGATACCTGGCAGGCTGATGCGGTACGCGATACCCGCACCCTGTCCGGCGGCGAAAGTTTCCTGGTCAGCCTGGCGCTGGCGCTGGCGCTTTCCGACCTGGTGAGCCACAAAACGCGGATTGATTCGCTGTTCCTGGATGAAGGTTTTGGCACGCTCGATAGTGAAACGCTGGATACTGCACTGGATGCACTCGACGCACTGAATGCCACCGGGAAAACCATTGGCGTGATCAGTCACGTCGAGGCGATGAAAGAACGTATTCCGGTGCAGATCAAAGTGAAGAAGATCAACGGGCTGGGGTATAGCAAGCTGGATAAGGTGTTTGCGGTGGAGTGAGTGTTGGATCTGTGCGGTCTGATGCCCTCACCCTGGCCCTCTCCCACAGGGAGAGGGAACAAACACTAAAAACAGTTTTGCTTTTACCTTGCCTTACCCTGGTCCTCTCCCACAAGGAGAGGGAACAAACACTAAAAACAGTTTTGCTTTTACCTTGCCTTACCCTGGCCCTCTCCCACAAGGAGAGGGAACAAACACTAAAAACAGTTTTGCTTTTATTCCGGCCACAGCCACGCTGCGCCGCGCACACCGCTGGAATCCCCGTGTACCGCTTTGCGGATCGGGGTTTCGCACTCGCCGCCGAATACCCACGGTTTCACCAGGTTCGGCACCGTGGTGTACAGCCGGTCAATGTTGCTCATCCCGCCTCCCAGTACAATCACGTCGGGATCGAGAATATTCACCACATGTGCCAGTGATTTCGCCAGGCGCATTTCGTAGCGGCTGAGCGCCAGCTCCGCAACCGGATCCTGCTCTTCAACCAGACGCATAATCTCATTGCCCCTGAGGGGCTGACCACTCAGACGGTGGTAATCGGTGGCAAAACCGGTGCCGGAAATAAACGTCTCAATACAACCCTGTTTACCGCAATAACACGGCACTTCGGCACGGTATTTGAGTTCATCTTCATCCATCCACGGCAGTGGATTGTGCCCCCACTCGCCCGCCGTACCGTTACCGCCGATATGGGCGCGCCCGCCGAAGGCCACACCGGCACCACACCCGGTGCCGATGATGACCGCAAAGACGGTCTGTGCGCCTGCGGCTGCACCGTCAATGGCTTCTGATACCGCCAGACAGTTAGCATCATTCGCCAGGCGCACCTCACGATTCAGGCGCGCGCTCAAATCTTTATCAAAAGGCTGACCATTGAGCCAGGTGGAGTTGGCGTTTTTAACCACGCCGGTATAAGGCGAAATCGACCCCGGAATGCCCATCCCAACGGTGCCCACCTGCCCAGTAGCCTGCTCTGCCATGTCGACAAGCCGGGCAATCGTCTCGATAGTCTGGTGATAATCATCACGCGGCGTGGGCAGGCGGTGGCGAAACAGTTGTTCCCCCTGCTCGCTCAGTGCAATGACTTCTGTTTTGGTGCCGCCCAAATCAATCCCAATACGCACAAGACTCTCCTCATTATTCTGATTATCAACAGAGTAGAAGCACGCTTCCCGATTAGCAATGCAAGCGATGCGACAATTCGTTATCATGCCCGCTGATTTAACGACAAGGCCGTGGAAATTATCATGCTGTGGTTCAAAAATTTGATGGTTTACCGTCTCAGCCGCGACGTTTCGCTGCGTGCAGAAGAGATGGAAAAACAGTTAGCCGCTTATACCTTTTCCCCTTGCGGTAGCCAGGATATGGCAAAAACCGGTTGGGTTCCTCCAATGGGTTCACAAAGCGATGCACTGACCCATGCCAGCAGCACCGGTCAAATCATCGTTTGTGCCCGTAAGGAAGAGAAAATCCTGCCGACACCGGTGGTGAAGCAAGCTCTCGAAGCGAAAATTTTCAAGCTGGAAGCCGAACAGGGCCGCAAGCTGAAAAAGACCGAAAAAGATTCACTGAAAGATGAAGTGCTGCACTCTCTGCTGCCACGCGCATTTAGCCGCTTTAGCCAGACCATGATGTGGATCGATACCGTCAACGGGCTGATCATGGTGGACTGCGCCAGTGCTAAGAAAGCGGAAGATACGCTGGCCCTGCTGCGTAAGAGCCTCGGCTCTTTACCGGTGGTTCCACTGGCAATGGAAACGCCTATCGAGCTGACGCTGACCGAGTGGGTGCGCAGCGGTACTGCCGCACAGGGCTTCCAGTTGCTGGATGAAGCCGAGCTAAAAGCCCTGCTGGAAGATGGCGGTGTGATCCGCGCGAAGAAACAGGAGCTGGTGAGCGACGAAATCGCCGTGCACATTGAAGCGGGCAAAGTGGTAACCAAACTGGCTCTCGACTGGCAGCAACGTATTCAGTTTGTGATGTGCGACGACGGCTCCGTGAAGCGCCTGAAGTTCTGCGATGAACTGCGCGATCAGAACGAAGATATCGACAGGGAAGATTACGCCCAGCGCTTTGACGCCGATTTTATCCTGATGACCGGGGAACTGGCGGCGTTGATTCAGAGTCTGGTGGAAGGCCTCGGCGGAGAAGCGCAGAGGTAATCCCCTCACTCTGACCCTCTCCCCAAAAGGGAGAGGGTATTAAACCGTTTATTTCAGGTAACGGCACAGATAAGAGGTAGGTTCAGCAACCTGCAGATGGAACTCGCTGTGGCCAGGGACGTTGAAAACGTCTCCGGCAGCGTAAACTTTCCATTCAGTTTCGCCTGGCAGTAAAACGTTCAGCGCACCGCTGACAATCGTCATTTCTTCAGCTTCGGCTGTACCAAAGGTGTATTCCCCTTCAGCCATCACACCAACGCTGGCGCGGCCAGTGCTGCTGCTGGTAAAACCAATGGATTTCACTTTGCCGGAAAAGTATTCGTTACTTTGAAGCATGAACTGGCCCTTATATTCTTAGATAAAAATCCACTATAGGGGCCATGCTCATGACCTGTCACGTAAAATCATTATGCCAGTAATTCTGACGCCAGCCGGGCCATCAGAACATTGGATAACAACACCGGTACATCAAGCGCCTTTTGCAGTAAATCACGATGATGTTGATGGAACCCGAGGCAGTCCAGGATAAGCACATCAGCCCCTCTTTCCAGCAACGTCTCCCCTGCCGCAATGAGCGCGGCCTCACTATCCCAGACGGGATTCGCCAGCGCATACAGCGGCGTTTTTTCCAGCACTTGCCATTTTGCCGCCTGGTTATCCAGAAGCGCCTCAAGAGGGACAATTACCCCCACCTGATGCCCGTCAACAATGGAGGCCACCAGCGGAGGAATAATCCGTAGCGGCTCCAGTAAAATGGCATTACGCGCAATGAATCCCTTAATCGGCGCGGTACTCATCAGTAAAATGACGTCATAACCTTGGTTATCAAGCACTTCAATTACCCCCTGAAGAGAGCGCTCGATTTTCGGACGTGACACATTCGCCAGTTTACCGTCACTTAATAACGTCGGCAGGGGATCCTCCCCCTCTTCTACAGCGTAGTCTTCCATGACCTCTTCCCGACTCATCTTACCCAACAGGCTAAGATGCGTGATCTGTTGTTCAGAGACATGCTCTGTTAAGAGCGGTAACACTTCGCTTACAGGGACCACACCAATGGTGAGGATCGCCAACGTCGCCTTCATTTTGATCGCCTTCCATTACCACCACAGCCATCACACAGGTACAGGCTCACCACGCTGCACAGTTCGTTTTTTCACCAAAACAGCCCCAAGCGTAGCAGCTGATCCCTACCGCGAAATGTAAAGATCAGCTGGCCTTTCCGAATCCACCTGTAATAACTAAATATTAACTCCTGCTTAACATTTCCAATGAATGAAAAGTGTGACTCATGCACGGTAATGTGCACATTGAGATTGTGTTCAGGACTTTTCGGGATCTTCATAACGCTGTTTGGCATCCAGCGCTTCCTGTTCCGTCTCGTGTTCGCTAATTAACGAGTCCGGATGGGGATAATCGGCACGCAGCTGATACCAGGTCAAAGTATGCCCGGGATGGCCTTTTTCGACGGTAACAACGCGTGCACTGCGAGGGTAAGGAGGTCTGTTTGGCATAGTTCATCCAGCGAGTCGGGGGGTGAACTATAAGTATAGATGCCCGTTAACTGGCCCGGGCTAAACGTAGCGCGGTGACAACAGAATCAACAACCTGCTCCGGGGAGACAGAGGCATCCACAACATGATGTGCTGCCTCACGGTATAACGCATCGCGTTCAGCCAACACGTCGCTGACCTCTTCGCTTATCGGTTTTCCGGTCAACGTCGGGCGCTGCCCCTCTTCCGGAAACGCTTCCAGCCTTCCCACCAGGGTAGACACCGGCGCACAGAGGTAAATCACAATCCCTTTTTCGCGCAGAAACTGGCGATTGTACTCCGCCAGAATAATACCGCCCCCCGTTGCAATCACGGTTGCCGGTGCCGTTACTGCTTCCAGCGCAGCGGTTTCACGTGCGCGAAAGCTTTCCCAGCCCTCTTTTTCGACAATCTCTGCGATGGTTTGACCAGCATGCTCCTGCAGCCAGTGGTCGGTATCAATAAACTGGCTTTGACACGCGCGTGCCAGTGCAAGACCAACGGTGGTTTTCCCACAGCCGCGGGGGCCAACTAAAAAGATGGGTTGGTTCATAACCAGGTGTTCCCCTTGATGCCGGAAGGCTGAAGACTGTAAAGAAATGATTGCAGAAGATGTTGCGTTAACTTTACTGCAAAGCGGTACGGGATGACAACCCTGTGGAGGCCACACTGTACCACAATTTGACAATGGTTATCATTACGCGGTGCGGCGCTTCACTTCCAGTAGCCATTTATCCAGCTCAGCGGCAAACTGCTGACGGTCACGCTGGGATAAGCTGTCCGGTCCACCGGTCTGCACGCCGCTGGCACGCAGCGTATCCATAAAATCTCGCATAGTGAGTTTTTCCCGGATGGTCGCGGGTGAATAACGCTCACCACGAGGGTTTAGCGCCGCCGCGCCTTTCTCCAGCACTTCCGCAGCCAGCGGGATATCCGCGGTGATCACCAGATCTTCAGCGCTGCACAGACGCACAATTTCATTATCTGCCACATCAAACCCGGCGGGCACCCGCAGCGAGCGAATAAATTTCGACGGCGGCACGCGGATATTCTGGTTCGCCACCAGCGTAAGCGGCATCTGCACGCGCTCGGCAGCGCGGAACAAAATCTCTTTAATCACATTCGGACAGGCGTCCGCATCAACCCAAATCGCCATGTTGTCTCCCCGGTATCACAATGATGGCTATTGTCGCCTGCTTTTCATTGTTAAGCTATAAAGCTATCAATCAGAGACAACAACGCATAATAACGGAGAGACATGATGGAGAAAAAAATCGGGTTTATCGGCTGCGGTAATATGGGTAAAGCCATCCTGGGTGGCCTGATTGCCAGCGGCCAGGTGCTGCCGGGGCAGATTTGGGTCTATACCCCATCACCGGATAAAGTCGCCGCACTGCACGATGAATACGGAATTAACGCTGCCGAAAGCGCGCAGGAAGTGGCTCAGGTGGCGGATATCGTCTTTGGAGCCGTTAAACCCAACATCATGATCAAAGTGCTGAGCGAAATCACCTCCAGCCTGAACAAAGAGACGCTGGTCGTTTCAATTGCGGCGGGCGTTACCCTCGATCAACTGGCGCGTGCGCTGGGCCATGACCGTAAAATCGTCCGTGCGATGCCCAATACCCCATCACTGGTCAACGCCGGTATGACGTCCATCACGCCGAACGCGCTGGTCACCACGGAAGATGTGGCAGATGTCCTGAACATTTTCCGCTGCTTCGGTGAAGCGGAAGTGATTGCCGAGTCAATGATCCACCCGGTTGTGGGCGTAAGCGGCTCGGCTCCCGCGTATGTCTTTATGTTTATTGAAGCCATGGCTGACGCGGCTGTGCTGGGCGGTATGCCGCGCGCGCAGGCTTATAAATTTGCCGCGCAGGCCGTCATGGGCTCGGCAAAAATGGTACTGGAAACCGGCAAACACCCGGGTGAACTGAAAGATATGGTCTGCTCCCCGGGGGGAACCACCATTGAAGCAGTGCGTGTGCTGGAAGAACGCGGGTTCCGCGCGGCCGTCATTGAGGCAATGGTCAAATGCATGGAAAAATCAGAAAAGCTGAGTAAATCCTGATCCCCCTGCCGGGCGTCAGGCGGCCACCTCGGTACGACCCCGTCCGGCATTTTTGGCTTTATACAGCGCAATGTCTGCCGCTTTTAACCACTCGCGGTAGTGACCAAACTGTGTACTCCAGGGAGCCACACCTACGCTAATGCGCAGCCGCTCTGAGGGTGCGCCGGGTAACGACAGTTTTTTCAGCCGCTCGTGAACACGTGACATTGCGGCGATCGCATTTTCGGCAGGCGTTCCGGACATAATTATCGCGAACTCATCCCCACCGAAACGGCCAATAAAATCCCCTGAACGTAGCGTCATCTGTAGCTGGCGAGTGATGGCGATAATCGCTTCGTCACCCACATCGTGCCCCCAGGTGTCGTTAATCCCCTTAAAGTGATCGATATCGATGAGCAAAATTGTCGTCTGCCGGTGGTTGTGACGGCACTGTTCATATTCGTTACGCAGGAGCGTCTCCCAGTGGCGGCGGTTGAAGACACCTGTCATGCCATCGTGGGTGCTCATCAGTTCCAGTCGGTGTCTATTTTCTGCCAGCCGGACCGCGGTCTGGTGGCTCACCCAGGCAAAGAGCATGGGATACAGCATAAAAACGGGCAGAGTCAGCCACCACTCCAGCGGCTCGGGAGAGAACGTCACGATTCTGCCGGTCAATGATAACGTCACCACGGCCGACAGCAGGGTCATGGTCACGCCAGCAAGGAATAAGCGACAGCCACCCGATCCCATCATATTCATACCTATCATCATGACCAGTGCGGTCGTGGGCAGGGCATTTCCTCCCATCAGGCCAATCCATACCCCGGCGATGACGGCATCGACCTTCAGGTTTACGATTTCGCGGCGAAAAGGATCGGGAGCACGACAGGTAATCTGCCAGGCAAGATGAGGCCAGACAAACGCCCAGCCAACCAGCAACAACCACCAGCCGCCAGCCAGAAACTGGGTTACCAGTACTCCGGCAATGGGGAAGAACATCGCTGCCAGCCCGACCATTCGTGCCAGCCGAACCCGCCGGGCAAAGCGAATGCCCGTACGATGCGAGTCATCCTGAGAAAGGTTTTGATGCCACTCTTCCCGAATACTCTCTTTATTGTAAAAATTTTCATCATTCATCATTTTTTGGGAATATTCTGAAATATTTCCCAAATTATAGAGAGGGGGTTTTCGGGGAAAGTATGAAATTTTGGGTGAGCCAGGACAACGACTCACCCGTTAGAACTATGATTTTTTCTTCAGGCAACCGCTCATAAACTTCTTACGATCGTCACCTTTCAGTGATTGTTCAGTGGCCTGAGCGTTACATTCCCGCATTTTTTGTTGCTGTGGCGTCAGGCTTTTCTCATCCGGTTTGGATGCACCATTTTTGAGACAATCGCTCATATAGGTCTTGCGGGCATCGCCTTTCAGAGTCTTCGCTGTTGCCTGTTGGTTACAGGTAGTCATGCGCTGTTGTTGAGGGGTTAATGTTTTTTCTTCCGCGTTCGCCGAAGCCATCAGGAACATACCTGAGAGCAAGGTAACCAGTATTGTTGCTTTCATTACACCATCCTTTTGTGAACATACACGCTAAGTCTGGCTCTGTGACAGGAAAAAAACCACCCGGCAGCCATAATTTCTACCGGGTGTCTCTCTTATTTCAGCCCAAGAGCGGATTTCATGGTGTAGAACAGATCGGTCTGATCGGTCAGCCCTACCACGTTGGCCGCATGCGGGCCGTACGCCGCAATACGCAGCTGCGTGCCGGTATGTTCCATAGACTCTTCCTCAGAGTTGCCATAGCTCAACACCATTACCGCACCATCTTTGGTGTTCAGCGCCTGAGTCAGGCCTGGTGCTTTGGTATCTGACGGAATGATCTGACTGGCGTGCGCATGGTCAGCGGTGACCACCACCAGGGTGTTACCGTCTTTCTTCGCGAATTCCAGCGCCTTCTGCACCGCTTCGTCCAGGTCTACCGTTTCGCCAATCTGACCACATGGATTAGCCGCATGGTCTTGTTTATCAATTGACGCGCCTTCTACCTGCAGGAAGAAGCCTTTTTCGTTCTTGCTCAGCAGAGAGATGGCTTTATCCGTCATCGCGGCCAGCGTCGGTACGCTAGCATCGCGTTTCTGGTTTGGTGTACAGGTCACTGCAGGTTTATCAATGTTGCCGTGGTAAGAAGCTTTTGGCCCTTCCCAACGCACGGGCATATTGCCGTCAGAGAAAAGCCCCAGCAGAGGTTTGTTCTGGTTAGCTTCGGTAACTGCGGCCAGAGACGCGGCATCGCTCACCATCTGATAACCCCGCACCTGAGCCTGCTCACGCAGCGTTTTGCCCTGCCATTCACCCGCAGTGGCGGTTTCTGCAAAGGTTTTCGCCCCACCGCCCAGCGTCACGTCAGCACGCGCATTCAGCAGTTGCTCGGCAATAGAACCTTTACCGCCCTTTTCCAGCGCATTCGTTGGGCATTTTTCGCTGGTGACCGACGGGCCATAGCACTTACGCGATGTCACATGTGACACCTGGGCCGCCGGGGTAGCATCCTGAATTTCAGCGGTAGAGACGTTGCCGGTTGCCAGCCCCGCCGCCTTTGCTATCTCAAGGAGGGTTTGATGATCTTTTTCGTGGATGTCCACACCCAGCGCGCCGTTATAGGTTTTCACGCCGGTGGACCAGGCCGTTGCAGATGCAGCGGAATCCGTTACGTAATCCGGTTTGCCGTTTTTTTTATCCAGCGAGTAATGGGTATATTGTCCGGTAAGGGGTAATGCATCAATGCCTTTAAAAAAGCCACCGGCACCTTCGGCATAATTTCGCGCTGCGGTAATTTCGGAATCACCCATACCATCGCCAATCAGCAGAATGATGTTTTTCGCCGGTTTGTCATTCAGCGAAGCGCGAATAGCTGCGGTCTGATCTTCTGACAGTCGACGTGCGCCGCCAGGTTGGGTGATATCACCTTTTGCCGCACGATTATCCAGCACGTGGTTTTTCGTCGTGTCCGCATGAATAGCAGGGGTAATTAACAGGGGAAGTAATGCGATGAAAAGTGCGCTCTGTTTCAATTTATTTTCTCCATGTACAAATACATAAAAATAAAAACAGAGCGACTATAGGCATCCTGCATGACAATTCTATGACACGTCGTCATGTTCTGTGACGGTTTAGCGACGAGGGTACTTTAATAGCTTTTTCACGTACTGATGGCGCATTTGCGCCCCCTCAAGCGGCACCTGCGAATCGGGTATCAGTGCGCCTTCGATGCTATCAATCAACGCCTGTTGGTCGTTTTTAGCCATTTGCCGTAACAATGCAGTGACGACAATTTCCAGCGCGTCGACCTGGGCGGCCAGTTCTTTTGCCTCTTCTTCCTTTTGTGCAAGCCTGACCAGCAACATAGCCGTGAGATTTTTCACCGTGCTATTTCCTTATGCAATTTTTTCTGAACTTAGCACTCCAAATCAATAATGCAAAGAGGTGAAAAGTATTATCTTATGAAAAAATCGCTTTACCGCGTAAATATATCTTTTCATTTATCAGCGAAACGTTTTTCTATTATATAACCTCATCACCCGGCACGTTAGCGCTCCGTTTTGCCTCTTCTGCTTGTCTGCGACGACGCAAGGCAATAGCCAGTTGAATAATATTAAGCAAGACCACAACCGCCGTGGCAGCAAATACCCAGCGGAAACCTGCCATTGCTGAAACAGAAGCACCAATAAGCGGGCCCGCAACATTGCCCAAATACATAAATGACTGGTTATAACCAAAAATACGTCCGGTCACCTGGTCACGGGAATATTTCACCAGTAAGGTTTGCACCGCTGGCAACATTGCGCCATCGGCAAAGCCGAGCAGGAAACGTAGCACGCCAAGCTGAAGCGGAGAGGTAACAAACGACATCGCGAAAAAGAGCACCACTGCAAAAATCAGCGTGGCCATCAGGATGCGCGCCGTGCCAATCCTGTCACCCAGTTTTCCCAGACGTGGTGCAGAGATGAGTGCCGATACGCCAGGTATGGCTGCAATCATCCCACTGAGAAAGGCAATATTATGGCTTTCAGGCTCCATCGACTTAATAAACAGCGCCAGGATCGGGCCAACTGAGCCGTTACAGAGCTGGATCACCATCGTGGTGACAAAGAGGCTGATCATCAGGCCGGGATAAGGCAGCGAGGCGAAAACCTCTTTGCCGCTCAGGCGTTCAGATTTGCTGACAACAGGACGTCCCCCCTCTTTAATCAGAAAGAGCGTGACCAGAAAACTGACCACGAGCAGTATGGCGGTAATGAAAAACACCGCACGCAAGCCCACATGGTCAGCCAGAAAGCCTCCCATTAACGGGCCGCCAATAACCCCGCTTATCTGCGCCGTGGACAGCGTGCTCAATGCCCAGCCACTGCGTTCACGCGGAACCTGAGAAGCGACCAGCGCCATTGCATTGGGAATATACCCGGAGGTCAGCCCCATTATCGCCCGCAGGAAAAAGAGCTGCCAGACGTTGGAGGCATAGGCCTGCAGCAGAATAGCAATCGCCATCCCCAGCGACGCACGCAACAGCATCAGCTTACGTCCTTTACGATCCGCCAGGCTGCCCCACATCGGCGATACAATGGCGGAGACCAGGAACGTGACGCTGAACGTCAGCCCTGACCACATGGAGAGTGCTTCATGCGACGAAACGCCCAGCTGCGCAACGTACAACGGCAGGAAGGGTAAAATCTGGCTGATGGCGAGTCCGGTAAAAAAGCAGCCAAACCAGACCGATATAAGGTTAACTTTCCAGGATTCCATAAACGACGCAATCTTCATTTTTAGGCGAATTCGCCTACAGATTAGCAAGTTACGTGCATTCACGTAGCACCAGAGATGCGACAGGGAAGACTTTGGTGTTTTATCTTCCCAGTCATCATATTTGTGAAACATGTCACAAAATATCCTCTGAGAGTCGGTGATTTATGCTTTAAAAACCGCGCAAAAACATTATGGCAGAAGGCCGCGAAACCCGCAGGCCATCGTGGTATGTTATAGGCTTTTCGTCATACTGGAAGAGAGTGAGATGGCAAAGCAGCGCGTAGGTATTGTCTTTGGGGGAAAATCAGCGGAGCACGAGGTTTCATTGCAATCGGCTAAAAATATTGTCGATGCCATTGATAAAAGCCGCTTCGAGGTTGTACTGCTGGGCATTGATAAACAGGGGCAGTGGCATGTTAACGATGCCAGCCAGTATCTGTTACATGCTGACGATCCGGCACATATCGCGCTTAATCCCTCTGAAATCAGCGTCGCCACCGTACCTGGCGTAGTTCAGGGGCAGCTTATCAACGCCGGCAATGCGCAGACCCTGGCACAAATCGACGTCGTCTTCCCAATCGTACACGGCACGCTGGGTGAAGACGGCTCTTTGCAGGGGATGTTACGTATGGCCAACCTGCCGTTTGTTGGCTCTGATGTACTGGGCTCCGCCGCCTGCATGGATAAAGACGTCACCAAACGTCTGCTGCGCGATGCCGGGCTGAATATTGCCCCGTTCGTCACGCTCACCCGCGCTAACCGCAACAACCATAGCTTCGGGACGATTGCCAGCCAGTTAGGGTTGCCATTGTTTGTGAAACCTGCAAACCAGGGCTCTTCCGTAGGCGTCAGCAAAGTCACAAGCGAAGCACAGTTCACGGATGCCGTCCGTCTGGCGTTTGAATTTGACCATAAAGTGGTGGTTGAACAGGGTATCAAAGGCCGTGAAATTGAGTGCGCCGTACTGGGCAACGATTTCCCACAGGCGAGCACCTGTGGTGAAGTGGTATTAAACAGCGATTTCTACTCTTACGACACCAAGTACATTGATGATAAAGGCGCGCAGGTTGTAGTGCCTGCGGATATTGATCCGGCCATTAACGATAAGATCCGGGCGATCGCCATTAATGCTTATCAGGCGCTCGGCTGCAGCGGCATGGCGCGTGTCGATGTATTCCTGACGCCAGAAAACGAAGTGGTGATCAACGAAATCAACACGTTGCCTGGCTTTACCAACATCAGCATGTACCCGAAACTGTGGCAGGCCAGCGGGCTGAGCTATCCGGCACTGATCACCCGCCTGATCGAACTGGCGCAGGAGCGTCATGCCGCCGACAGCGCTCTTAAAAGCTCCGTAAACGGTTAATCGGTTTTCTTTGCGATTTCCGTCTCATCCGCTGTCGTCTCTTCAGGACGACGGCGGATAATCAACCCCGCCAGCCAGAAGCTAATAACCCAGGTCACCAGCCCAACGGCATACGTTTGCCAGCCTTTTGCTTCAAACCCCAACAGCCCCACGATACCGTTAAGAATAAAAATCAGCCCAATAGCAAAGGCGTAGTAATGCCAGTCACGGCGTAGTTTGGAAGTGAGCTTCATGACGACTCCGGCAGAGAAAAAGACATCCTCTCACAGTTTGACGGCCAGGTCTGTGGCGGATGCGGAAATTCTGAAACGCGACGCAGTTTCACTTAAGTCATAAAATTGTGATGTGCTGCAGAAATCGACAATCCAGGAAAATTCCTTAGCGCAAATTACCACGATTCTGATATTGACAAAACCAATGACCTGTCAAACTCACTCTACGGCGAATTTCTGAACTGAGTAATATTGGGAGGTCTTTATGGCTGATTTTACCTTGTCGAAACCGATTTTTGGCGGAAAACAACCAAAAACCTCCACGGCAGGCAATATCGCCTATGCCCTGTTTGTACTGTTCTGCTTCTGGGCAGGCTCGCAGCTTCTCAACATACTGGTTCATGCACCAGGCGTTTATGAACACCTGATGCAGGTTCAGGATACCGGACGGCCGCGGGTTGAGTTCGGCTTTGGCGTCAGCACCCTGTTTGGCCTGGTTCCCTTCCTTACGGGATGTATGATCCTGGGCGTTGTCGCGTTAATTCTGCGCTGGCGTCGTCATTAAAGTGCCATACAGCGAGCCCGACGTTCATCCACGCGTTTTGCAAACCATGCAGTCGTCAGGTTACGCGTGATCTTCGGGCTTTCCAGCTGAATGCCCGGCAGTATTGCCCGCGGTAACGCTTTCCCGCTCTTCTGCTCCGCAAGCGTAAACACCTTCTGATACAAGTCCGTTTTCTCAAACGCCAGGCTGTCGCCCTTCTCCAGCTGACGGCGGATGTCACTATTGTTCATACCGAGCTTTGCCGATAATTTCCGCACCGCCAGTTCAGTGGTGCCCGCCTCGCTGCTACCGTAGACAATAAGATCGCCGTCCAGTGCCAGTTTTACACCGCTTGCACGACTCAGCGCACTCTGGAACGCCGCGTTACGGCTGGCATACCAGCCCGCATTAAAGTCTGCAAAGCGATACAGCGGTTCACTGTAGCTTACCGGGTAGTTAAGAAGATGATATGTGCCAAACCAGAGCCCGCCGCGCAGGGAGAAGACCTCCTGACGAACGGTACCGTCGATTTTCCACGGGTAGCCATCGGTATGCTTTTCCGCAAACGCAATACTGACCTGCATCGGCCCGCCGGTATGCACCGGGTTAAGCGAACCAAACAGTTTCTGTCCCATCGGAACCATGTTGATGAAATCATCAAAAATGGCGCTCAGCTGTTTCTCGGTTTTCACCGTATCCAGCCGTTCGCTGTAAGTTTTGCCATTGGGTGAGCTGATTTTAAGCGCGGTATGCACCAGAAAAACCGGGATATGCATCGATTCCGCACGGCGGTCGATCTCTTTCCAGGCAATGTTGTTCAGACCCGGTACCGCCGGGTCTGACTGGTACATCGACTCCTGCTGTGCCACCGCCAGCACCGAGCAAATATTCTCCTCGGTGGGGGCTATTTTCTGGCTTTCAAAGGTTTTTGCTAATGCCTCAGCCCATGCATTGCGATCCTTCACGGTAGAGGGCATTTTTTGCCGCACGACGCTTGCCACATCGACAGGTTTCTCGCCTTTCTTGAGCGGGGCGGCTCCTTTTTCAGCACACCCCACCAGTATGAAGGCGGCCAGTAAAGACAGCGGTAACGCGCGCGGTACGGCAAATGACATAGCAACTCCCTGTATTAGCTAAATGTATTGGTTACTTCCTGAAGGTCCCGATCGTCCAGTTCACGCTCAAAACTGCGTAAACGTTTATAGATAGACATCAGCTCCACCAGCGTCGTCCAGGAGTTGATGAGATACTGGAACGAGCTTCTCACCTGATCGAAAACATTGGTGATTTGAGTCATTAAACCCAGGGTAATTGTTCCTGCAACAATTGACGGGAACAACAGGACTATTCCAAAAACGGTATCGGCCTGAAGGTATAAAATTCGGGCGATGTTGAAATACATGTAGTGGAAGTAGAGTCTGAAATAGTTAATACGTACGTTTTTAAACAGTTCTTTGACCGTTGGCGGCACTGCCCGCGCGGGATCATCCTCACCATAAACAAGCTCTTTACGATAAGCCGCTTCAACGCGTTGATTTTTAAATTGCAGACCTGGCAACTTGATCCCCACCACCGCAAGAAGCCCGGTGCCCATCAGTGACCAGACCAGCGCCGCAATGACCAGACCATAGGGTAAGTGACCAACAATCGGCAGTTCAGGCACATGAGGTGATAAGGCTATCAGGATCGGTAAGAATGCGATTAGCTTCATTATGGCATTCAGCAAACTGACCCCCATGTCCTCCAGCGTTGATGCAAAACGCATGGTGTCTTCCTGAACACGCTGTGCAGCACCTTCGATATGCCGTAACCGCTGCCAGTTAGCCATATAGTATTCGTTCATCGCGGTACGCCAACGGAAAACATAATGGCTAACAAAGAAGTTATTCAGCACAGCCACCGTAACAGCGATCATTGCAATGCCCGTAAAGCTTAAGAGACCCGCGTAGAGTTCACCAATTGGAACCTTATTCGGCGCACTCAGCGCTTTTTGGATAAGGTCATAAAAGGGGGCATACCAGGCGTTAATCGCAACACTCACTTCCACCATGAACCAGGTGACAAAAATGATCAGTGCAGACCCCAAAATAGACCAGTATTGCCAACGGTGCGGCGAAAACTTAAACCAGAACAACGCAAACAGCCCCACGCACACCATGTAGTAGGCGTAAAACAGCAGGTAGCTCAGCGACCAGAAACGGGTCGCGCTAATGGGCACCTCGCCCGTCGCGCCCATGATACGCGTCAGCCACGCGCCACCACCGGCCTGCCAGAAAATGACCGCGATCAGTGCCCAAATAAATGCCGACAGGAAAAATGGCCCCGGCTTTGGGAAAAAAGACTTAAACATAATGCTTCCTTCTTGTAGTTATGGCTGTTGCTGCGTTCAACAAATCACCACACGAAAATCTTGCCTGAGCCAGCCTCCCGACTCAGGCAAAAAGGTCAGACCCGACGCGCTATTATTAGTTCGCTTTCCAGTTTTCGAGAATTGTTTCGGTGCGTTTCACTGCCGGGGGATTGGCGGGTGCAATGAAGTTACGCCAGACATCGTTATAGTGGTTAATCAGGATATGTGCATCAGCTGCAGTGCGATTCGCCGTCGTGTGGGCATCTTCTGCAACGGTAATGTGATAACCCCGGCTGACGCCGTTTTTGAAAGTGGCATCGACACAGTAATCGGTGGCGCAACCGCAGATCACAAACTCACGAACCCCGTGTTCGCGCAGCAGAGTCTCAAGCGGAGTGTTATAAAACGCATCGCAGGCGGTCTTGGTAACATAGAGCGCGCCTGCCGGCTGGTGTAAGTCAGGCAGCAGCGCAAACCCTTCGCTTCCCTCTTCCAGCCCTCCTGCCTCGGTATGTTGAATAAAAATAACCCGATCGGCTGCCTGCGTGAGCTGGTTGATAAGAGAGACACATTTTTCGCGCTGATGACGGGGTGTTTCAAACACCCCTTGCTGCATATCAACAACCATAACCACACGCTTCTCAGACATACCGTTCTCCGCAAGATTGAATGACACCGGTGTCTATCATAAGCCCGATGTCACAAATTGGGAGGTAGGTCGTAAGTAAATTGTTCTTATTTACTCACGGTTACGTTTTTCCGGCTATCGTTATGCAATTCGGGGCATTGCTCTGTCCCGTTTAGTAGTATAAATACCTATTACTTTCCCGATTCACTTCATGGATGCTTTTCGTTGAAACGTTGTCTGCTTTCTTTCACCGCGCTGTGTGCGGTGAGCCTGTCTACTGCCCAGGCAGCCCAACCGCTGACGGCCCCCGCGTTGGCTTCAGATATTGCCGATCGTTATGCAAACCTTATTTACTACGGCAGCGGCGCGACGGGGATGGCGATGGTGGTCATCGACGGCAACCAGCGCGTGTTCCGGAGTTTTGGTGAGACACGTCCCGGCAATAACGTTCGTCCACAGTTGGACTCTGTTATCCGCATTGCGTCATTAACCAAGCTGATGACCAGTGAAATGCTGGTGAAACTGCTCGATCAGGGGGTGGTGAAACTTAACGATCCACTCAGCAAATACGCCCCTCCTGGTGCGCGCGTTCCGACATATCAGGGTTCGCCGATTACGCTGGTAAACCTTGCAACACATACCAGTGCCCTGCCGCGTGAGCAACCTGGTGGTACAGCGCACCGGGACGTCTTCGTCTGGCCGACGCGTGAGCAGCGCTGGAACTACCTGAGCACCGCTACGCTGAAGTCTGCACCGGGTTCACAGGCATCCTATTCAAACCTGGCATTTGACCTGCTGGCCGATGCATTATCCACGGCATCCGGGAAGCCCTATCCTCAGCTGTTTGAAGAGCAGATCACGCGCCCTTTGGGCATGAAGGACACTACTTTTACCCCATCTCCGGACCAGTGTGGCCGCCTGATGGTGGCTGAGAAAGGGGCCAGCCCGTGCAATAACACCCTGGCGGCCATCGGCAGCGGCGGGGTCTATTCCACACCTGGCGATATGATGCGCTGGATGCAGCAGTTCCTGTCTTCCGATTTCTATTCACGCAGCAACCAGGCCGACCGGATGCAGACCCTGATTTATCAGCGTAGCCAGTTTCACCGCGTCATCGGCATGGATGTACCAGGTAAAGCCGATGCACTCGGCATGGGCTGGGTTTATATGGCCCCCAAAAATGGTCGCCCGGGTATTATTCAGAAAACCGGTGGTGGCGGTGGATTCATTACCTATATGGCGATGATCCCGCAGTCCAATGTAGGGGCTTTTGTGGTGGTCACTCGCTCCCCGCACACGCGTTTCGTCAATATGAGTGATGGCCTCAATAACTTAGTTGCTGAACTGAGTACCAATAAAGCGCAGGTACTTACAGCATCTAACTAGACTTAATATTCCGTGGGCAAACGGTTGATACTGACCAGTTTGCCCCGGCTCATATTGATATAATTACCCTGCCGCAATGCGGCCAGAACCTCCGCAACAACGGAGCGTGAAATACGTGTGCTTCGTTGAATATGATTCATTACGCCAATTTTCGAACGCAGCGTGTCGTCCCATTCGGACATATTTATCAGCATGGATCGAATCTGACTGTAGGAACTATTCCCTACCAACTGTTTATCCCGCACGCCAAGCAGGTGGTTAATCCATGATAACCAACAAAATGCCTCCCACCAAAGAGATGTCCGCTGAATAAGTTGACGCGTCGTAACAGCAGGCAAATAAAAACCGGTACACGGTGTTTGTGCAACCATCATATATTCACGACAATTGTTGCTCATTCCTGCGGTCAGGCCAAAAATAAAAGGAGCCGTTGCAATACCAATAAGTAGCCCATTTGACTGGCGGTAGATCTCAACAATACCAGTTTGTATCATATAGGTTTGAGGCTCATCATCATTACAACCGTTTGAAATGATCTTTTGCGAAGCTGCTTTAAAGGGCGTACTGGCGTCTTTCAGACACTGTTCTAGCCGGCCTAATTCAGAAAGTGGTTTCGCATTAACGTTCATGCAGACCTCAAATCACCTGTATCTGTCAGTTCTGTATTATTTATTGCCATATAAAAAAGCGGGGGAAAATATCCCCCGCGTTGCGTTTTACCAGCTGTATTTCACACCCAGATTTGCACCCCAGTTCTGGTCAACATCACCGCCGCCGAGATAAGTGGCATCGGTGTAAGCACTGAAGTTTTTGGTGAAGCTAAACTGCGTGCCCAGACCTACACGAACGGCAGAACCTTCAACGCCGTTGTCAATGCTGTCGCCATTCACGTCCGCATTATTACCAGCATCGTCATACACATATGCCAGCTTGAAGTAAGGCGTCAGCGCCTGATCGCCACCGTAGTTGAAGGTGTAACCCGCATCCACACCGAGTTCATAACGCATGCTGTCGTAAGACTGGCCATCAATACGCATGTCGTTGCTCAGCTGGTAATCATCACCAGACTGGAACAGACCCGACACGGCCGCATAAGGCGTTACGTAGCCAGACAGGTTTGGCTTCCAGTCATAACCCAGTTTCATACCGAAACCTACGGCATCAGTGGTGGTGTTACCGTCCACATACTGACCATTGCTCATGTTTGCAGAGAGATCGCTATCAAAGCGCGTGTAGCTCAGGGAGCTGTCGATGAAGAGATCATTCGCAAACTTCGCAGATGCGTAAATCATCGCAGTCTGGCTATCCTGATCAACCTGACCGGTACGATCGCTGATATCGCCTTTCGCAAAGCCAGCTGCACCACCGACGATCCACTTAGCATTGTTGCCGTCAATCAGCGTATCCAGACCGACCATAATGCCACTCACGTCCTGATCGTAGCTGACGGTACCATTATCAGCGTCGAAGTTGCCACCGAAGTAGCTTACCCACGCTCCGCCGTTATCTGCCAGGCCATGACGGCTGTTGGTCATACGCGTCCCAACGGTATCCTGCTGCAGGTTCCAGATGTTGGTATTGGCAGAAGGAATGCTCAGCGCCATGTTGGCGTAATCCGTCAGCTCTTTCTGCTGCAGAACAACGGAATCTCCCTGCTGCTGTGCCTGATATGTGTAAGCCCCTAAATCGGCTTTGTTCGCGGCGGTAAAGCGAGCACTGGTGTCTTCGTTATTGTCATAGACACGAATGATCTCTTTGTTTTTGTAGTCGGCAACGGAACCTGCACCGGTCGCATTATCAATACGAACGCTGTAGTTACCCGCTACGTCACCATTTACCGCCAGATGACCATCGGAGTTAATGGCAACAACACCATAGTCGTAGTCTGCCTTGCTCTTATCGTTGGTGATATAACGCGCGTTGTTCAGATCGCTGTTCAGCACGTAATCACGGCTGGCTACGTTCAGCACACCGCCATCGGTCAGCACCATGTTGTGCGTATCAACCTGACCCAGTCCCAGCGCGAGCTCGGCACCGTTATCCACGGTAATGGTGTTGGCATACAGCGATGCAGTCTCTTCGCTCAGTGCCGCACGGCTGTAGCTATCCAGATACAGACTGTCAGTTGCCACCCCACCGGTGTCGCCGATATTCAGGGATGAAGCATTGGTCAGCGTGATGGAATCAGCCAGTAAACCGGAGTTTTCGACATTGACCTGCGACTGGTTATTAACCGTCAGCGTATCAATGTTAGACAGCTTACGAGTATCCCACTCAGACCCCTGATCCAGCGTCACGTTGAACAGGCCGCTCTGATAGACCTCTTCACCCGCAACGTGACTGTTAGTGTCGAAAGTGGAATCAGGCCAGATGCTGTTAGGAGACAGCGTACTCCAGTCTACGTTGCTGTAGCCCAGACCGTACATCTGCGAAGTGCCAATGGCTTCAACGCTGGATTGCGCTGCACCAACCCACTTGCTGCCATTCGTCAACGTGACATCCAGCTTATCAGTACCATCCCAGCCGTTGGTGGTTGGGTTATACACACCGTCATCGGTGGTATCGGTTGCAGGATCGCCATTCGTGTAGAAATTGTTATCGAAGGTGCTGGAGAAGAGAATGTCACCGGTGATGGTAGAATGATCAAACGTCGCCGTGGTCTGCATAGCGTTGTCAGACGCACCTGCGGCAACAATCAGCGCCGCGTCATCTGCCGCAGTGGCGTTAGCTTCGCCATAATCGCTCGGCTTCGCGGTTTGACCATAGAAACCGCTGGTCCCGAGATCGCTGTATGCACCGGACGTCAACACAGAGTCTTTCACGACCAGCGTGTCAGTGAAGACGTTAGCGCTGTTAGCAACACCTTCAATACCGTCATACGGGGTATTATCCAGTTCCTGATAACCCTGTGTCAGGGTGATACCCGCTACGTGGGAGTTATTCTGAATAACAATATCTGACTCAACGTCCAGCGTAATGGCATTACCCAGATCGTAGGTGTCCAGATAATGGGTTTCTGAAGTATCGCCATTCACAACGTCATAAGCGTAATGCTCATACGTATCATTGATGGTGCTGTTATCTACGGTCAGACTAAAACGGTCATACTGAGTATGTGTGGTGCCATCTGTATCCACACCATCGGCACACGACGTCGTCATACATTCAGACGTAATCATGCCATTAATAGTACTGTTGGAAATACTCAGTGCATTAGCGTGACCATTGATACCGTCATCCAGATAATACGTTGAAATAACACCATTTACCGTTGACTTATTCATCACCGGATAAATATCACCATCGTGAGTGGTATCTGAGTAACCCCAGTCGGCATAGCCATAATACCAGGGGGTAGATGCTGTATTATCATATCCGAAGGTATTATATGTTGTACCCGAAATATCTTTCGCATTTGCCTGAGAAGCGATAGCCAGGGTGCAGGCTAATGCAAGTTGAGATACAACCAGTTTCTTTTTCCATGTTTGCATTGGGTCATCCCTCCTCAGGGACGTAAGCAAGTTTGTCCATCAAATCATTCAGCAATATTTTATTGCGAAGGGAATTATGCAGTTTCAATCTGAAAAGGTTCAATGAATGATTCGATTAAGTCCGTATCCAGACAAATAACATGAAAAAACCATGCAGACATGACGTATTCAATATAAATATTATAAAAACATAAAGTTAAGACCATCCACGCAAACAATAAAAAACATTGCAATCAAAAATAAATAATCCTTATTTATATAAGGACACAAATATAGAAATCATACCAATATCTACCACACATAAAACACATATTAGCCACAGTATATATTTTTTCGAATACAGCGTACCTGAAAGTATTGAACAAAAAAAACCACTTTAGCAAAACACCCTTCCCCCGTTTCAGGTACACTAACCCTCTTTGTTCCACAAACGTCAGGCATACCATGACCGATTTAATTGCTCGTCCCCGTCGCCTGCGCAAGTCACCTGCACTGCGCGCTATGTTTGAAGAGACAACACTGACCTTAAACGATCTGGTGTTGCCGATTTTTGTTGAAGAAGAGATTGATGACTACAAGGCCATTGATGCCATGCCGGGTGTGATGCGCATTCCGGAAAAACATCTGGCTCGTGAGATCGAACGTATCGCTAATGCGGGTATCCGCTCGGTGATGACTTTCGGGATCTCCCACCATACCGATGCCACCGGCAGTGATGCCTGGAAAGAAGATGGCCTTGTCGCCCGTATGTCCCGTATCTGCAAAGAGACGGTGCCGGAAATGATCGTCATGTCCGATACCTGTTTCTGCGAATACACGTCTCACGGCCACTGCGGTGTGCTGTGCGATCACGGTGTGGATAACGATGCGACCCTGCTGAACCTCGGCAAACAGGCCGTTGTTGCTGCTGCTGCCGGTGCTGATTTCATCGCACCATCCGCAGCAATGGACGGACAGGTTCAGGCGATCCGTCAGGCGCTGGATGCTGCCGGTTTCACTGACACCGCCATCATGTCCTACTCCACCAAATTTGCCTCCTCCTTCTACGGCCCGTTCCGTGAGGCAGCGGGCACGGCGCTGAAAGGCGATCGCAAAACGTATCAGATGAACCCACTGAACCGCCGCGAAGCCATCCGTGAATCCCTGCTGGATGAAGCCCAGGGTGCAGACTGCCTGATGGTTAAACCGGCTGGGGCGTATCTGGACATCCTGCGCGATATCCGCGAACGTACCGGGCTGCCGCTGGGTGCCTACCAGGTGAGCGGAGAGTACGCCATGATCAAATTCGCTGCGCTGGCGGGTGCGATCGACGAAGAGAAAGTGATTATGGAAAGCCTGGGTGCGATCAAACGCGCAGGTGCGGATCTGATCTTCAGCTACTTTGCGCTTGATCTGGCCGAGAAGAAAATTCTGCGTTAATCCTCTGTTGTGCCGGGTGGCGGCTTCGCCTTACCCGGCATCCTACTAATCTTCACCAAACTGCAATACAACAGACATCTCGTCCTTCTACTGTCTTCGCAAGACGGCAGGAGGAGTTACCATGTTTAGTCTCGACAATGTTCTCGATGACCTTTGGCCTCAGGCGAGGCCCGCACCCTGGCAAAAAAGTCTGTTAAAAAGACTGTTCTACGAAGAAGAATTCCAGCAGTTTGCCGCAAACCACCGCCACCTGAAGGGGCTGGATATGGTGGAGCAAGTTCTGGAGCACCTCGATATTCTCTGCACCGTTTCCGCCCGCGATCTCGAACAAATCCCCGAACATGGCCCGCTGGTCATTATTGCCAACCACCCGACCGGTACCCTGGATGGACTGGCGCTGCTGTATGCCGTTTCGCGCGTGCGTCGCGATGTTAAAGTCGTTACCAACCGAATGCTGACCCACCTGGAGCCGCTCAGCTCACTGTTTATCCCGGTGGATAATATGGGCGGTAAGACCGCAAAAACCTCACTGGTGCAGATGGAGCAACATCTGCAAAACGCCGGCGTACTGATCTTCTTCCCGGCAGGGGAAGTCTCGCGCCCGACGCGCAAAGGCATTCGCGATAAAAAATGGCACTCTGGCTTTATCAAACTTGCCGGCAAACTGCGCGCCCCCCTGCTACCGGTACATATTCAGGCGCATAACAGCCTGCTCTTCTACGCCAGCACCCTGGTGTCACCGACGCTCTCCATGCTGCTGCTGATGCAGCAGATGTTCCGTCGTCGCCACAGCCAGTTGCCGATTAAAATTGGCCAGCAGATTGCCTGGGACAACTGGTTTAGCCTCCCCCTTTCGTCACGTGAGATGGCCGAGCAGTGCCGTCAGCACGTGATGCGTCTTGGCAAGGGATTGCCTGGCGTCTTTAAAACCCAGTGTGCCATTGCGCGCCCGGAAGACCGGGCCACGCTGAAACGCGAACTGGCGCAGGCTGAGTGCCTGGGCAAAACCGGTGATGGCAAAACAATCTACCTGTGGCAGCGTAACGGCCAGGAGGAGGCTCCCCTCTTGCGTGAGCTGGGTCGCCTGCGTGAGATTGCGTTTCGCGCCGTGGGGGAAGGAAGCGGGAAACGCAGGGACACCGACAGCTATGATGATGATTATCTGCACCTGATCCTGTGGGATGAAGAGGATCTGGAGATTGTCGGCGCGTATCGCTTTATGCCGACGGCAAGGCAGGTTGAAAAACGTGGCACAGAGGGGCTGTACAGCTACAGCCTGTTCCACTACGACGACAAAATGCAGGATGTGCTGGAACACGGTATTGAGCTGGGACGCAGCTTTATTCAGCCACGCTACTGGGGACGTCGCGGCCTGGACTACCTGTGGTCGGGTATTGGCGCATATCTGGCACGTTATCCACACTACCGCTATCTGTTTGGCCCGGTCTCTATTTCTGGGGGACTACCGCCTGCCGCACGGGATCTGTTGGTGGCGTTTTATCGCCTCTGGTTCCCGGCGAGCCACCCGTTAGCGGCCTCACGCCAGCCTTATCCGGCGTCGTTACCGGACGTACTGGCGCAGTTTGGTGGGGTGGATTACGTTGACGACCTGACGAAGCTAAAATCCCTGCTCGGCAATCTGGGCTGTGGTATTCCGCCGCTCTACAAACAGTATTCTGAGCTGTGTGAACCCGGCGGCGTGCAGTTTATCGATTTTGGCAGCGATCCGGCGTTCAACAACTGCGTCGACGGGCTGGTACTGGTGGATCTGTGCTACCTGAAGGCGAATCGTTATCAACGGTATATCGAGGCGCATCTGTAGCCTTCTCCTGAAAACCGCAGCGGACAGTCCCCTCGCCCCTTTGGGACGAGTGTTAGGGTGAGGGGATCAAGGCGCACGGTAAAACGGCTTATCCCCCAGAATCGTCGCCCGCTGCATAATCCTTCGCTGCGGCAGATAGTCCGCATTGGCATAGTGCTGCGTCACGCGGTTATCCCAGATCGCCAGATCGCTCTCCTGCCAGTGCCAGCGCACCTGAAACTCCGGTTTGGTGATATGGGCGAACAGAAAGCCTAATAGTGCCTCGCTCTCTTTTTCCGTCACATCCACAATGCGTGTTGTGAATCCTTCATTCACGAACAGTGCCTGCTTGCCCGTTACCGGATGGGTTCTCACCACCGGATGCAGCAGCGGAGGATGCTTCGCAACCGCCTCCAGCCAGCGCTGGTGTTCCGCTTCCGTTTTACGGTACTTATATTCCTGGAACGATTTCTTAAAGTCGTGCTCCGCCCGCAGCCCGCTCAGCAACGTCTGGAATGGCGCAGACAGCGCCTCAAACGCCGCGATCCCGCTCGCCCACAGCGTATCGCCGCCGGTCTCCGGGAGCAGTTTCGCCGCGAGGATCGCTCCGGCGGGCGGCGTCTCGATAAAAGTCACGTCGGTGTGCCAGTTGTCGTTATCCGGCGGGTTATCGTTGTGGGTATCCAGAACAATAATCTCCTCCACGCCTTCCGCCTGCGGGTAAACCGGGTGGATATGCAGGTCGCCAAAACGCAGGGCCAGCGCGCGCTGCTGCTGGGGGGTGATCGCCTGCTCGCGCAGGAACACCACCTGATGGCGCAGCACCGCGTGATAGAGCTGCTCGAACTGGTTATCGCTCAGCGGACGGGTCACATCCAGGCCCGAAACCTGTGCGCCAATGTACGGCCCCAGCGGGGTAATGGTCAGACGTTCACTCATTGTATTTCTCCATGCCAGGGCGTCAGGCGACGCTGTAACGCGCGCAGCCCCAGTTCTAATCCGAAGGCGATCACGGCGATCACCGCGATCCCTGCCAGCACCACGTCAGTCGCCAGGAACTCTCCCGCGGACTGCACCATAAATCCTAATCCCCGCGTGGCGGCAATAAGCTCTGCCGCCACCAGCGTCGACCAGCCCACGCCAAGCCCGATGCGCAGTCCGGTTAAAATCTCCGGCAGTGCGCCCGGTAAAATGACGAACAGCAGCACCTGTGTACGGCTGGCACCCAACGACTGCGCTGCGCGGATCCGCACCTGCTGGGCACTTTTCACCCCCGCCAGGGCGGACATAGTCACCGGAGCAAAAATCGCCAGATAAATCAGCAGGATTTTTGACGTTTCACCGATGCCGAACCAGATCACCATCAGCGGCAGATAGGCCAGCGGCGGCACAGGGCGGTAAAGCTCAATCAGCGGATCGAGGATGCCGCGCACCGTCGGGCTTAAGCCCATCGCAATCCCCACAGGGATGCCGATAATGACGGCAGCCAGCAGCGCCACCAGAATACGTGCCAGACTGGCTCCCAGATGCTGCCAGAGCGTGGCATCCATAAAGCCCTGCGGCCCGGCAATGGTGATAAGTTTTGCCAGCACCTGTCCCGGCGGCGGCAGGAACAGCGGGCTGATCCACTGCTGCGCGGCAACCGCCCACCACACCACCAGTAACACCAGCAGCGTACCGACGCTCAATGTGATTTGACGAGAAAAAGGCCAGCGCAGCACCAGACGAGTACGGCGCATTTTTTCACTGAAGACGATGCTCATGAGAAGGCCTCCCGTTGTTCAAACACGCGGCTTAAGACGTATTCACGCTGTTCGATAAACAGCGGATCAGATTTGATGTTGCGCACTGGTTCCCCCGCCACATAACGACGGGCGAATTCGAGCGGCAACCGTTCGAGCACACGGCCCGGCCCCGGTGATAACAACACCAGTTCAGTGGCCATAAATACGGCTTCTTCGATGTCGTGGGTGATCAGTAGCACCTGCTTACCGGTTTCGTGCCACAGGCGCAGGAGCAGGGTTTGCATCTGCTCACGGGTAAAGGCATCCAGCGCCCCGAACGGCTCATCCAGCAGTAACAGCTGCGGATCCGCCGCCAGCGCGCGGGCAATCCCGACACGCTGCCGCTGGCCGCCGGAAAGCTGCCAGATAAAGCGTTTTTCCGCCCCTTCCAGACCCACTTTCTTCAGCATTTCCCGTGCCATTGCCAACCGTTTTTCGCGATTGATACCCGCAAGCTGGAGCCCAAATGCCACGTTTTCCTGCACGTTACGCCAGGGAAGCAATCCTTCGTTCTGGAAGACCACGCCGCGTTCAGCGCCGGGGTTTTCCACCTTTTTGCCTTCCAGTTGAATGGTGCCATGCTGGTACGGTACAAATCCGGCGATCAAATTCAGCAGCGTGGTTTTTCCGCAACCTGACGGGCCGAGTACGACCAGCAGCTCACCGCTGTCCAGCGTCAGGTTGATATCCTCCAGCGCAGACTTCCCGGCGTAATCAGCGTACAGATTTGTAATATTCAGCATCGCAACCTCCTTATTTCACAAAGCGATCGGTCACATACTGGCTGTAATCCGCCGCGACCGCCGGCACTTTGCCCTGCTCTTTCAGGAAGGTAGCAGTATCGACAATCGCTTTATTTACCGGCCCGGTCAGTTGCTGAACCTGCTGCGCAGGGGTCAGGTAGGTATTGCCCTTCACCAGCCCCGGTACGTCCGCTTCCGGTACACCGCTCAGGCGCGACAGTTTTTCCAGATTAGCAGGCTGCTTCAGCCATTCATCCGGGTTGCTGATGTACGGCTGCTGAGCGTCAATCGCGCTTTTGGCGAAGGCTTTTACCACCTCTGGATGTTTCCCTGCGAAGTCTTTACGCACCACCCACACGTCGAGGGTCGGCGCGCCCCACTGGCCGACTTTTTCGGAGTCGGTCAGCACGGTGCCGTCTTTTTCCAGCTCATTCACCGCAGGTGCCCAGACGTAAGCGCCATCAATGTCACCGCGCTGCCAGGCCGCGATAATCGCCGGTGGCTGCAGGTTGATAATTTGTACCTGACCCGGTTTGATGCCCCAGTGTTTGAGCGCTGCCAGCAGGCTGTAGTGGGTGGTGGAGATAAACGGCACGGCGATACGCTTGCCAATCAGATCTTCCGGTTTGGTGATGTTTTTCTTCACCACCAGCGCTTCAGAGTTACCGAGCTGGGATGCGAGCAGGAAGACTTCAATCGGCACCTGCTGGCTGGCCGCAACGGCCAGCGGGCTGGAGCCGAGATTACCAATTTGCACGTCGCCGGACGCTAACGCCCGCACGATGGCCGCGCCACTGTCGAACTTACGCCAGTCGACTTTCGCCCCGCTCTCTTTAGCAAAGGTATTATCCGCCTGCGCGACCTTCGCCGGCTCCGCAGAGGTTTGATACGCGACGGTAACCTCCACCGCCTGCGCCTGAAATGCCCACAGCGCCAGCGCGCCGAGTAGTGTAATTCGCGATGAAATTGCCATAGTGCCTGCTCCCCTTGTTGTTATGGGGGCAGTATTTCCGGTGCGAGAATTTTGATAAAGGAATAAAAACGAATCGCTAATAACGATTCGTTTTTAGATAAAAAGCGAGAAAGGATAGTGAATTTTGTGCGGTGTTTTTTCTCCCTCTCCCAGTGGGAGAGGACCGGGGTGAGGGCATCAGCCCGCACGATACCTCAGCGCAGCAGGTTCAGCTCAGCAATATCTTTTGGCGTCGTCCGACAGCATCCGCCAATCAACTTCGCACCCGCCGCCAGCCACTGCGGCAGGTATCCCGCCAGCGTTTCACACGCTTCACCGTGGTGATGCCAGGTTTTCGTCACCGCATCGTAATGTTCGCCCGAGTTCGGGTAGACCACCAGCGGTAGCGACGTCAGGCTGTGCAGATGCTTCAGCGCCGCCGTAGTGTTTTCCAGCGCAATGCAGTTAATGCCCAGTGCCACAATTTGCGGGTCGTTTTCCAGCACAGAAACAACGTCACGCAACGGCGTACCATCGCTTAAGTGCTCACTGTCACGCAGGGTAAACGAGAACCACGCCCGGGCACGGGGATACTCTGCCAGCAGTGCCGCCAGGGCTTTGATCTCCGCAAAGGACGGCAGCGTTTCGCAGGCCAGCAGATCAACCCCCGCATCCAGCAACGCCTCCACACGCGGACGGTGGAATGCCACAAATTCCTCTGCGCTACGTACATAATCGCCGCGATACTCTGAGCCATCAGCCAGATACGCGCCATACGGCCCCACAGAGCCTGCGACCAGCAGCGCACCCGCCTGCGCATTCTCCGCCAGATACGCCTCGCGCGCCTTACGCGCCAGCTCCACGCTTTTACCAATCAGCGTCCGGGATTGCGCCTCGTCAAGACCTCGCGCCGCAAAGCCCGCAGGCGTGGCCTGATAGCTGGCAGTGATCGCCACCTGTGCCCCCGCACGATAGTAGTCGAGGTGTACTTCGCGGATAAGCTCCGGGTTTTCCATCAGCACTTTGGCAGACCAGAGGCTGTCTGCCAGGTTACAGCCGCGCGCTTCCAGCTCCGTTGCCATCGCACCATCCAGCACCACAAACGGTTGTTTCTCAAGGATGGCGGTAAGCGAATTATTCAGCGACATGTTCAGGCTCCTGTGTTGCCAGGTTTCGGGTCAGGTAGTACGCACCATAACACAGGGCGACAAACGGCAATCCGCAGTAAAGCGCAATTCTCTGGCTCGGATCAAACGCCAGGCCAACACAGGCCACCACGCAGAGAATAAACCCGAGTACCGGTACCAGCGGATACCACGGCGCACGATACTGCAGCGCGGACAGCGGCTGGCCGGACTGCAGATGACGGCGACGAAAGACAAAATGCGACGCACAAATGCTAATCCACACCGCCACCACCGCAAAACCGGAAATAGCCGACAGGGCGACAAATACCGTGTCCGGTGCCACAACGCTTGAGAACAGCGCCAGAACACCACCCAGCATGGAAACCGAAATCGCCATCAGCGGTACGCCGTTTTTATTCACGCGGGCAAAGCAGCGCGGCAACGTTTTTTCATTCGAGAGCGACCACAGCATGCGACCAGAGGCATATAGCCCCGAGTTCGCCGCCGAGAGGATCGCCGTCAGAATCACAAAGTTAAAGATGTCCGCCGCGTACGGAATGCCGACTTTTTCAAACACCAGCACAAACGGGCTTTTTTCCACACCAGCCTGCTGCATCGGGATCAGCGCCGCCAGCACAAACACGGTACCAATAAAGAAGACAATCAGACGCGCGATGGTCGTACGGATCGCCACCGGAATAACCTTATGCGGGTTTTCGGTTTCCCCCGCGGCGATGCCAATCAGCTCGGTACCGGAGAAAGCAAAGTTCACCGCCACCATCGTCATCAGGATCGGCAGCCCGCCGTGCGGGAACCAGCCTTCAGCGGTGATATTGGCTAAGCCAGGCGCGGGAGAACCGTCCTGCATCGGGATAAAGCCAAAGATCGCCGCACCACCAAGGATAATAAAGGCAATAATAGTGATGACTTTCACCAGTGAGAACCAGAATTCGCCTTCGGCAAAGAAGCGCGTCGAGATGACGTTGAGGCCAAAAATCACCACGCAGAAAACCACACACCACGCCCAGACGGGTACCTGCGGGAACCAGTACTGCATGCAGAACCCGGCGGCGGTAAAGCTTGAGCCAAGCGCCACCGTCCAGGTGAGCCAGTAAAGCCACGCCACGGTATAGCCCGTCGCCGGGCCGAGATAGCGGGTGGCATAGACGTGAAACGCCCCGGTTTCCGGCATCGCGACGGAGAGTTCGCCCAGACACTGCATCACCAGCCAGACGACTAACGCACCAATCAAATACGCCAGCAGCGTTCCCGCCGCACCAGTGGTCGAAATGATGTAACCCGTATTGAAAAATAACCCTGTGCCAATCACGCCACCCAGCGAGAGCATAATCAGGTGGCGTGTTTTCATGGTGCGCTTAAGCTGCCCATTTTCTTGTTGTGTTTGCATATTACCTTCTATACGTATGGACATCTAAACATCCAAAGAAGGTATGTTATACCGTGATTGTTAATAAAATGCTAGCCATGAACCAGATACAGCCGGGCACGCCGCGCGCTGAGTCTGGGGTGGGTTGTCAGGATCACATAGAGAATGGGTCGCCAGGCCATAAGTACCTCCACAAGCAGATACTTACAGCATGGCGCGGGAGAATGAGATCCTCGGTCAGTCGAAAGTGTTATCTGTAACCATGTGGCTCATACGCCCGCCGTGGCTCCGGCGCGATATTGCACGGGCCTCCCCCCAAAAGCCGGGTCAGGCGTAGCCGCCATCCGGGGTGACAACCGTACAAGGATTGGTAAATCCTTAAATCAGTTCTATAGTCGTCACAGTTTCTTAGTTACAGGATCAACTAATGCGCTTTAACGGACTGACCAAAGGCTTCTTTATTTTCATCCTCGCCCTTGTGACATGGGCCTTCTTTGATGTGCTGTCGCCCTATTCCTCCGCAATTCTGTGGGCCGCCGTTCTGACCGTCATCTTTAACCCGGTGAAAAACAAACTGCGCGCCATGCTGGGGGACCGCAACGGGCTGGCTTCGCTGTTGACCATCGGCATTATCTGCCTGATCGTCTTTATCCCGTTGATGGTGATCTTCTCGTCACTCGCCATTGAGCTGAACGTGGTTTACACCAAGCTACAACAAAACAATACCCCGTTCCCGGAAGCGATCGCCCGTCTTTTTGCCCACCTGCCAGGCTGGGCCAGCGTGTTCCTGGCCGACCATAATCTGGACAGCGCGACGCAAATTCAGAAAAAACTCTCCGATGTGGCCTTGCAGGGTGGGCAGTACCTGGCAGGCAGTGCGTTTCTGATTGGCAAAGGGACGTTTGGCTTCGCAATCAGTTTCGGCATTATGCTTTATCTTCTGTTCTTTCTGCTCAAAGACGGGCCGTATCTGGTACGCCAGATCCTCGATTCCCTGCCCCTGTCTGATTTTGCCAAACAACACCTGTTCGCCAAATTTGTGGGCGTCTCACGGGCCACGGTCAAAGGCACGGCGGTGGTGGCGGTGGTTCAGGGCCTCCTCGGCGGGATTGCATTTGCCATTGTGGGCATCGACGGCAGCGTACTCTGGGGCGCACTGATGGCGTTCCTCTCGCTGGTACCTGCCGTAGGCTCGGCAATCGTCTGGGTACCGGCAGCCATTTTCCTGTTCGCCACACACCAGCTATGGCAAGGGCTGTTTATTGTCGGCTTCTTTGTGATTATCGTCGGGCTGGTGGACAATATCCTGCGTCCACTTCTGGTGGGTAAAGACACCAAAATGCCGGATTACCTGATCCTGATTGCAACGCTCGGCGGAATGGAAGTGTATGGTATTAATGGCTTTGTTATTGGGCCACTCATTGCCGCACTGTTTATCGCCTGCTGGAATCTCTTTTCCGGACGCGATCACGAAGGTAACGTCGATGAGCTTGATGCAGAATTTATAGAAGAAGGGAAAAGACCTACAGATTTATAAAAACATGACGATAAATCCCCCACAGGCGGCCTCTGGTCGCCTTTTTAGATCGCGAGAAAGTAGGTTTTTCCTATAATGCTATCAATGCTGTTTTAACCAACGCCGCTACAGGAATCGACAGGTGCGAATCGCCACAATGACTAACTGGGCATACGCTGTAACGGTATGTCTGACCATCGCCTCCGGTATCGTCATGCTGATGGCGTCCAATGCCGACAACGCTGAGCGTCATGCTGTCGAACAGCGGCAGCGCTTTGACCAGCTCACGGAAGATGTGGAAACAGATGCCTGGGCACAGTCCGATTTAGCTCGCCTGTACGTCATTAAAAAAGATCCGCAAACCCTTAATGAATACCACCAGTCAGAAGGTTACCTGAAGAATATCGAGCTGAAGCTGGAAAAACTGCGGGATAACGGCGCATCGGATGACGAACTGTTGCTGCTACGCGAAGGGGTAAAGATCATTGATGAGTTGCAGGACGAGCAACAAACAGCGCTCTCCAACATAGCGCAAGGTGAAGAGCAGCAGGCCGTTGCCCTGCTGTATGGCAAAGCCTATGAACAGGAAATGGAACGGGCGCAAAACCAGATCAACCATTTCCGGCAAATACTCGACAAGCGCATCATTGCCAACGTACAGGCCGCCACCAAAACATCAAAAGCGTTGCGTACCACGTCTGAAGTGATGGTCGGCCTGACTGCCCTGCTCTTCCTGTTCGTGATGGGCTTTATTATCAAGCGTCGCGTATTGCGCCCCGTGGTGCGCCTGAGCGACGTGGTACACCGCCTGGCATCACAGGATTACGCGGTTGAAACACCGAATTTCAACCAGATTGATGAAATCGGCGATATGGCGCAGGCCATTCGCATCTTCCGTGAAAATGGTCTGGCAAGGCAGCGACTGGAAAAAGAGCGCGATGCCGACTGGGCCATCCGTGAGCTGCTGGCGCGTATGACGCAACGCCTGCAGGGATGTGAGAGCTTCGCGGATGTCATTAACGTGGCGGAGCTGTTCGCCCCCAATATCGCGCCGGGCGTGTCCGGGCGCTTATACATTCTCGATCGCGATCCGTGGGAGATGCGCTGCTCGGCGGAATGGCTGTCACCCGAAGGTGACAAAACGGCGTTCAACCCTGATGAATGCTGGGCTATCCGCCGTGGGCAAAGCCATCCGCCGGTTAACGGCGAGCCGGACGTGACCTGTTATCACCTTCCGGGATCTTGCGCGCATCACTCACTGTGCGTGCCGCTCATCGCCCAGGGTGAGGCAATTGGTTTGCTCTCTTTCCAGAACATCACCTCCGAAACCGCGCCCTCCCGCGCTTATCTTGAATTGATGGCTGAAGCGCTGGGTCTGGCGTTGTCTAACCAGAGATTGCGTGACGCTCTGCTGGAAAAAGCGTTGTTCGATCCGCTTACCGGGCTGCGCAACCGTCATCATCTGGAAGACACGCTGCGTACCCAAATGGCACAGGCGATACGCAATAATGAGCCGGTGAGTTGTCTGATGATCGACATTGATCACTTCAAGAGCATTAACGATCGCTTCGGACACGAGGCGGGCGATCAGGTGATTAAGAGCGTAGCGACGATTATTCAGCGCGCCGTACATGAAAGCGGGCTTGCTTTCCGCTACGGTGGCGAAGAATTTCTGGCGCTTCTTGCCGGTGCAGATGAAGAGGTAGCCCACGACTGCGCGACGGATATTTATAACGGTGTGCGTGCGCTGTCGCTGCGCTATGGACTTTCTGAGATTGGCCCGGTGGATGTGTCGATCGGTATTGCCAGCTACCCACAGCACGCCCAGAGCGACAACCTGCTGCGCGCTGCGGATGTAGCCCTGTACCGGGCAAAAGAGCTGGGAAGAGCGAGGATTGTGAGCTTCGGGATGCTGGAGGCGGGGTAATCGTTAGCCCGCAACCGTTGGCTTCTCTTGCCAAAGGCTTTCTACTGGTGGTACCAGGGAGGATTACTGAGACACAGCGGTGGTTACTAATATCACCAGCAAATTTGATGCCCGTCAAAGGAATATGACTACATGGCTCAAGAATTTAACGGGCAAGTCGATACTCAATATGAAAATACGTCAGCATACCTTACCAGGGTGAACAGAGCCTTTTGCTAAATCAGCTGATATATCTGGCACAGATAATCGACACGGCCATTTAAGTTAAATTATTACATGGAGAGAAAATGAAAGTACGTCTTTTAGCAATGGTATCCGCATCTTTAATTCTTGCTGGCTGCGCAGGATCGGTAAAACCAGACACCGTAAAGGCGGCAAATGGTAGCTCAATTGAAATTTACAGCGTGTCCGCCATTCCAGAGCTGAATAACAATCGAGTGGCCGATAGTCACTTACGCGAAGTGACTCCGGCTCATGCAGCGGCCGGTATGGGGATCGCTGTGGTCGGCGCATTACTCGGAAGTATCAACAGTAGTGATTTTGATAAAGAGAACTATAAAGGAACAACAGTCGAAACGCTGGAGAACCCAACGAACAACTGGTTTATTCCAAAAGCCAAACAAAATATTACTCAGTGGATGAATGAAAAAGGTAACGGCCACCTCTATAAACAACCGCTGTATATTGGTAAGGCGACCTGGGCATTAATCTATAAAGATGCGAATGCTGCAACACCGCTTTACCAGCTAAAATATAAAGTTCTGTTCTATAAACGTCCGGAAAGCGGGAATATGTTCTCTGCATTTACAGTAGCAGAATGTACCCCAACACCTGTCGAGGCCCCATTGAGCGACTGGAATGCAAACAATTATAAGAAAGTTATCAGCGAAACTGAAAAATATATGAATAGCTGCTTGCTTGAACTGAATAATCAGCTTCCACGCTTGCTAAAACAGTAATACTCCCTACTGATCCCGACTCAGTGTTCTCACTTTGTTTTAATACGACTCGATGAGTCCTTCATCGAGTCGATTCAGATTCCATTATTACATAGCCGTCATGATGAGAAAAAGTTAACAGATTAACGTCCCGCAAGAATGATTTTACAGAAAAGTTCCAGAGAAAACACACCAGAAGGATCATTCTCCTGACCAGGAAGAATGGCAAGGTCAAGCATCCGGGTGTATCTCTGAGTCGTGGCGTTATATGTTTCTTTAGTGAGATCCATGTCCGAATGATAACCCAGTAACGTCAATATCTTTGACACATCTAACATATTACGTTCGCTGATCGAATCAAACCCCTGAAATGCGAGGTCGTGCGTAAGCGAAAAATTTGGAATAGCAGTAAAAAGCTTATCCTTTTCACTATCCGAAAACGTGTGATAGGTTCTCTGCAGTTTCTTAAACAGACAAGCTGTTTCATTAATAAAAACAGTTTCTTCCGGAACTTCAAACTCATTCAGAAGACCGGGATACGCCACTTCCAGCGCCCATAAATGGTTTGTCGAAATAGCAGTACGTATAAGCTCTGTGTCATAGCCATTTCGTAAATCAAAATGGTCAAAAAGATCACACATCATAAAAACACTCAGTTTATGCAGACCTTCAACAATCATGTTGCTTACCTCAATAGCCCCATTACAAGCCTTTCATGCTCTTGTACGAAATAAACATTCTGTTAATAACGTCCTGGAACATTTCCAAATCACTATTATTCATGCAAGACAGTAATTCATTCAGTTTCCTGTCCCGCTCGCTCATAGCTTTGGCAAGGATAATTTCTCCCGCCATGGTGAGCCGGACAATTTTCACTTTACGATTACCAGATTCTTTTTCACGTGTAATGAATCCGGCTAATAAGAGAAAATCCAGCGCTTCCGTGACACTTCGGGAGCTGAAGTTCAGACAATCCATGATGCTTGAAGCATAGCATTGTGGTGTATCTTGTATCACCTTCAACACACGCAATTTTGATAAGCTTAACGCCATTGGCAATAAAGCTTTATTAACTTCATTCCTCATCTCGTGATAAAGGACATTAAGTTTTTCAATCACACGAATAAGATCGTGCGATTGCTGCTTTTCGCTCATTCCGAAATACCTTTAAGTTTATATCTGAGAACCTTACCCACACCAGATTTAGGTAATGCATCAATATACTCAATATGTTTAGGCACTTTATATGATGTCACAAATTTTCGGCAGTAATCCCGAATATCACTTTCCATTGGCGTTATATCTGATGGCACGATAAATAGTTTTATCGCCTCGCCAGTAACATCATCCTGCACGCCTATTGCCACCGCCTCTTTGACTGATGGATGTTGCAGAACCACAGCTTCAATTTCAGCAGGGTAAACATTAAACCCGGAAACTATAATGATATCTTTCTTTCTGCCCTGAATAGTAATGACGCCTTGCCGATCCTGCACGGCGAGATCGCCTGTGAAATACCATCCATCTCTTAAAGCCTCATGAGTTTCTTCATCTCTTTTCCAGTACCCGGACATAACCTGAGGCCCTTTGACTGCGACTTCACCTTTTTCACCGGGTGAAACAGTATTCCCATCGGCATCAACCAGTTTTATCTGCGTCTCTGTCACGGCACAACCCACGTTACTCAGGCATTGCGTGGTTGCAAAAGACTGAACGGAAACCAGAGGAGAACACTCCGTCATGCCGTAACCCGCCAGAATCGGTTTTCCTGTCATGCCGAACCATTTCTCAGCCACCGGGCGAACCAGCTCCGTACCACCGCTAACGCAAAAATTCACTGCTGAGAAATCCAGTTCTGTAAATTTATGGTGGTTCAACAATGCGTTATAAAGCGTGTTAACCCCGGTAATGGCCGTAAATTTATACTTCATCATGGCACTGATGACGTCATCAATTTTTCTGGCATCTCTGATAAAAATATTCACTGCGCCAATCGAAAAGAAATAAAGGAAATTCACCGTTAGTGAAAAGATATGATACAAGGGCAATGCAGTTACAATTCGCTCTTTACCCTTTGTCAGATATTCACCGCAAACATGATGTAATTGATTGAGGTTTGCCGCGATATTGCCATGAGTCAACATTGCCGCCTTTGGAATTCCACTCGTGCCACCGGTATACTGAAGAAAGGCCAGGGTATTCTGTTTTACCTCGGGAGCGGTAAATGAACAAGACTGTCCCAAAAATATAATTTTTTCGAGAGTGGTGAGATTTCCCTTTTCATATGAGTCAGATAGACATTCATCCGGCGTGTCCGGAAAATCATCCATACCAACTTCAATAATATAAAGATTATCACCTTCCGGACATTTTTCTTTCAGTTCTGGTAACGTAATGATGGCCTTAGGACAACAGTCCATCATGTATTTTTCAATTTCATAGCGTGTCGAATTTGGGTTTATGTTAACAACGACCATCCCTGACCGTAACACCCCCATGACTGATATTGCATACTGTAATGAATTTGGAAGCATGATAGCAATACAATCACCACGCGTAAAAAAAGCTTCATTTTGTAACCATGCAGCGATATTTCTGCTGAGCTCGCCCATTTTTGCATAACTGACTATCGCATCGTTGCATATAATGGCAGGATAGCACTCATAAGTTATGCAAGATGATTCAAACATTTCGGTCAAAGTATGATGTTCTTTAGTTTGGTTCTGCTTCACCGCATTGCCTCCCGGTCATTGTCTTTAACTAATCTTTAACATTAGAGATGTTTAATCAAGAGCTGGAGTGGTGTTTTTTTATAAGTGGGAGTTTCCTCACTTATTTTAATTTCACGACGTTACTTCATGCTTCCACTATATTTCATAGTCACAACCCCATGATCAAATAACTCAAAAACACAATACCCCAACACTCCAAATAAATTTGAAAATAACTTTTTATTTTTTAACAAAATTATAAAAACAAGAACATCGAATTAAGCCCAACCAGAGGCTTAAGTACAAGACAAATTATAACGTTGAGGTGAGGTTAAAGAAGTGTCGCTGGCTCTCCTCTAACCCCTTAGCGGCATCCATGAACGAGTCCGGCAATACGCTATCGGGAACAGGATAATAAACATCGCCATCGCCTACAGTCCTGCCATTTAACACACTGGAAATCTTGTCCATATTACCCTGAATCCCCAAAATAAATTCATTGGCGGGTTCCTGGTTTTTCAGATGTTCTTTTTCAAACGAAACGCGATCGATATAAAAAAGCACATTTTTTATGGCGTTCAAAATCGACAGAGAGTGTTGATGCAACTGATCATGCGATCCTTCAGCGCTAAACCAGGTGGGTTCAATGGCAACTCTGGCCGCGATATCTTCACATTCCACGAGACCGGTCGCGACCTTCTGACGTGTTTCATTATGGCGAGTTGCACTGTGAAGCCAGCTCCGGGCTTCATCAAATAATGCACCAAGATTCTGCAGCATTACACCGCCCTCTCGTTCCGGTCTTATCAGGGTATGGATAAGACCTGCAACGATAATCCCCAGGATAATACCGACGATCCTGTCCCTTACTTCTGTCAGCCCTGTGACCGGACCAAACGTCTCAAGCGTCGCAAGAGCGAAGGTGAACATGATTTGCACCCCTGCATAACTTACATTCTCCGGGCCAGCAGAGATCCACGAAGACAATGCGATGACGGGAAGCACAATACAGAGCAAGCCAAACAGCGTATCGATCCGTGGAGTAAGATAGACAATAGTCACCAGCGCAAACACACTGCCAACTGCAGCCCCGACCAGACGAAGGATGATTTTCCGCTGCGTATTCCCCAGACCTGGCTGCGCAACAATGAGACAACTGAGCATAATGGTATGAATACCTGACCAGTCCGTTGCGGTATAGAACAAATAACAAACTGCCGCACTCAGCAGTGTTTTAAGTGAAAAAAACACATAATGTTCGTTGCTGAAGGCATCCTTTACCAGAAAACCCGCGTGTGTAGCTGGCGATGGTACCTGGGTATTTGCCTTATTTTCCGCTGCCGCCACTTTTTTGTTATAAGAGCTGATAATGCCCGCTATCGCGATAAAGGCCGGTTCTGCGGAATGCAATACCGGAGGTTTCGTTTGCCAGTCAGGCTCCCCATTAATTAGCATTAATTCTAACGGCTTTAGTGCATTACGGAGTGTTTCTGCATCCTTTAATACATCCTCCCCTTCAAAGCTAGCGGGAAGATGGCACGACGCCGTACGCAGTTCAGAAACAATTGCGATCGCAGTAAGATAATGCCCCCCTTTTTGTGCAGCATGTTTGTCCCGCATCGTTTTGTAACGTAAAAGCCGGTACAGCGTCTGAATATCGCGTCCTGCCTGGCTTAAGGTATTTTGTCTTCGCAGTAACGTGGCATCAGCTGAAAGCAGAGAAGCCATATCCGACAGTTGTTTTCCAATGGCCCGTTTTAGCTGGATCTCCGGCTCCACTGGCATCAGGAGAGAATTGACAATTAATGTCACGGCAATGGGGTAGTTAACGGCCACCCATACCCAAAGGATCCCTCTGACCAGAGTTTCTGCATCAGGTGAAATATCCACAAGGCTTTGCGTGTATATTGCGACAATAGCAACCACAAAAAATACCACACCGATTTTTGTCGTCCGCATCAAAAACACGCTGACAAAAAAAAGCGTGAAGGAGATTAGGATCCGCAAAAACGGGGTATTCCATGTCACTTTCAGAACCATTAATGACAGAAGAATAGAGAAAGTGGACCCGACGATAAACAGTATCCCCGTCAGTCTGGTCACAACAATGTTCGTCTGGGTGACAAAAAAAACAGTAATTAATGACAAAGCCAGCAGCGGTACCTGCAGGCTTTGAGACATGATCACCACAATCGTACAGGCCACCATAGCACGTAAGACATGGTTCAGACGCCCGGGATATGGACGCATAGAAATCCACAAATCACTCATAGCAGGAGACGTGGTACCCATAGCCTGACCCCGTTAAACCTTGTTGCCGCGGTGCAACGTTACAACAGCTGAAGCACCAATACGGAAGAGTCCTTTATCGGTTTCAGACATTTTTATTTTTACCGGGAAACGCTGGGAAACATGAACCCAGTTAATGGTCTTTTCGACTAACTGCAGGCCTCCGACGGTGGCACTGTCACCCGGAGCAACGCCATAGCTCATTGACTCTACGGTGCCAGAAAAAGCTTTGCTGGTATCCGCCATGATAAATACCGTTGCCGTTGTTCCTTCAGTAATACCTTTCAGATCGGTTTCCCGGAAGTTGGCGATGACATACCACTGTCTTGTATCAATGAGCGTCATGACGGGTTGCGCCGGGGATGCATATTGACCCGCAGTGGTCTTCAGTGCCGTGACTCGTCCATCGAATGGGGCACGAACTTCACTGTATTCAAGATTCAGCTTAGCTTCGGCAATTTGTGCCCTGACTTCATCCCGCTGCGCCACAAGCGCATCCACACCGCTGACAGCGGCACTGGCCTGTCGGGCCTGAAGTCTGGTCGAGTTATAATTAGCTTCAGCACTGTTTCTCGCTGTTCTGGCCTGCTCCAGCTCTTCTTTAGACACATAGTTTTTACCCATCAGCGCCAGCTTACGGTTATATGTATCCTGCGCCTGCTGATACTGACTACGGGCACTCTCTACCTGGGCAGCGACGGCATCGGCGTTGTACTGCTGCGCACTGACGGAGCGTTCTGATAACTTGATCTGCTCATTCAGGGTGATCAGGCGGGCCTGACTGGCATCCAGTGAATTCTGGAATGGACGCGGATCAATGCGGTAAAGCAGCTCCCCTTTCTTCACGAGCTGGTTATCTTTGACTGGCAATTCAATAATTCTGCCACTCACCTCAGGAACGACGTTGATGGTGTCAGCATAGACATAAGCATCATCAGTACGCGGTGCGGCATCAATTCTGAACAAGACAAGCACCAAAACCATCAGCGTCACCAGTAATAAACTGAGCGCATAAATTTTTCTTTTTACGGTCATTTCGGCACCTTAAGACGGGAAGAAAATCAGCCATGCCAGCATAGAAATCAATGCTGTAACGCAGGGATACACAACGACTGCCGGGGATAACCAGCCCGTTTTGTGCAAGTTACTGGAAAGTAGGTGTAAGAGCGTCATTCCTGTAACACCGATGCCCGTACACAGAAGCCAGTCAGGGAAGGATGCGCCGAAAAAGACAACAGAAGGTGCGGGAGAACACCCAGTCAGGGAGCTCACGGCAATAAACAGCACCGTCAGAAGATGGAATGATGATGGCTTGCCTGGATGTTTGTGCATTTTCGTATGTTCATGAAATTTAATGTTAAAGTAGCTAAACTTGAATCTTTATTCAAGTTTAGCTTATCTTATACAGCACCAAATCTCAAGATCGTGCAAAATAGACAACCAACAGGTCACCTTCTTCCGGGACGCATTATGGCAATTTCAGATACCAACCGCTTACGACCCCCCATGCAACGAAGGGGGCACCTCAGGGTTCAAAAAATCCTGGATGCAGCCGCTGAGATTATCAGTGACATCTCCATTGAAAAGCTCACTATTCAGGAGCTTGCAAAGCGTTCAGGTACAGCGCCGGGTTCGCTTTATCATTTTTTCCCCGATATTGAGTCCGTTAAGGCATCACTGAAGCTCAGTTTTGATAACAAACTTTCCGAGATGCTGGACGCGATAAAGAACAAACATGTGGAGCAGGACTGGTGCTCTTTGCCTGCAGGCGATCTTATTAATACTATTTTTCAGCCCTATGCCAACTTCCTTATTGAGAACAAGGCCTATTTACCACTTCTTCTGAGAATAAATCCGGATTTTACACAGTCGAAGTTTCTTGCATTCCTGATCCATATATTAGAGTGCAGGATCAAGAACGTTACGAAACCAGAAATTATACGAGAAGCGAACTTCCTTCATTCCCTCGCTATAGGTACTCTGCAGCAGGCTTTCCAGCGGGATAATAAACTTCCTTACGAGTTCATTCCCAAAATACTGCATACTCTGGCACTCTACCTTGAATCAACGGAAGTACAGTTGGTTAAATCAGATTAGTAAAAATGCCTTTGATATCAAAGGCATTTATTGCTGATATATGTCTGAGTACATGTCCTGAAGTGCAAGGTTGTTAACGCAACCACCCTGTCCCATGCACTACCTCTCATAGCATCAAGAGGTGGTTGAATTGCATGCTGACTCCCTCCGCGAAAGAACGTCACAGCCACTGAGTAAATGTGGTTAGCAAACCGATGTTCTTGATACTGAATTTTCTATAATTAAAAAAAAGCCTGCAATTAAGCAGGCCAAATTCAGAAGAATACTTCGCGCTTAAGTATATCAAGAAATCGTGGACAAACTATCTTAAAAAGCCAATTAAAATCAATCAACCTATTATTAGATTGAGAGCATTTATTGCCAAAATGCTTTTTAATTTCACTAATGGTGATTACATTCTTCTATTTAATTTCGCCATGAAATTTTTATATAAACTGCACACTTGCCTCTCTTTTTACCGTGTCCAAATAGGTCTTTATCCATATAACCATATCTGCATAATCTCTCCAGTATCTTATGATATTTTGCGCTAATTGCTGGTGAATCAGGATGTAAGGACACTGGTTTTAGTTCCATGCACTTTTTGAGATATCTGGTGTTTCAGCCATCAACCTATACTCTTCCGGCACCTGGTTATTCAGTGACTCATGGGGCCTCACGTGCCACAGGACAGCGGTTTCATGCATAACGTCTATCGACCCGCCGGGTTAAGTACCTCAGGCGTCACCAGCGGAGCCGGGTTACACACCGAAAGACATATTTAACGGTACACCCGGCTTTGACGAACGTCAGAACGGCAATGCTCTGGTGTTCAGTAAAACGGGTTTTACGCGGGGCGATCTCCTCGGGGAACATAATCAATATGTCGGAAGATCTCTAAAAGTGAATGGTTCGGTTTACAGGGATGGTTACAAGAAAATCGATACAGGAATAACCTCAACTGGTGGCCGGTTTTAGTTGACCACCACAACGTGAGCTGGTACAAAAATTTTTAATTTATAAATCAGTCAGCCGTATCGTTAGGATATCATCCTGAGTATGTTGTCTCCGACGATTTACAGTTTTCAGGTAGCCTATGAATGAGCCTCTGTCTCCTACCGCCGTTATTGTGGATGACCATCCCCTGGCGCGCATGGCCATACGTGGCGTGTTGGAAAAACAGCACATTGTCATCATCAAAGAGTTTGAAAGCGGGGCTGCGGCCCTAAAGGCATTGACGAAAACAGCGGTGGATATCGTCGTTGTGGATGTCGAAATCCCCGGCATAAATGGCGTTGAGCTGGTAGAGAAACTCAGGGCGCAGCGTTTTACCGGTGTGTTAATCGTAGTATCAGCAAAAAACGACCGCTATTACAGTAAACGCTGCGCGCAGGCTGGCGCGAATGCTTTTATTAGTAAAAAGCAGGATATGGAAAATATCCTCGCAGCGATTAATGCGGCGCAAAATGGTTATAGCTACTTTCCCTTTTTCCTGGAAGAACCGTCTGCGGCACTCACGGATAACCAGCGTCTTGAATCTCTCTCCGCGCAGGAGATGAAAGTAATGAACTATATGCTGAGCGGCCTTGATAATACACAGATCGGCGAAGCGATGTATATTAGCAGTAAAACGGTAAGCACCTATAAAACGAGATTAATGGAAAAATTAGGCTGTAAATCATTAGTCGAACTCCTCTCTTTTGCCCATCAGAATAAGCTGACCTGAAGATGGATCTACGGCTTGTACTACTTCTGCTCCTCTGGGTTTTCAGCGGACGTGCTGTTTATGCTCAGGATGCCTCCCCCATTGAGCTGGAGCTGTCGGGATATAGTTACATTACGCCGGTACCGGTTTACTTGAGCGAGGATGACAAGCGCTGGCTGTTGCAGAAAAGAGCGCTACGCGTCGGGGTCTATCAACCGGAGCAGGCTCCGTTGGTGCAAACCACGCTCAGCGGGCGCTACAGGGGAATGAATGCTGACTATCTGACGCTAATCCATTACTCGCTAAATGTCCGCATCGCCGTGCTGAGCTATAAAAACCGCGCCGATGCGATCCGCGCACTACGTGCGGGTGAGATTGACACGGTGTTGACCGGTCTTGATACGTTTCCGTTCGCTGAGGAGGGTATTCAGCTCTCGGAGTCACTGGTGCATTCCTGGCCCGTGCTGGTGACCTCGCTCTCTAACGTTATGGGGCCCTTGCAAAGTCCGCAAAGTACTCGTATTGCGGTTGTTGAGGGCTATCCTGGCGCTGATTTCATTCATGAGGCGTTTCCGAATGCCGAAATAGCCAATTACGCCAGCTATCAGGAGGCGCTGAACTCCGTTATTACCGGGCAGAATAGATGGTTTATGGGAGATTCGCTGACCACCAGCACCTGGCTTTCCCAGGAGTTCAGCCTGGCATTGAGTACGGTTAAATACTGGCCTTCGCCGCAGAAAATGAGCCACTTTTTATTCTTACCGGCACAAGAGCGCTTGCTGAACATCATTAATAGCACCATCAATGCAATAGATGAAAATCAGCATGGACAAATTGCGCAGTCGATGATCGACAAAGGCAATCTCTCTTTTTTGCTCGAACCACTCAATCTGACGCCTCGTGAAAAACAGTGGCTAAAAACAAACAAAACGCTGCGGGTAATTATTAATCCGTGGTTTGCACCTTACACTATGGCCGACAATAATCAGGAAGTACGGGGTATTGTAGGGGATATTCTTAATCTGATTAGTCTGCAAACCGGCCTGCAATACGAAACAGTTGTCGTCAACTCGCATGAAGATATGCTTTCGGAGATGAAAAAAGGCAACTGGCATATTGTACAGGCCGCCACCTATGATTTGAGCCTCCAAAACGCCCTCTCCTTCACTCATCCTTTTATTACCACCCAGTTTGTCACCGTTGTCAGAAAAGAAGATGCTCAGGCGATAGCGCTAAAGGCAGGGGCGCACGTGGCGATAAGCGCAGATCACCCGCTACTGATGCAAATGAAAGCCCGTCATCCGGATATCCATTGGCAAGAAGTAGAAAACGCCAGCGTGGCATTAAATCTTGTTGCAACGGGGAAAGTAGACGCAGCGATCTCTAATCAGCTCACCGCTCGCTACCTCAGCGAACATTATTATCCCGACAGGCTGACATGGCTCCCGTTACCGGAGGTGCAACCGGCGGCAATCAGTTTTGCTGTTCCCCGCTCAGAGCCTGAATTAAGGCAGATCCTTGATAAGGCCCTGGACGATATCCCCCAGAAGGAAGTTTTACAGATTGTCGGTAAATGGGTACGTCTGCCGGACGTCCAAATAGATACCTGGGAGTTGTATAACCGCCCCTTCTACCTGGTCGCGACCCTCGCTACGCTGCTGGTGGTCAGCACCTTACTCTGGGTGCTCTACCTGGCACGGCAGGTACGTAGAAGAAAAGAGTCGCAGCGTTTATTGGTGATAGAAAAGAACAAAGCGCAGAAAGCGAATGAAGAGAAACGAAACTTCCTCTCTCATATGAGCCACGAGATCCGCACCCCAGTAAGTGCCATTGTGGGATTTCTGGAACTGCTGCAAAACTCAACGACAAACCTCAGCCCTGAAGATAAAACCTCGGTCGATCATGCCGTTACAGCTTCGCGCTCACTGTTGAAACTGATTGGTGAGATCCTCGATCTGGAGAAGATAGAGTCCGGTTTGCAGGAAGTGATGCCGAAGTGGGTGCATGTTGATGCGATTCTCAAAGAAAAAGTATTACTTTTTACCGCGCTTGCCGCGCAGAAAGGGATAGGACTGCGCTATGACTCGCATCTGGATCCAAAAGAAGCTATGCAGCTAGATCCACAGATGTTGGGACAGGTACTGATGAATCTTATCGGCAATGCGGTGAAATTTACCCGTCATGGACACGTTCAGGTCTCGGCGAAGAAGCTGAATCACACACTGGTAATTTCTGTAAACGATACAGGACCCGGTATCAGCGGCGAAGAACAAAAGTCGCTTTTTATGCCCTTCAGTCAGGGGAAAATGGGGGAATTTCATCGCGGGTCAGGGCTGGGATTGGCTATCACAAAGGCATTGATGAAGCAGATGGGGGGCACAATAGATCTGCAAAGTGAACTTAATCAGGGAACCAGCGTGACGCTGAGCCTGCCAGTACAAATTTCATATGATGCACTCACTGAAGTCGTTGAAACTGAGCCCTCACCGCCTCCGTTTATTGGCAAAGCGCTGCGGGTATTAATTACCGACGATCACCCTTCCAGTCGTCTGCTGTTAAAACGTCAGCTCGCCTCACTGGGAATTGCTGCGGATGAAGCGAAAAACGGCGAAGAGGCATTACGCTATCTTCAGCAGGACCGTTACGATTTATTGATTACCGACCTTAACATGCCCGTGATGGACGGTATTGCGCTTACCCGCGAAGTAAGAAGATTTGATAGCGATCTTCCCATCTGGGGTCTGACCGCTACAGCGCAGCAGCATGAGCGTGAACGCTGCCTTGCGGCGGGAATGACCGACTGTCTGTTTAAGCCAATTACCCTCGCGCAGATCTCTGGCCTGTTAGCCGGAGTAAGCCAGACGAATGGAGGGGCGTTCGATGAGAAGCGCCTGGCGGTGCTGGCGCAAGGCAATCGGGGGCTTATGCTCGCGGCACTGCATGATGCACAGCGGGAAAATCGACACGATTTAGAAGCAGCCCGGGTGGCCGCACGCGACGAAGACTATCCGTCAGTGAAGTATCATATTCATCGCCTCAACGGCACTGCTCAATTGCTGGGCATTAATGAAGTCATCACTATTGCCCAAATGCTGGAAGAACGATTGCCTGACGCTGTTTCTGCGGCAGAACTGTTCGACGTTTTGAACCGAATCGAAAGCTCGCTCAACAAGCTTGACCAGGCCATTGAAAAATTTCAGCAATAGCCTCTTTTCCTACATATGTAGGCGCTTGCCGACAGAATAATAAGCCCTCGCTGATGTTGCTCTACTGTTAACCGGGTAAAATTAGCCCTGTTCCGATGCAGTACCTTTTGTTAAGTGACGATAGAATATTACCTAAGAAAAATCCAAATTGATGATTATTACAAGTTCTGGCTATCAAACAACCATAGATCATTAAGTTGCGCCTATGTTTCATGGTAGTTTTAAATGCCATAATTTTTATTTTTAACTGGTGTTTTTATTTGTCTTTCATTGTTTTTAATGGATTAATGTTCTTTGAATGATGAAAAGATAGTAGAAACGATCGTTTTTAACCCCCAGTCCGAAATCCATTACTTTTATACTGTTATAAACATATAATTTCTGTAAATTTCACACTGATACATGAGAGGGATTACTGACGCTAAATAATAAAGAGGATTATGCCTGGAAGGTAAGTTTATGGATTTGTCAGGTTCCATTTTTTCTGATGATTATTTTTTTATCGTCGGCATGAGTGAGTTGTTAACTCCGGAGTTGATTGATGAAAATTATTGTATTATAGACATTGAAACGATATGCATATCTGAGGTGCGAAAAAACATAATTCCCGGAAAAAAAGTTATTATTTTTATCAGCAACGTTCTTGACTACTATGCCTTAAAGCATATGCCTGACTTCGTCTTTATTGACAAGAAGTGCCGATTAAATGAAATTCTCTCCTGTTTGCTGGTTAAGAACTCACAATATAATTACAGAGTGAAATATTCACTTTCTCAGCGTGAGGAAGAAGTGCTCTCTTGCATGCAAAAAGGGTTGGATGTCAAAGAGATTAGCCAGCAATTAGGAATGACAATAAAAACGTTTTATGCACATCGCCGCAGTCTGATTTTTAAACTACAGCAAGGTAACCGTGTTGCGCTGTATCAGAACATTGCGCGCAGTGAGGTCTATAAGCAGAGCTCTTATGAATATGACTGAGTAGCATGCTTTATTAAAAATGGTTTTATGAATGTAAAAGTCCACATGGATTTCTTTAATATTTAAAATTTGTTTTCTTACAATTTAATTAACTATATGGAATTTATATATGAAAAAGATTGCACTGCTTTCTGCTCTTGTGTCGCTGTCCGTTTCTCAGGCTGCAAATGCTGCTGATGGGGTAATTAATTTTACCGGCAGTATCACGGGTACGGCATGCGTGGTCGACACAACGTCTATCGCTCAACCCGTTGAGCTCGGCACCATTTCAACCACCGCTTTTACCGGCGGTAATAACACTACGGCGGCGGCGAAACGTTTTAACATTGTGCTGAAATCCTGCCCGGCCAGTATTTCCAGCGCCAGCATTCGCTTTGATGGCACGACCAACACCGCTAATCCCTCCATTCTGGCGCTGAGCAACGGGCAAACTGCAACTAACGTCGGAGTAGCTCTCTATGAGCAGGACAGTACGACGCTGATTCCGGTGGGTTCCTCCTCAGCAAGGGTAAGTCTGCTGGAAGATGTTAATAACACGCTGACTTACTTTGCTAAATATATGGCAACGGGAGTCGTTGGTGCAGGAACGGCAAACTCTTCGACATCATTTACCGTGACTTACCAGTAAAAACAGGGCCACTTGTGGCCCTTGTTATTCTCTCAGGATCTCTTCATGTTACAGAAAGTACTTAAAAAATCGCCGTGAGTTTACTCCTTCTCTCTTCCGCGGCAATTAGTGGTGTGGAAATAGGCGGCACCCGACTTATTTATAATAGTAGCGGTAGTCAGGCGGCAATCAGCGTGAGTAACCCGGACAATACACCATATCTGATTCAGTCATGGGTGAGTAGCAATGAAAACAGTGACGATGGTGATAGTCCATTTATTACCACGCCGCCTTTATTTAAACTAAATCCGCATGCGCAGAATTCGGTTCGTGTGATGTTAATCGGTAATTCTGTACCTCAGGACCGGGAAAGCGTGTATTGGCTAAATATTAAATCAATACCGTCATCGTCGGCGGATGCGAAAAATGAGTTGCTGATTGCAGTAAAAAGCAAAATGAAGGTTTTTTATCGCCCGTCTGGCCTAAAAGGAGATCCTTCACTGGCATATCAACAATTAACTTTTTCAGTCTCTGATGGGAAACTGAATGTGCATAATCCGTCACCTTATAGCGTGTCGCTTTATCATGTGAAAGTGAATGGAAAAGAATTAGCTAAACCTCCAATGGTTTTACCATTTCAAACCTTATCGCTATCTCAGTCGGCGTTAAATGGTGGTGAAATATCATGGCGTGCGATCAATGATTTCGGAGGTATCACGGCTGAGCATAAATTTAATTTTTAGGTTAATCATCCATGTCCCAGACCAATGTGGTGTCAGGTTTTGCTAAACTAACTCAGTTATTTTTGTTTATTCTTTTTTGTTTACGCGCTACACCAGGGCTGGCGGAAGATTATTTCTCGCCAGACTTTATTGAAACACGCGGAAATATCACAAGGGACATTGATATATCCCTTTTTAGCAAAACCGACGGGCAGGTTCCCGGTGTTTATCATGTGGAAATTTATCTTAACGGTAACTATGTGGAAACACGCGATATCTCATTCGTCGGAAATGAAAGTGCCTTATCACCGACTCTGAAACGGGAAGATTTTACGCGCTGGGGAGTAAAACCCAACGCGCAGCCCGGCTGGATGGATATGGATGAATCAGCGACGATCGACAATATCAGCGAACTCCTGCCGGGGAGTCAGAGCCATTTTCAGTTTGATGGCATGCGGCTTGAAGTCTCGGTTCCGCAGGAATATCTGCGGCGGGATCCTCAGGGTTCCGTATCGCCGGAGCAGTGGGATGACGGGTTGAATATGCTGTTTGTGAATTATAACTTTTCAGCTGCGAATAACCGTGGTGACGCCGAATCGCACAACGACAGTTATTTAAATCTGCGTAGCGGTATCAATGCAGGTCCCTGGCGACTCCGTAATTATTCAACTTATAACAACAGCAATGGAATGAGCCGCTGGAACACAATTAGCACCTCGCTTGAGCGAGATATCAAGGTATTGAAAAGTCAGTTTAGCGTTGGTGATGGTTATACCCAGGCTGGGGTCTTCGACAGCGTGAATTTCCGTGGTGTGCAGCTTTATTCAGATGACTCGATGCTGCCGGAAAGCGTACGCGGGTTTGCTCCTGTGGTTCGCGGTATTGCACAGAGCAACGCTCAGGTGACCATACGTCAGGCCGGGAATATTATCTGGCAATCATATGTTCCCCCGGGACCGTTTATGATCGACGATCTTTATCCCACCGCCGCCAGCGGCGATCTCGACGTCTCGGTTCGTGAAGCGGACGGCTCCGTGCATCAGTTTATCCAGCCGTTTTCTGCGGTACCGGTTATGCAGCGCGAAGGTCAATTCAGGTATGCGCTAGCTGCGGGAAAATATCGGGCGGCAAGCGACCAGGATAAGGAACCGACATTCCTGCAAAGTACCCTGGGCTATGGCTTACCGTGGGATACAACGGTGTATGGCGGGATGATAGTTTCTGAAGATTACTGGTCAGGCGCATTGGGTATAGGTAAGGGGTTTGGGGATATTGGCTCACTCTCTTTTGACACCACGTTTGCTCGTTCGCAGTTGCCTGAAAAGACGTCAGAAGGGGTTTCGTTACGCGCACAGTACGCCAAAGATTTCGCGACGACAGGAACATCTTTGAATTTGACGGGTTATCGTTACTCTTCATCGGGCTTTCGCGATTTTCAGGAAGCAAACGGCGATGTGAATCCGTTTCGTATTGCAGGCGATGAGATGCAGCTTGATGACAATTGGCGCTATCAGCGAAATAAACGTAGTAAGGCTCAGATAACGCTGAATCAAAGACTTCGCGACTGGGGCAACCTGAATCTCTCAGCCTGGCAACAGGATTACTGGGGAGGTAATAGCGAGCGCAGCATTAACGCGGGATACAACACCAGCGTTAACAATATTAATTACGGCCTGAACTACAGCTACTCAAAGGGGCCATGGCGCAATGACAACGATCATATCGTCGCTTTTACGATGCAGATCCCGCTATCACGTTTTTTGCCAAACAGCTGGATGACCGTTTCTGCTAACGGTAACAAAAAAGGCGATAGCGTTTCACAGATGGGATTATCCGGTTCTGCGCTGGAAGATCAAAAACTGAGCTGGAACGTGCAGCAAGGCTATAACAGCAAAGGTTCCGACGCGATGGGCAGCGCTTCCGCCAATTATAAAGGCCGCCATGGGGAGTATCAGCTGGGCTACAGCTATTCCCGTGATAACCGCCAGTTTTCCGTTGGCGCGATGGGCGGACTGGTGGTTCATCCATACGGCATCGCCGCGACTCAGCCTCTTGGCGAGACCCTGGCGCTGGTGAAAGCGGATAACGCTGCCGGAGTGAAGGTGGCAAACAATAGCGGTATTTACACCGACAGCAAAGGTTTTGCGGTGGTGCCGTACGTTACGCCATATCGACAGAACAGCCTGTCGCTGGATACCGCTACGCTGAATAACAATACCGATGTGCTCAATGATACGAGAACGGTAGTACCAACAAAAGGTGCTTTGGCGCTGGCGGATTACCCCACCGTAACGGGTTACAAAGTCATGCTGCAATTGACTGGAAGTGAGATCCCGTTCGGGGCCACAGCCATCGTTAAAAATCGCGATAACGTGGCGAATGGCATTGTGGACGATCACAAACGGGTCTGGCTAAACGGCGCACCGGAAAAAGGTACCGTTGAAGTTAACTGGGCTGGCGAAAGCTGCCGTGCGGCCTATCAGATAACACAGCCCTCTGACAAAACGCACAACGTTACTGCGCAATGTCATTGAGCCGGAGAGAAAGAAAAATGAAACCTATTTTAACCACCCTGATTATTGCTGCGCTGGGGATGTTTTCTCGTACGGTTCTTGCCTGGGATTGCACCACAACAACGCCTTCAACCGCTGTCTCACCGCAGAATATTACGATATCGCGCAACCTCCCCGTAGGCGCGGTTATCGGAACACAGCTCGTGACACCGACGATCAATGCGTTTAGTTGTTTCAATTCGGATCAGGGTCTGATCTCCAGTCAGGTTTTCGGTGTGATGGCGAACGGCACATTTGATTCGATGGTGAACGGCCGGCGAGTGTATAAAACCAATGTCGACGGTATTGGTTATGCCATCTCGGGCTCCACGACAATATGTGCTGGCGGCAGCACGGCAGTCACCGGAAGTAATACTATTCGGGGCGATATCAATACCGCTAAGCTTTGTGAGAACACCAGCGGAATGGTCAGCCCGACGTTGAATGGCACCATGACAGTGACGTTTTATAAAACCGCAACGGAAACGGGATCCGGAACGATAACTGCGAGAACGGTAGGTGCGCTGGTTTTGCTGAATAACGCGCTGCTGTGGCAATCCCCCGCAGCGAATGTCAGTATCAATGCGTTCACGGTGACTACCCCGGCCTGTAATCTGGCAACGACATCAATACCTGTTGATATGAGAGATGTGGATAAAAACACATTTAGCGGCAAAGGATCTACGCCCGGAGATGCTTACACCCAATCGTTCAACCTGCCGATGACCTGCAACGCCGGAACAAAGGTCAGCGTGAAAATGGAGGGGAGTATTTTTGATGCCAACAGAGGGGTCATCAATACTACCAGTGGCAATAACGCAGCGACAGGCGTGGGGATTCAGCTGCTTTATAACAATCTGCCGATGGCGCTGGGTTCCGATATCGCCGTGGGAACCTCCTCAACAGGCGGCAGTTTCAGCGTGCCACTAAAGGCGCGCTATTATCAGACCGGGGATACGATCACTACCGGTACCGCTAACGGCGTGCTGTCATTTACCATGACGTATCAATAGCGATATTAACGCCAGAGGAAATCTGGGTGCCGCAAGCGGACCCCGCCGAAAATTCGCATAAGATAAGCAGTGGCTTATTATTACTTACGTCTTTGCCTACAGCTGTAATTGTCCTCTGATAATTACAGACAGCTGGATGTTGTTCATTATTCATTAAATAAATTTCATTTACGACTTTCACTTTGAATGAAAACATCTGGAGCCATATGCGTTACCGCAATAGCATTATTATTTGTATAACTCTTTTTTTTGTCCTCTGTGCCGCAGGTGTAAGTTTTCTTTTTCATCAATTAATAACAAATCAAAAAAAACTGACCCAGAACCATCTACAGACTATCGTTGGTGAACTGGACAGCATTATTAGCAATGCCAGCATCGCGGGTAATCGTGCGACAGACCTGCTTAATGGTCAATGTAACAATAAAGTACAGACTGAAGTACGTAAGCTGGTGGCTACGCTACCGGATGTAACAACCATCAATTTACTGCAGGGGAAACACCTTTATTGCTCTTCAATTTTTGGCGGTGTGAATTTTACATCTGACGCTCATTGGCCCCCCACTAAATCACTTTTTTTAATGAGCGATAACTCCGTCAAGCCTTCTAAATCACTGTTGGTCTACCACGTGTCCCGTGGAGAAAAAAGCGTCATGGTCGGCCTGGATAATTATTATATTCAAAATGAACTTAAAAAATATCACGGGAGTTACTCTTATATTATGACGGTGAATGGTGTTTCGCTTGATGCCACTGGGAATATTTTTAAAAATCTGTTACCTGAAGGGCAGATCACGTATTCCTCCACACAATTTAAATATAGTGTCAGCGCGTTACCTTTGGTACCGCTTAGTTTGCTCACTTTCTGGCAGAGTGAACATGACAGGATTTTACTGATTTTTTTAATTTCCGGAGGACTCTCGATATTATTTTTAAAATACCTGATTCATCGTCAATCGATGTTTTTTATGTTACGAGAGGCGATCGATAATAACCAGCTAGAGCCTTTCATCCAACCGATTGTAGAGGCTCGCAGCGGCAATATTGTTGCAGGTGAGATTTTGATGAGGTGGCAGCACCCGAAATGGGGCAATGTTCCGCCGGATCGGTTTATTCCCCTGGCTGAGAAAAATGGCCTGGTAAGCCGCATCACCGAATTGGGCATCCAATCGGTAATCCGAAGCTTTGAGTCGTTGGATTTGAAATCGCTTCCATTAACGACGCTATTTTTCAACGTCTCGGCTGCGGATTTTGCAGGCCATAGCCTGTTAAACGCCTGTCAGTCATTCAGGGATAAAACGGCGAACACAGCATTACATATTGGGCTAGAGATCACCGAAAGAGTCGCCGTTGAAGATTCCGCGTTTGTCAGAGAACTTTGTCAGCAACTTGATATGCTGGGGGTGACACTCTCAGCAGATGATTTTGGTACAGGCCACTGCAATTATAAGCTGTTGATGCAACTTCGTCCGCGCTACATCAAGATCGATAAACATTTTACCCAAGAAATTGAAACGGACGAGGGCAAAGAGGCCATCGTCCGCAATATTATCGCTATTGCAAAAGACAGGGGGTGCCTGACCATTGCGGAAGGTGTGGAAAGCGCCTCGCAGCGTGAGAAGTTGGTCGCGATGGGGGTCAGCTTTTTACAAGGTTACTTCTTTTCGAGGCCCATTAAGGCAGCGGTTTTCTTCGACAAGTTGCAGCACTCCACCCTATAAAAAGAAGCCAGAACGCTTCCTTAAACCCTGACTTGAAAATTTTAAGGGTGGGTCTTCAGAGGGATCGTTGTCGCCGCCGCGGCTGGGCCTGGCTCAACAGTTACACGCGGTGCTGCCCCCAAACGTATTTATACAGGTTATAAGGTTAAGTACTTAACCTGCCTTCGATAATTCCGGTAGCGTGTAAAACACCGTTACTGGGGTGATACGATGCCAGGCATTAAGCTTCATTGGGGCGTATCTCTGAACCGAACACAGAATGTCCCAACGGTAACTTGATTCCGGTTGAGTCCAGTTGATAACAGGAGATAGGATGCGGGTTAAAAAACGCAGGAGAGAATTTTGAGAAAAATACCAAAGCCTCTTGTGCCATCAGCGCTTATAAACTATTCCCTGGCAGAAGTCATTTCACTTGCGGTGAGTCAGGCTGGGAAGCCGTTGCTGATTTTGCTCTGGACTGGGCTCAGTCGCCGGTATCAGGGTCCCTTAAATAAAAAGAGATAATAGCAGCTCAGGAATGGCATATTTTAAACAACGTGCCATTCAAATGGCACGTTGTTCCAGCCTAAAAGACATTACCGGGCAAAAAAATAGATCGTCAGCTAGCGAAAAACGGTAATCGCATCGACCAGTTGTGTTGCCTGATGATTCATCTTTGCCGTCGCATCGGCACTTTGCTGAACGAGCGTCGCGTTTTGATGTGTAATTTCATCAAGTTTTTCAACAGAATGAGAAACTTCACCTAACGCACCGGCCTGCTCTGCCGTCGCCTCACTAATCTGCGCAATCAACAGCGTCACATTTTTTACCCGCTCCACAATTTCCTGCATGGTTTTCCCGGAGTCATCCGCTAATTGTGTACCCAAATGGACATGCTGAACGCTTTCTTCAACGAGCTGTTTAATCTCCTTCGCGGCATTCGCGCTACGCTGAGCCAGATTGCGTACTTCTGCTGCGACCACGGCAAAGCCTTTCCCTTGTTCTCCGGCCCGGGCGGCTTCCACTGCGGCATTAAGCGCCAGAATATTGGTCTGGAATGCAATGCTGTCGATGATATTGGTAATCCGCGATATATGCAGTGAACTCTCTGTTATTGCAGACATCATGGATATCATGCTGCTCATTACATCGCTGCCTTTCTCAGCGGCATCCCGGGATTCCTGTGCCAGCGTTTTGACCTGGGAGGCGCTTTCGGTATTATTTTTTACCGTAGTCACCATTTGATGCATCGTGGCTGCGGTACGTTGCACATTCGATGCGGTCTGGTCGGTTCGCTGGCTGAGATCGTTATTTCCCGTGCTCAGCGCATCGGAGGCTTTGAGTACATTAATGGCCTGACCGCTCACGTCATCCACCAGCCATCGGAACATGAGCCCAAGCTGGCTAATCGAGCGCGAAATGATCCCTACTTCATCGACCCGGTCCAGGAGCGTGACTTTATACATCGCGCCGCTGGCGACCTCTTTAGCGTTTCGACATAATTGTTCAATCGGGCGGGATATTTGTGATTCAAGCCATGCGGTAACAAGCAGTAATAACATGGTCATCAGGGGGATAAAAATTACCAGTTTTTCAATATTAATGGAGGACAACCATGCAACCGGAATACTGAGCAGTAAGGTTACTAAAAGCGGAATACGTAATCGCCATTTCAGAGGAAGTGTTTTGAGTAGTGAACGCCATCGCATCCAGCCTGTACGAATAATCAACCCTTTGTGAAACTTATGTCCTTTTGCTGTACCTTCGCGAAAATTTCGATATATCTTCTCGGCATCCCGGGTTTCATCCTCTTCAGGCTGTGTCCTTACCGACATATAGCCTTTAATTTTACCTTCTCTTATTACCGGAATAGCATTCGCGCGAACCCAATAATGATCGCCATTTTTCCTGCGATTTTTTACCAGTGCTGACCAGGGCTCACCCTGACGAAGCGTTGACCACATATCTGCAAAAGCTTCTTTGGGCATATCGGGATGACGGACAAGGTTATGAGGTTGCCCCTTGATTTCATCGGCGGTAAAACCACTCACATTGATGAAAGCATCATTCGCATAAGTAATGTAACTGTTCTCATCGGTTGTCGACATCAGCGTCGCCTTGCTGTCGAAAACAAATTCTTTCTGTGTAACCGGTTGATTATCCCGCATAGTGATACATCCATATGAACACTGTTATCTGGTATCGCAATTATCGGCTCAAAAGCAAAACGTATGACAAATTGTTATCAATCTGATAACCAGATCACAACGACTGAAGATAGGTTAGCGAATAAAAACGACATGCTGACTTCTCCGTAAACCGGAGCGGGTACAGGGAGTCGGAGTATCGAATAAGCACCTTAAATCACGCTGAGGCGTATGTTAGACCTGGGGATGATTCAGTTTAAAGTCAAATATACTTTAAATTTAATTTAAATCATGGTCATTGTGTTTGCCTGCACGTCAGTGTTGTTTAAGGAATGTTTTTTAAAGGACAATTTCATTTATGGTAGCGTATTTTTGTATTTTTTTTGGAAATAACTTGCTGGATAACGAAATATGTTAAGATATAAAAAATCACTCTGTGCTTATGGATGAGCAAATGCTTTGGCGTTATCTGCTGGCTTCTCTTTTCATTTTCTATTCCTGTACTTCGTTAGCGACCCGGCTTAGCCCGGCTGACAGGGAAACCCTTCAGCAACAGCAGCAGGATATTTTGCAACAAAATCAGCAGCAACGCGAGGAACTGGAACGCCTGACGCCTGCTCCGGCATTACCTTCGCCCCCTGTAGAAAATAATGGCGGGCCCTGTTTTCTGATTAATCGCATTACTCTGAATAACGCCACGCTGATTAGCCAGAAACAACAACAGCAGCTAACCACGCCTTATTCCCACCGCTGTCTGAATCTGGCAAAAATAAGTGAACTGACGCACAACGTTTCCGACTGGTACATCAGCCGGGGCTATATTACCAGCAGGGCATTTTTGACCGAACAGGATTTATCCCACGGCGAATTAACACTGGAAATTCTGGAAGGCCGACTGGAGAAAATTGAACTCGATGGCCAGACACCGGCCATGTTGCGCACCGTATTTCCTGGTGCGGAAGGTCATATTCTTAATCTGCGTGATATCGAACAGGGAATGGAGCAGATTAACCGCCTGCGTAGCGTCCCGGTACAGATTGAAATTCTGCCCGGCACCACCCAGGGTTTATCGGTGGTCAGCCTGACTGCCACGCCGGAGTTTCCGCTCAACGCATCGCTGGGTTTTGATAACAGCGGGCAGAAGAGCACCGGCACTGGTCAGCTCACCGGATCGCTGACGGGTAATAATCTGCTTGGTCTGGCCGATAAATGGTCACTGAACGGCGGGCGCAGCAGTGATTTCACCACCGGCCATGACGCTCAGAGTTTTCAGGCAGGCCTGAGCCTGCCGTACGGCTACGCGCTGCTCGATTACAGCTATTCCTGGAACAACTACCTCAGCACAGTCAGTAGCCGGGGCTACGACTGGCACTCCAGAGGCGATACTCAGACCCATCGTCTGACGCTCACGGACGTGCTGTACCGCAACAGTGATATGAAAACGGCCCTCAGCCTCGGCATGGCGCGTCGTAACAGCCGCAACTGGCTAAATGACGCCCCGCTGAAAAGCAGCAGCCGGGTACTCTCAAATGTCATGGTGGGTATTAATCACAGCCAGAAAGTTGCCGGTGGATCTGCGACCTTCAACCCGGCGCTGACGAAAGGTGTTCCGTGGCTGGGTGCTGAAAATGATGAGGGCAAAGCACCAGACGCTCCCAAAGCGGAATTCACTAAAGGGTCGTTAACGGCCAGCTTCTACCGCCCCCTCACCCGGCGCGTCACATTTCTGACCAGCCTGTATGGACAGGCAACCGGCGACCGGCTGTACGGCAGCGAACGCCTGACAATCGGCGGTGAAAGCTCGGTTCGGGGGTTTAAAGAGCAGTATCTGGCCGGAGACAACGGTGGCTACTGGCGTAACGAACTGAATATTAGCCTCTTCAGCCTGCCGGGGATCGGGGAGATCAGCGCTGTCGCTGCCGTTGATGGCGGCTGGTTAAAGCATGACAACGACGACGCTAACGCCTCCGGTACGCTATGGGGAAGCGCTGTCGGGCTTGCCAGTACCGGACGCTTTCTCTCCAGTCAACTGACCCTTGGCCGGCCGATTGCCTGGCCTACAGAACTCACCCCAGACCGTTTTTGTGTTTATTACCGCCTTGGACTGGCACTCTGAATAAGGATATCTCTGCAATGGCTCAGCACCCTGAACACACGGTTCGTTTGTCCCAGCGACTGCTGAGTTATTGCCTGATCAGTTTCCTTATCCTCCAGCCGGTGGCCCCGGCGCTGGCGGCCGCCATTACGCCTGTCACACCGGGAACCCAGGTGGATCAGGCGGGTAATGGGGTACCGCTTATCAATATTGCCACGTCTAATGCGGCAGGCGTTTCACATAACCAGTATCAGGACTACAACGTCGGCAAAGAGGGGGTCATCCTCAATAACGCCACCGGGCAGTTAACGGCGACACAGCTAGGCGGGCTGGTTCAGAACAACCCCAACCTGAAGGCCGGGCAGGAAGCGAAAGCCATTATTAACGAAGTGACCGGCACCAGCCGTTCTCAGCTTCAGGGCTATACCGAAGTCGCCGGTAAAGCGGCCAGCGTGATGGTCGCCAACCCCTATGGGATAACCTGTAGCGGGTGTGGCTTTATTAATACCCCGGCGGTGACGCTGACGACCGGTAAACCGCAACTCGATGCGAACGGTAATTTGCAGTCGCTGAACGTGACGGGTGGCAGCATCACCATCGACGGTAACGGTCTGGATACCAGTAAGAGTGACAGCGTGTCGATTATCTCCCGTGCGGCAGAGATCAATGCGCAGCTGTATGCCAAAGACCTGAGTATCACCACCGGTGCTAACCGGGTGGACGCCAGTGGTCATGTCAGCGCCATCAGCGGGACTGGCCCGGTTCCGGTACTTGCTGTGGATACCGGTGCGCTCGGAGGGATGTATGCCGACCGTATACGGCTGGTTTCCGGTGAAAAAGGCGTTGGGGTTAACCTGGGTAACCTCAACGCCCGCCAGGGAGACATCCGGCTTGACGCCAATGGTAAACTGACACTCAACAACACCCTCGCCAGCGGCACGCTTACGGCTTCCGCTCCGGAGATAACGCTGACCGGAAGCCATCAGACCGGCCAGACGATGACCCTGACAAGTCAGGGTGACACGACACTCAATAACGCCACACTTGCCAGCGGTGGTGACCTGACGCTGAACAGCGCCGGTCAGCTCTCTGCCAGCCACAGTACGCTGGCGGCAGGGGTGAATGCTCAGGGGAAAGTCAGCACAAATGCGGGCCTGTCCGTAACGGCGGCCCGTCAACAATGGACTGACGCCGATCTCAGCGCACAAGACGTGCAGCTCACCGCTCAACAGAACCACACCCTTGATACCACCAGCCGGATCCGGGCAACACGCGATATCACGCTGAATGCAGGCAACCTGGCGCTGAACGGACAGCTCAATGCCGGGCGCGATACCACACTGACGGCCACGACGCTGAATGCCGGGAGCAGCAGCCGTATCGATGCACAGCATAATGTCGCGCTGACTCTCGCCGACAACAGCAACTGGCAGGGGCAACTGGTTGCAGGTCAGGATCTCACCCTTAAGACAAACAACTTCAGCAGCAGTGGGCTTCTGTTAGCCAACGGTAATCTGTCTGCCGATATCGGGCAGTGGACCAACAGCGCCACGCTGCAAAGCCTCGGATCGCAGTGGCTGAATATGGACAGCCTGAACAGCAGCGGACAGTTCCTCAGCGGTAATGATTTGACGCTGACGGGCCGCCAGGCCATCACGCTTGAAGGCCTGACAAGCGCGCGAAATAACCTCACCCTTACCACGCCTGGCGGGCTGAGTCTCGGGACGGGGGGGCAGTTACTGAGTGACGGTGGTCTATGGCTGAACGGTGGCAATGTGCTTCTGGACGGGCAGATCGCCGGTGGTAGCCAGGTGAATATTCACGGCACGGCACTGACCAGTGGCAACAGCAGTTCACTGAGCAGCAAAGGCAATCTGACACTGAGCAGCGGGGAGACGTCGCTTGGTGGGCAGCTCAGCGCACAGGGGGATGTCTCGCTGAACGCAGCCGGGCTGACCACGCGCGCAGGGTCGCAATTACAGGGCCATAACCTGACGCTGTCAATGCAGCAGGGTCAGCTTGCAGGCAACCAGGCCGCCAGCGGCGATCTGCAAGTGACTTCCGCGGGCAACCTGAGTCACAGCGGGACATTGAACGGTCAGACAGTCGGCGTAAGAGCGGATCAGCTGGACAACAGCGGCAGCTGGCAGACCGAACAGCTCATATTGCAACTTCGCGGTCTGACCCAACAGGGCAGTCTGCTGGCGCGTCAGGGAATGACGCTCAACGCCGATCGCCTGACTAACCGCGGCAGCATCGCTGCCACGGATCTGACGCTGATGCTGAACGGTGCCGCCGATAACCAAAACGGCGGGAAGATAGTTGCCCGGAACGGGCTGACCTTTAACAGCGCCAGCCTCAACAACAGCGGTACGCTGAGTAGCGACAACGTTAAACTCAACAGCACTGTGCTGGACAACAACGGTTTGATCCAGGGTCAGCAGGCTTTAGATGTGCGGACCACAGGGCTGAATAATACCGGTAACGGTCAGTTGCTAAGCGCCGGGACGATGACGCTCAGCGGCAAGCAGGCGACCAACGGCGGGCTCTGGCAGGCACAAACTCTGAACCTCACAGCAGACAGCCTCGATAACCGGGGCGAGCTGAATGCCGGAATGCAGTTACTGCATCTTGCCAGCGCGCTCAATAACCAGACCGGGGGTCGGATTGTCGCTCAGCAAGGGCTGACGATAAGCGCCCCGACGCTGACTAACGACGGTACGCTGAGCGCCCCTGCCGTGAACCTGACGGCCGATACGTTGACCAACCGGGGGCTCCTGCAAGGGGATAACACGCTGGCCCTGGCGCTGCGACAGGTGGCAAACCTGAGTGCCGGGAAAGTCCTGACTGGCGGCAGCCTTGCGCTGGCCGTCCCTGTGCTGAAGAACAACGGGTTACTGCAGGTGGGTGGCGACCTGACGTTAACCGGTGACAGTCTGGACAACAGCGGGGACATTTCTGCCCGTACCCTGACGCTGCACCACAGCGGCGCACAAACCCATAACGCAGGCGCGAAATTACAGGCTCAGCTGGAAGCGGTGCTTTCGGCGGCAACGCTGACCAACAACGGCAGCGTGCTGGCGGATCGGCTGAGCCTGACGTCTGACACCCTGGTCAACAGTGGTCAGCTACAGGGAACAAAACAGCTTGATATCACCGCCACCACTGCCGGCAACAGCGGAAAACTGCTGACGGACGGCGCGCTGACGGTAAAGGCCAGCAGTTTAAACAATGGCGGCACGTTACAGGGGGAGGCCATCAACCTCACCGGGGACAGTGCGGATAACAGCGGTTCACTGACGGCCACCACGTTACTGCTGCACCTGGCACAGCAGTTCAGCAACCAGCCTACGGGCAGCCTTATTGCCCACCAGGGACTGACTCTTTCGGCCCCGCAACTGCGCAACAGCGGCACACTCGCGGCGAAGGTGCTGAGCCTGACGGCCACCACGCTCGACAACAGTGGTCAACTGCAGGGCGACAATACGCTGTTGCTGGCTGCCACCTCACTGGCTAACCAGCGCGCCGGGCAGATTATCACCGACGGTAATCTGGCACTGGCCCTTCCCACGCTGACGAATGCCGGTCTGGTGGATGTCGCGGGGGATTTCACGCTCGACGGTGAACAACTGGATAACCAGGGGAACATTGCTGCCCGCAACCTGACGCTGCGCCACAGCGGCACGGTCAGCAACCAGGCGGAGGGCACGCTGCTGGCAGATCAGACGCTGACGCTGTCTGCCGGAACCCTGAACAATGAGGGCCGGGTGGTGGCAGAGCGGTTGAATGTGACGGCGGCGCAGCTCAGTAACAGCCGGTTGTTACAGGGTGCTCAGCAACTGGACATCACGGCGGCGAATGCCGCTAACCAGGGTCAGTGGCTGACGGCAGGAAACCTGAATGCCAGTATTCAGACGCTGAACAACAGCGGGCTGCTGCAGGGGCAAACGCTGATCCTGAAAGGTGACAGCGTCGATAACAGCGGGCAACTGCAGGCCACAACAGCCCTGTTCACGCTGGCAAAACAGTTTACCCTCCAGCGAACAGGGAAAATAACGGCGCAGCAGGGGTTAACGCTCAACACGCCATTGTTCACCAACCACGGGATCATGGCGGCATCCACGCTGACGTTGTCCGGCTCCCGCATTGACAACAGCGGTTTGTTGCAGGGCGACCACGGCCTGCAGCTTACTGCCACGCAGCTGGATAACCAGACGTCCGGAGAGATCCTCAGCGGAGACGGGTTAACCCTGACGGTGCCAACGCTGACCAACGCCGGGCTACTGAGTGCGGGGGGCGATTTGGCGCTCACGGGCCACCAGCTTGATAACAGCGGGGAAATCTCCGCACGTAACCTGATCGTGCAGACCGGGGATACCCTCACCAATCAGGAGGAAGGCGATCTGCTGGCAAAGCAGGCGCTGACGCTCACCAGCCATCAGATGGTCAACAACGGCAATATCCAGGCTTCCCGGCTGACCCTGAACACTTCAGGACTGAAAAATAAGGGGCTGTTGCAGGGGGCACAGCGGCTGGATATGACGGCGGATAACGCCAGTAACGAGGGACAGTGGCTGACGGCAGATACCCTGAATGCCAGCATTGCCGATCTGAACAACGGCGGTCTGGTGCAGGCGGGGCAGATAACCCTGAAGGGAAACCGTCTCGACAACAGCGGGCAACTGAAGGCCACCAACGCCCTGATCGTTATGGCGGAACGCGCGACCAACCAGCAGCAGGGTAAGGTGCTCGCGCAGCATGAGATGACGTTCAGCGCACCGCTGCTCAGTAATCGCGGGGTCCTTGCCGCCGACATGCTGAACCTGTCGGCAGGAACATCCCTTAACAACAGCGGACTCCTTCAGGGTGACAGCGGCCTCACGCTGACGACCGCGCTGCTGAACAACCTTACCGGGGGGCAAATTCTCACCACCGGCAACCTGCAGCTTGCACTGCCGACACTGGTTAACAGCGGGTTGTTGAGCACCAAAGGCGATCTCTCACTTAAGGGTAACCTACTGACCAACAGCGGGGAACTCTCCTCACGTAACCTGACGCTGGAACACGACGGCACCGTGACAAACCTGGCTGGCGGCGCATTGCTGGCGCAGCAGCAGCTAAACCTTGCAGCGGGCACGCTGACCAACAGCGGCAACGTGGCTGCCAGCCAGCTCAGCGTCACCGCCACCACGCTGAACAACAGCGGTCTGTTGCAGGGGGCGCAACAGCTGGATGTTGCGGCTGCCAGCGCCAGTAACCAGGGGCAGTGGCTGACGGCGGGAAATCTGAGCGCCACTGCCTCGACCCTTGCCAGCAGCGGCCTGTTGCAGGGTAAAACGGTGACACTCCGGGGGAACAGTTTTGATAACAGCGGCCAGTTGCTGAGCACCACTGCCCTGCTCTCCCTCGCTAAACAGTTTACTAACCGACAGAACGCGAAGATCCTGGCGCAACAGGGACTGACGCTCAGCGCGCCCTCAGTCGCTAACAGCGGTACGCTGGCGGCCACAGCATTGACGCTCTCCGGTACCGACATCGACAACAGTGGACTAATCCAGGGCGATAACGGTCTCACGCTGACCTCCGCGGGCACGCTGACCAACCAGGCATCCGGGATCCTGCTCAGCGACGGTACGATAACGCTCGATACGGCACAACTGACCAACGAGGGGCTGCAGCAGGCGAAGGTGCTGGGAGTGACTGCCGGGAAAGCGGACAATCACGGCAATCTTCTCGGGTCAGATGCTGTGACGCTGAAGGTTAACGATACCCTGACCAACAGTGGTCAGATGCTGAGCCAGCAGGCGCTGCAGCTCACGGCAAAAAATGTCACGAATGACGGGCTTCTGGCCGCCAGCCAGCTGCAGCTTGATACCGGCACAACCCTGAATCAGGGGACGCTGCAGGGTAATCAGACACTGCTGCACAACGGTAACCTCACGAACCAGAGCCACGGGCAACTGCTGAGCGGCGGTACCCTGACGCTGAATGGCGCGGCGATCGATAACGCGGGACGTTTGCAGGGGCAGCAAATCGCGCTGAGTGGTACCAGCCTGACAAACAGTGGCAATGCGACTGGCAGCAATGGCGTGACAGCCACCCTGACCGGCAATCTGAGCAATACCGGGTTACTGCTCAGCCAGCAGGCAATGGACGTGCGCGCACAGGGGGTGACCAGCAGCGGTACGCTGGCGGCTGACCGTCTGAGCCTGAATGTCGACAGCCTCACCAACAGTGGCCTGTTACAGGGCAACAGCTCTCTCACGTTGCTGGCCCGGACGCTCAACAACCAGACGGCCGGACAAATGCTGACCGGTGGCCCGCTGAGCCTGACGCTCAGTACCTTAATCAATGCCGGGCTGTTGCAGGTGAAACAGGGGTTCACCCTCAAAGCCGACAGCCTGACTCACCAGGGGACACTGAAAGCCCGGAGCGTTGACCTGACGCTTGGCGATCTGACCACGACCACCGACAGCCATCTGCTGGCAGAGCAAAACCTGACCCTGAACACCGCCACCCTGACTAACGGCGGGGTGCTGGCAGCAGACACAGTCAGCCTGAACGGTGGCGATGTTACTAACAGCGGCCTGCTGCAGGGCAATCAGTGGCTGACGCTCAACAGCGGGACACTGAGCAACCAGCAGACCGGGCAGCTGCTCAGCGGCGGCGGACTGACGCTCTCCCCTACCCGCTGGCTGGATAATGCCGGGTTATTACAGGGGCAGACGCTGACCGTCAACAGCGGGAGCTGGAACAACCGGGGCAGTGCGTTGGGTAGCAACGGTGTGACATCGACCCTGAGCGGCGCTTACAACGGCAGCGGTCAACTCCTGAGCCAGGGCTCGCTGGCGCTTAGCAGCCAGACGTTTACCAACAGCGGTCAGCTTGCCGCCGACCGCCTGCAGCTTACCGGGCGCGATGGACTGACTAACAGCGGCCTGTTACAGGGCAATAGCCATCTCACCCTCACAGGCGCAGGCCTGAATAATCAGGCCGGTGGTCAGGTGCTTAGCACCGGCAACCTGCGGCTGGATGCGGCAGCGCAGACCAATGCCGGATTACTGCTGGCGGGCCAGACGCTGGATCTTATCGCCACCACCCTCAGCAACAGCGGGACGTTGCAGGCGGGCACCCTGCAACTGGCAACCAGCCAGCAGCTCACCAACCTTGCCAGCGGCACGTTACTGGCGCAAAACGGCGCAACACTGAGCGGTGCATTGCTGGATAACCGGGGACAGCTGGCAGCGAATAACCTGACGGTCAACAACGCCACCGTTACCAACAGCGGCCTGTTACAGGGAGCCAGTGCGCTCACGCTGACCAACACCACGCTGACCAACCTGGCCACCGGGCGTCTGCTCAGCGGCGGAGCCTTATCACTCGTCAATACCGGGTTTACCAACGAGGGTACCGTTCAGGGGCAGACCCTGACGCTCAACGCCGCCACCGCGACTAACCGTGGCAGCCTGCTGGGAACCGATGCGCTGGCCGCCACCCTGACAGACGGCCTGCTGAACAGCGGTCAGTTACTCAGCCACGGAACTATGCGTTTTAACAGCGGCTGGCTGACCAACGACGGGGCGTTGCTTGGTGAAGGGGATGTCACCCTGACCGGCAACCAGCTGACCAACCGGGGTAATATTCAGGGTAATACCCTGCTGCTGGGCAATGGTCAGGTGGATAACAGCGGTACCGTTATCGGCCTGCATTCCCTGACGTTACAGGCAACGGCTCCGCTGACTGGCCGTCTGCTGCGGGCCATCGCTCCCCAGAAGCTCACCAACAATGGTGGCGGGAAACTGCTGAGCCAGGGAACGCTGTCGGCGACCGGAGGTAGCGTCATCAACAACGGTAGCTGGCAGGGGCAGCGCATCCTGTTGAATGCGCAGCAACTCCAGAACAGCGGCAGCCTCCAGAGTGCCGATGCGCTGACCCTCGCCGTGACTGGCTCCCTGGATACCGCAACAGGCAGCAAACTTATCGCCAGCGGGCTGGCAAGCCTGCAGGCGGCCACGTACAGCAACCAGGGACAATGGCTGGCGAAGAACCTGATTGTGCGCGGTGGTTCTCTGGACAACCGTGGTGATATCAGCGGCGTGGAAGGTCTGGATATCGCCCTGAGTGGCGGCATCACTGTGCAGCGCGGCACCACGCTGCTAACCGCAGGCAACCTTGCCCTGAGCGGTGCGTCAGTGACCAACCTTGGCCGGGTCCAGGGGGCGAACGTTACCCTGAACAGCGGCGCGCTGACCAACGACGGTACGATACAAGCCGATGGCGGCCTGGACGTGACGCTCAATGGCGACCTGTCGAACAGTGCCAGCGGCAACTTACTGAGCCAGAACACCCTTCGCATCAGCGGGAACAACCTCACCAGCCAGGGCGTGCTGCAAAGCGGTGGCGATATGTCGCTGACCGGCGCGCAATCCACCCGCAACGACGGGCAATTACTGAGCGGCGGTCTGCTAACGCTCATCACGCCGCAACTGACGAACAACAACTGGCTACAGGCCGGACGACTGACATTCGGCACCGGAACGCTCGGCAATAATGGCTCGTTGCTTATCAGCCAGCAGGGAATACTTGGCGGCAGCAGCCTGACCAACCAGGGCACGCTTCAGGGCGGCAACCTGACGCTGAATTATAACCGTCTTGATAACAACGGCACGTTGTACGGCGGGCAGTCACTGGCGGTGACCAGCACTCAGGTTAACAACGGAGCCGGGGCGAAACTGTACAGCGCCGGTGACCTGAGCCTGAACAGCAACGGCCTGAACTATCAGGGACAGATAGCCGCGCTGGGTAACCTGACGCTGTCGCTCGGCTCCGATTTTACGCTCAACAGCCAGCTTGCCGCCGGACAGATGCTGTCGGTCAGCACCGCCGGCAACCTGGTTAACAACGGGACAATGCAGGGCCAGGGTTTACGCCTGAGTGCAGATGGTGCGCTCACCAATAACAGTAAGTTGACTGCAGGTTATCTCACCAGCCAGCTCAGCGGCGGACGCATTGATATGAATGCCGCAGGCAGCCTGCAGGCGGGTGGCAATGTCACGTTGCTCAGCCGTAGCGACATCAATAACAACGGTTTTACCGGCACTGCCGGTGACCTGACGCTGAACGCGCCGGGAGCCATTAACAATAACAGCGCCCTTCTTTACGCCGGGAATAACCTGCAACTGCTGGCCAATCTGATTCATAACCAGCGTGGCGATATTCTCGCCGGTAACAGCCTGTGGATGCAGCGTGATGCGGCGGGCAATGCCAACAGCGAAGTGATCAACACTTCCGGGACTATTGAGACGCAGAATGGTGATATTACGATCAAGACGGCGTATCTGCGCAATGAAGCAGAGGGGCTGGTCGTTAATCAGCGTGAGCAGCAATACCCGGATGCCATTCCGAAGCAGTCACCTTATTTACATGGTTCATATTACGGTAAGAAGAAACCCGATATTGAAATCAGTCTGGAGGAGTGGAAGCACAACGGCACTAACGTGGTGTTTGATGAATATGAGAGGTGTCGGGGCGGTGCCAATGGCAGCGGACAGTGTTCACGTGAGATTGTATATCGTCTTCTCGGTGAAGATATCAGACAGTTTATCCTTAGCGAGTCAGTCGTAGAGTCTTCAGCTACAGGTGGCGCAGCTCGTATTGCAGCCGGACGTGATATCACTGTTAATGCCGGAACCCTGGATAACCGTGCGAGTAATATTCTGGCGGGGCGTAATATCTCCCTTTCTGGAGGGACATTAAACAATTTCTCGGCCGAAGCTGGTCGACGTATTACCTATGTGCAGGCAGAGTATCATTGCGAGTGGTTTTACTCAGATTGTGCCGACCCTAAATGGACGCCGTTGATGTCATACGGTGAGGGTAAATGGTCCTGGTGGGACGATGACCAGCGAAAATATCGTAGCTGGGTACCCTATAAACTTGGTGCACAAAAAACGGAATATACTGGTGACAGTAGCACTTACCGCGCCGTCATCCAGGCGGGTGGCACAGTTAACGCCAGTTTCAGCGGTGATATCAGTAATACCTCAACCACTGCCCATGTTGCAGGCTACAGCCGTACGCTGGCTACACCAGGCCTGAATACCCTCAGCACCTCGCCAGGTACAGTCAACGCAGTACAGACCCGTGGCCTTATCAACAGCAATAAAGTCGCCATCGGCTCGCCACAGTGGCAGAACCAGATCCTCGATGCCCTGCTACAGGTTAACGGCGGTACCGCGCTGGATAATACCCATGCGGCCAGCGGCAGTATGATCGCCCTCAACGGCAAACAGACTGGATTAAACAACTATTCCGCAGGTGGTGGACTGGCAAATGTCAGCGGACAGATGGTGGCGCTCAACGGGTATGGTACCTCAGGGAGCAGTAAGACCAGTCTCAACGGGCAGTCGGTGGAACTGGGTGGTTACACCGCCAGCACGGGGAACAAAACCAGCCTCAATGGGCCGGAGGTAGCACTTAACGGTGCTACGGCGCATGGGGGGCTGGCAAATGTCACATCCCAGACGGTGGCCCTCAACAATGCCAGCGTCAGCGGCGGTAATAAAACCAGCCTCAATGGGCAGACTGTGGCTCTCAGCAGTGCTGCCGCACCGGGCAGCATGACGCCGACAACCGTCCGTCCGGTAAGTCTCAGCTATTATCCACTCCCGACCAGTGATAACGGTTATTTTGTGGCAGACCCGGACCCAAAAAGTCCGTACCTCATCACCACTAACCCGAAACTGAACAACCTCGGTCAGCTCGACAACAGCCTGCTCAGCGATCTGGTGGCGATGGCTGGCAAACAACCTGCCCCGATGCCACAGGAAACGCGGGCACAGTATACCGTTGAAAAACAGTATCTGGGCTCCTCATACTTCCTGGATCGCCTGAACCTGCATCCGGATTACGACTACCGCTTCCTGGGCGATGCCGCCTTTGATACCCGTTATGTCAGCAATGCCCTGCTCAATGAGACCGGTAACCGCTATCTGAATGGCTTCGGTTCCGACCTCAAACAGATGCAGTACCTGATGGATCATGCGGCGCAGGCGCAACAGGCATTAGGGTTGCAGTTCGGCGTCTCCCTGACGGCGGAACAGATAGCGGGGCTGAACAGCAGTATTCTGTGGTGGGAAGCGACCACCATCAACGGCCAGACGGTGATGGTACCGAAGCTGTATCTGTCACCGAATGACGTGACGGTGAATAACGGCAGTGTGATTGCCGGTAATCAGGTGAATATTCGTGGCGGTAATGTCGCCAACAACGGCAGCACGCTGATGGCGAAAAACGGTCTTTCCGTTACCAGTGAAGGGGAAATCAGCAACCTCAACGGCGGGCTTATCAGCGCCGGTAGTGCGATGCAGCTCAGTGCGTTGGGCGACATTAACAACATCGGTTCGACCATCAGCGGTAAGCAGGTGGCGCTGGAGAGCATCAACGGCAGTATCAACAACATTACGCTGGTCAATGACTGGAAGCTTCCTGCACTCAATGGCAGAAGCCGTGAGCCGTTCAGCATGACCACCGCCACAGTCGGCCCGATGGCCTCGATTACCGCGCTGGACGCGCTGAGCCTGACGGCGGGTCAGAATATCAATGTGACCGGGGCAAACCTCAGCGCTGGCGGTGACCTGTTGATGAAGGCCTGGGGGGACATTGCCGTTAGCGCGAACCAACTGACCAATGGTGAGCAGCGTAACGGTACGCACTGGCAGGACATCAGCTGGCAAGGCAGTGCCATCAGCAACGGCGGCAACCTTGTGGCGCAGGCGGGTCATGACCTGACCCTGAGCGCCAGCCAGATGATGTCCGAAGGCAGCGCCCTGCTCCGGGCGGGTAACGACCTCAGCCTGAACAGCGCTGAAACCCGTAAAGAGAGCGGGAAAAAACGCAGTGAGAGCTTCACTACCGGGCTGGCACGCAGCGACATCACCAGCGGTGGCGGTCTGACGCTGCTTGCCGGGCGCGATATCACCAGCCAGGCGGCAGAGCTGGCGGCGAAGGAGGATGTTGGTATACAGGCGGGGCGTGACGTGAACCTCGCCGCAGAAGCCACCACGCAGGGCGACAGCTATAAATCTGGCCGTAAGAAAGTGATTAACGAGTCTGTGCGTCAGCAGGGAACCGACATCACTGCGGGGCGTAATGCAACGATTGTAGCCGGGCGGGATGTGACGGCACAGGCAGCGGATGTGTATGCCGCAGGTGATACAGCCGTGGCCGCCGGGCGCGATATTAACCTCTCGACTGCCACCGAAAGTGACTATGCATACCGGGAGAAGAAAGAGACTTCCGGTGGATTCCTCAGTAAGAAAACGACTCACACCATCCACGAAGAAACGCACACACGAGAGAAAGGAACGCAGCTTTCCGGTGACAATGTTGCTCTCAGCGCAGGTAATAACCTGACAGTACAAGGGTCGTCGGTTGCCGCTGAACGCGATGTAGCACTGAAGGCCGGAAATAATGTGACCGTGGAGGCTGCCACCAACACCGACACGTTCTACGACATGAAGAAAACGAAGAAATCCGGCATTTTCTCCAGCGGGTCGGGTTTTGGTATCACCATGGGGTCACAGTCTTCAAAAACCACCCGACAGGGGGCAAACACGACCCAGAGCGATGCCCGCAGCACGGTGGGCACCACTGGCGGTAATGTCATCATCAGCGCCGGAAATAACGTCCAGTTGAGTGCAGCGGATGTGGTTGCCGGAAAGGCGAAGGAAGATCCTTCCCGGAAAACCGGACATATCGATATCACTGGCGACAGCATCGCTGTGATTCCTGGCCGGGATACGACCACTGAGTCCATGAAGCAGGAGACCAGGTCTTCTGGTGTAACGATTACTGTGAAAGCGCCATTTGAAGACACAGTACGTAACGTGCGCGATATCGTTCGCGGTAAGGGCAGCAGTGGCAACAGCACCGTCGATAAAGTGAAGGGGCTGGGAGCTGAAGGCGCTGCACTTGCGCTTGACGGCGCTGGGCAGATGATGTCCGTTGCGGCAGGCAACAGTCATTCCTCCTCTGAATCACACTATCAGGGTGAGTTTAACAGCGGCAGTCATCTTACCGCCGCAGGCAATATCCAGATGACTGCCACCGGTAAACAGGGTGGCAGCAACAGCGGCAATATCCTGATTGCCGGAAGCCAGGCTAAGGCCGGTGACGCGGTAATACTGGATGCGAAACGAGACGTAAATATCACCACGTCCACGGACAGTGAGAAATACAGTAACAACACTAAAAATAGCGGCTGGAATCTTTCGAGCGCCCTGAGCGCAGGAAGTGCTGTTCGAGCCATTGCGGGTGGTGGTTCCCACGGCAATCAGCTCCTGCCGGGGGGGATAGGCAAGGCAGAGAGCAGCAACAGCGGTACCCGGACCACACAAAATGCGTCGGTCATTCAGGGTTCAGATATTTATGTCAACAGCCATGACGGCAGCGTGAACCTCAGCGGTAGCCGGATGACCGCCACGGATGATCTGCTGCTGTCAGCCACAAAAGGGAATATCTCCGTTTCTGCCGGACGTGACACATCACACAATGAGAGCAGCGGCAGCAGCAAAACGTTGGGAACGCTGGGAGGAGATGGTTACAGCGCCACGGCAGGCTACCGTCATGAAAAAAACAACAGTCGGGAAGATAACAGCCTCGAAAACGGATTGCGCAGCCAGCTAAGCAGCAAAAACGGTAGTCTTATTGCACTGGCCGGTAACGATCTTTCCCTGTCAGGTACGGACATCCGTGCCGGTAAATCGGTCTCACTCAGTGGTGAAAACGTACTCATGGATGTGAGCCGGGATACCCGTGATGGTGAAACCCACAGCAGCAGTTCCCAGTATGGTGTGACTGCATCTGCAGGCGGTTGGGCTGTTGATGCGGCAAAAGCCGTTGAGACGGCAGCCCGCAGTGCAGAAAACGGCGATGACCCACGACTGACCGCCATCAGAACAGGCCAGTCGGCAGCAACCGCGGCACAGGGTGCCCTGTCGGACTCGTCTCTCATTAAGGCTAAAGTAGCGTTAACCATGGGAGCATCGTCTCAGGACAGCCGGTACCACAGTACGGACACGCAGGGCACCACCATTAATGCCGGAGAGAATGTTTCCATCCGCGCCGGGAATGACATTGCCGGCCAGGGTGTGCAGATTGCGGGTAAACACGTGGTGCTGGATGCAGGCCGGGATATCCAGCTGGCTGCCTCTCAGGACACAAACAACTATGAGAGCAAAAACAGCGGCAACCAGTTCAGCGTCGGCGTCGGTGTGAGCCTGATTGGTGCACAGAACGGTATCTCACTGGAGCTGGGAGCGTCGCAGCAGAAGGGTAAGGAAAACAGCCAGTCACAGCGCAACACAAACAGTGTTGTTCATGCTGATGAACAACTCACGGTGAACAGCGGACGCGACACCACCGTGAAAGGTGCAAAACTGGAAGGCAACCGGGTGGTGGTGAATACCGGACGTGACCTGCTCCTCAGTAGTGTGCAGGATACCGCCAGCTATGACAGTAAGCAGTCTTCGTCCGGCGTGTCCCTCAGTCTGTGCATACCGCCATTGTGTTATGGTGCCTCTTCCGGTAGCGTCAGTGCGTCGGGTGAGAATATCACTCATGATGGCAAGAGCGTTGCTGACCAGAGCGGGATATTCGCAGGCAGAGGTGGCTTTGCTGTCACCACGGGAAATCACACGCAGCTTGACGGTGCGGTTATCGCCTCTACCGCCACACCGGACAAAAACAGCCTCGATACCGGGACGCTGGGCTTCAGCAATATCCACAACGAGAGCCAGACCAGCGGCAACAGCTACACGGTGGCGCTTTCAGGCAGTGCGGGTGGCAGCGGAAAAGGTGAAAACCGTAACCTGACGCCTGCCATCGGTATCGGCC
>NZ_JBJURN010000008.1:0-177939 GCF_046622475.1 Enterobacter sp. LM3 | reverse complement strand
ACAACGGAGGGTTAACACCTGCCGAGATGGAAAGACAAAGAACCTCAGGTCGTGTCCAAATTAAGTAGACCACTTCATGCCCGACCCGAAGCCGGAAGGAATAAGCTGAGGGTACCGCGAAGCGGCGATTTTCTTTGCCGGGAGACGGGATTGTTAAGGGGGCGCGATAGCCCCCTTAACACGTTCACCGCAGCGGATTATGCAGGTAGCAGAATGTCTGAGTGAACGGAACGATACCACTGAAATAACAAAGTACTCTGGTGTCGCTTAACTGACTGGTATTAGATCATCTGATCCCTTTTTTTATGCCGTCCGCTTAACAGGAGCCATCAGGCTGGCATTGATTTACGGATCGCGCTGAGCAGCGTTTGTGCGCCTGATGAGAGTGGGGCATCTACCCGGGTGAGGATCCCAATAGGTTCACCCGCCCCCGGCGATGTGACCGGCAGTGCTGTTAGTGTACCCCGGCGTAAATCGTCTTTTACCGCGCCGGAAGGCACGAACCAGACGTAGTCAAAATCTACGGTGAGCTGGCGTGAAAGAGAGGCCGACAGCGTTTCAATACAACCGGAAGGTAGTTTGCAGCCCTGCATCTCTAATAACGCCTCGGCGTTCTGGCGCGGAACTGTACCTTTTGGTGACACCACTACAGGCCACTCCATGACGCGGCTTAAGGTGACGGTGTCCTGCAGCAACGGGTGGTTGGGACGCACGACCAGCTTCAGTGATTCCAGGAACAGCAGTTCGTAATTAAGCCCCCCCATCAGTTCAGGATCGGACATGCGCCCAATGCCGAGATCCAGCTCACCGGATTTCAGCCCCGCGAGCAGCATGGTGTTATTCATGGTCGCGACCTGGATCGTCGTATGCTTTTGCTGCTTGTGGAACTGACCAATAACGGCAGGCAAAATCCCCAGCGCAGCCGTAGGCAGAGCGCCAACGCGCACAATCTCGCTGGCGTGCTCCTCTTTACGGTTCAACGCCTGACCTGCGGTGTTGAGAGCATCCAGAACCTTGACGGCGTGCGTCAGGAATTGTTCCCCCACAAGCGTAAGTTGTGCGCCCAGGCGACCACGATCGAAAAGCCGGGTTCCGGTGAGTTGTTCCAGCTCGTTTAGCGTTTTTGAGAGGGCGGGCTGGCTAAGGTTAAGAGTTTCAGCCGCTCGCCCCAGCGTTCCCTGTTGAGCGACGGCCACAAATGTATGCAAATGGCGCAAGCGTATGCGCTGACTGAACAGACCATTTTTTTCCATAGGCGATGTTAAAAACAGAGCGGTGCGGGTGACAAGTTAAGTTGTTTAATTTTGATAACCTGATAGCAAAATATTTTTAACATTTGATCTATTTGAGTTACAAGCTGTTTTTCGCGCCGCGCAATTTTCCCTCATGAGCCAGGGTTCTGAGTTTGTTCCGGAAAGAGCAGGCTTTAACCACTCGCCTGTCCAGATCACAAATCGTAAATTCTTCCCGCCAGAAAGAACGGGCTTCTCTACACTCCAGGTAATATTCACTGGAGGCATGACATCATGGCGAACACCATCACGGCTGATGATATTCGGGAACACTTTTCGCAGGCTATGTCGGCGATGTACCAGCAGGAAGTTCCGCAGTACGGCACATTGCTTGAACTGGTTGCGGACGTAAACCTGGCGGTTCTGGAAAATAACCCGCTCTTACATGAACAACTGGCGAACTCAGATGAACTGGCGCGTCTGAATGTTGAGCGCCACGGTGCGATCCGTGTCGGTACTGCGCTTGAACTTTCAACATTACGTCGCATGTTTGCCATTATGGGCATGTACCCGGTCAGCTATTACGACCTCTCCCAGGCAGGGGTTCCCGTCCACTCGACGGCGTTCCGGCCGGTGGAGGATGCAGCACTTTGCCGTAATCCATTTCGTATTTTCACATCGCTGCTACGTCTTGAGTTGATTGAAAATGTCGCCCTGCGCGAACGGGCGGCGGAGATCCTCTCACGGCGAAACATCTTCACGCCACGCTGTCTGGAACTTATTGAACTGCATGAATCAACCGGGCAGTTCACCGACGCACAGGCGCGTGAGTTTGTTCAGGAAGCACTGGAAACCTTCCGCTGGCACCGCCATGCGACGGTCGATCAGGAAACCTACCTGGCACTGCATAATGAACACCGCCTGATTGCCGACGTGGTCTGTTTCCCCGGTTGCCACATCAACCATCTCACACCGCGCACGCTGGATATCGACCGGGTGCAGGAGCTGATGCCGAAGTACGGTATTGAGCCAAAAATTTTGATTGAAGGGCCGCCGCGTCGAGAGGTGCCAGTTTTGCTACGCCAGACCAGCTTTAAAGCGCTGGAGGAACCGGTGTTCTTTGCCGGGGAACATAAAGGCACCCATACCGCCCGGTTTGGTGAAATTGAGCAGCGCGGCGTCGCACTCACGCCGAAAGGCCGCGAACTGTACGATAGTTTGCTCGGGCAGGCCGGGACGGGCAAAGACAACCTGACGCACCAGCTGCATTTGCAGGATATCTTTAGCGCTTTCCCGGACAGCGAAATGTTAATGCGCCGTCAGGAGCTGGCGTATTTCCGCTATCGCCTGACACCCGCAGGGGAAGCGCATCGCCATGCGTTTCGCCCGGGCGACGATCCGCAGCCACTGATTGAGCGCGGGTGGGTGGTCGCACAGCCGATCACCTACGAAGATTTTCTGCCGGTCAGTGCAGCAGGGATTTTTCAGTCGAACCTCGGCAATGAAACTCAGGCGCGAAGCCATGGTAATGCCAGCCGCGAGGCTTTTGAAGCGGCGCTGGGAAGCCCGGTCTATGACGAGTTTACCCTTTACCAGGAGGCGGAAACACGCAGCAAACAGCGTTGCGGTTTACTCTGAAATCGTTACTCTGCTGGGGTGTGATGGAAAAAGAAGGTGGTTATGAAAAATTCCTCCGCCCCCGTGGCTGAAACGCTGCAGGGCGCTCTGACGGGTTTTACCGATGACAATGTTCACGTCTGGTGCGGCATACCCTATGCTGCACCGCCTGTTGGTCAGTGGCGCTGGCGTTCCCCGCAACCGCCCGAACGCTGGGACGGTGTGCGGCAGGCGACGACGTTTTCTGCCTCAAGCTGGCAAAGCAGTGAGTATTGCCAGGAACTTGGCGGCGGCGATCCCGGTCAATTTTCTGAAGATTGTCTTTACCTCAACGTCTGGTCACCGGCCGTGCGTCCGGCTCCGCTTCCGGTGATGGTCTGGCTGCACGGCGGTGGGTTTACCATCGGCGCGGGTGGGCTTCCACCGTATAACGGCAAAGCGCTGGCAGAACGTGGCGTGGTTGTTGTGACCCTCAATTACCGTCTCGGGCATCTCGGCTTTTTCGCCCATCCTGCGCTGGAGGGAGAAGAAGATCGCGTGGTGCATAATTTCGCGTTGCTCGACCAGATTGCGGCGCTGGGCTGGGTGCGGGACAATATTGCCGCGTTTGGCGGCGATCCGAACAACATCACGCTGTTTGGCGAATCAGCCGGTGCGCGCAGTGTGTTGTCACTGCTGGCATCTCCTCTGGCGGAGGGGGCATTCCATAAAGCGATTGTGCAAAGCGGGTACACGTTACCGGACACGCCGCGCGAGCAGGCAATGCAAAAAGGGGAAGCGCTGGCCACACATTTTGGCCTTGAAAACGCCAGCGCGGAGCAGTTGCGCGCCATTCCGCCAGAGGCGTTCTGGTCTCTGACGGCTCCGCTGAACATTGCCCCTGCGCCGGTGGTGGGAGATTGTGTCCTGCCGGAAGCGATGCTCGATATGTTCTTTGCTGCTCGCCAGCATCCGGTTCCGGTCATGATTGGCTCTAACAGCGATGAGGCCAGCGTGATGGCGGTATTTGGCATCGATCTTGCCGGGCAAATTCAGAAGCTTCGCCGTGAACGACGTTTTGGCCTGGGGTTGATTAAGCTGCTCTATCCGGGTGTGAAGGGGGATGAGGAGCTGGGCAGGCAGGTGTGTCGTGATATGGCTTTCACCACGATGGGATATGTGGTGATGCAGGCTCAGCAACGCGTCGGCGCGCCGTGCTGGCGCTACTGGTTTGATTATGTGGCGGAAGCGGAACATGCGACTTATGTCAACGGTGCCTGGCACGGTAACGAAGTGCCTTATGTTTTTGACACGCTGGGACAGATAGAACCTTCCCGCCAGTATGTCAACGCCCGCGATCTACAGTTTTCTGCAAACGTAGCCGACTACTGGGTAAGCTTTGCACGTGACGCCCACAGTAGCCGTGACATCCTCCCGGGGCCGACGCACTGGCCCGCCTGCCGCAAAGGCCGCGATGTGTTGCTACGTATTGGCGTGAATAAACATGCAGGTTTCAGGCTTGAAAACCGCTTTATGCGCGCCCGCATGAGTCTCTTTAAGCGAGTGATGAAGCACCACGTCAGCCTCGACTGAGCAGGCAGGAACGAAACGCCGCCAGGCCATGTTCGGGGCCTGGCGATTCGCGTAACACCAGCCGATAGCTCGCACCGGTTTTAATGCTCGTCTCAAAAGGCCGCGCCAGCCTTCCGGCGCGGACATCTTCTTCCACCAGTGTCTCGTCGGCGATGGCAATGCCCAGCCCCTGAATGGCAGCAGTAATGGCGAGATCCATCGTATCGAAGTGTTGATTTTTGTGCATGACAAATGTCGGATGCGTCTGTTTCGCCAGCCACAATGACCAGTCAGTCTTATCCCTTGTCGGGTGGAGAAACGTCAGTGACTCCAGCGCCGCCCCCGCCCGCAACGGGCTGAGTACCGGGGTTAAGGCCTCTTCAAACAGCAGATCGCCCGCACTCATGTGGGTGCCGAAAACAATGGCCGCGTCGTAGGATTCGGTTTTGAAATTGACGTTGTGATCGGTGGTCGTGGTTAAGGCGATTTGCAGATCAGGCTGCTCGCGCTCGACCTCCAGCAGACGGGGTACCAGCCAACGCATGGCACAGGTAGGCGCTTTCAGACGGATCACGGTTTGCTGGGCACGGGCCTGCTGGGCCACGGTAAGCAGATGCTCAAAAGCGGATTGCAGCTCCGGAAGCAGGGCACTGCCTTGCGGGGAGAGGCGCAGACCGCGTGAATGACGCTCAAATAAGGGAAAACCAAACCACGCTTCAAGGGCGGCAATTTTGCGGCTCACGGCTCCCTGAGTCAGGCAAAGCTCTCTGGCAGCATGGGTGAGATTAAGGTGACGCGCGGTTTTCAAAAACGCGTCAACCGCATTGAGCGGGAATGAACGGCGCGACATAGAACACCTCAGTTATGCATTTTTCTCATGGCTATTATGACAACAATTCGATTGTCCCGACAACGCACTTATTGTTTGAATAGTTATGCAATATCCACGAGAAGGGACAGATGATGACTTTGAAAACCCCGGTGCAAGCCCGTTCCAAACTGCCTGACGTTGGTACCACCATTTTTACCGTTATCGGTCAGCTCTCTGCCCGACATAACGCCATCAACCTTTCTCAGGGTGCGCCGAATTTTTCCTGCGACCCGAAACTGATAGCCGGCGTGACCCGTGCGATGGAAGCCGGGCATAACCAGTACGCGGCGATGACCGGCCTGCAGCCATTGAAGGAGCGTATCGCGGAAAAAATCGCCACCCTTTACGGCACACAGTATGACCCGGGCAGCGAGGTACTGGTCACGGCCAGCGCCAGTGAAGGGCTTTACTCGGCAATCAGCGGACTGGTGCATCCGGGTGATGAGGTGATTTACTTCGAGCCGTCATTTGACAGCTATGCGCCAATTGTACGCCTGCAGGGGGCCACACCGGTTGCCATCAAGCTGACCGTGCCAGACTTTGCCGTTAACTGGGATGAAGTCCGGGCAGCAATCACCCCGCGAACGCGCATGATCATCATCAACACGCCGCATAACCCGAGTGGCCAGGTGTTTTCAGCGCATGACCTGCAACAGCTGGCGGCGGTGACCCGTAATACCGATATCATTATTTTGTCTGACGAAGTGTATGAACATGTGGTGTTTGACGGTGAACCGCACCACGGGATGGCCACGCACCCGCAACTGGCGGAGCGGAGCGTCATTATCTCATCTTTCGGAAAAACCTATCACGTCACTGGCTGGCGCGTAGGGTATTGTGTTGCGCCAGCGGTACTGATGGACGAAATCTGCAAGGTCCATCAATTTCTGATGTTTTCTGCCGATACCCCCATGCAGCACGCGTTTGCCGAACATATGACCGATCCGCAAACCTGGCTGTCGCTGGCGGCGTTTTATCAGCGTAAGCGCGACCTGCTACAAAATTTGTTGAGTGATTCACCGTTCAGACTGCTGCCGAGTGCCGGTTCATTCTTCCTGCTGGCGGATTACAGCCATTTCAGCGAGGAGAGTGACAGCGACATGGTGAAACGGCTGATTACTGAATACGGTGTTGCCACGATCCCGCTGTCGGCGTTTTATGCTGACGGCACAGATAATAAATTGATCCGTCTCTCTTTTGCGAAAGATGAGGCGACGTTACGGGCAGGTGCCCAGGCCCTGTGTCGGGTTAAACCACGCTAAGTGCCTATCCCATTAGGCTCGAAGGAGTTGTTGATGAAATTACGCGCGTTAGTTGTCGGCATGGGATTGCTGTGTACGTTTTCGTCGTTCGCCGCCACTGAGCTGCGTTACGGGCTGGAAGCGGAATATCCACCGTTTGAGAGCCGTAATGCCTCCGGTGAGCTGGAAGGGTTTGATGTTGAGCTGGGCAAGGCGATTTGCAACGCAGCCGCGCTGAAATGTAGCTGGGTTGAAACATCATTTGATGCGTTGATCCCGGGACTGGCGGCGAAGAAATTTGATGCTATTAACTCGGCGATGAACATCACCGAACAGCGGCGCAAGAGCATTGATTTTACCCAGCCTATCTACCGTATCCCTTCCCAGCTCGTCGGCAAGGCCGGCACGGCGGTTGAGGCGACGCCTGAAGGGCTGAAAGGCAAAACCATCGGCGTGCTGCAGGGCTCGATTCAGGAAACCTATGCTAAAGAGCACTGGGAAAAACACGGTGTCACCGTAGTGTCTTACAAAGATCAGAACATGGCGTGGGGAGATTTGCTGAATGGCCGCATTGATGCCTCGCTGGTGATGTCAGCTGCCGGGCAGGCAGGTTTCCTCAGCAAGCCGCAGGGTAAAGGGTTTGGTTTTATCGGCAAACCGGTGTCTGACGACACGATCCTGGGCAGCGGTATCGGCTTTGGGTTGCGTAAGGGGGATGAGGCTACCCAAAAGCAACTTAATGCCGCAATCGATAAAGTGCGTGCCGACGGCACGATCGCCAGACTCGCTGATAAGTACTTCCCGGGTATCGATGTCAGCGTAAAATAAGCGTCTCGTTTGGTCCCGGCTGTTGATGTCCAGCCGGGACTCTTTTATACCGCGCTTTACATCACTTCCGTGCTGTTCCGGTCGACAGAAAATATTTCTCACTTTGTTCATATAATCACCTGGCAACAATTGGATTCTTAACCGTTTTTGTTTAGGCTGTGCGTTCTTTCTTGCCGTCGTTTCGCCACTCGCGAAATACATTCACACGACCATAAGGACGTTTTTCCAGGCATGAATCGCAGACGTTTTTTAAAAGGCTCGCTGGCAATGGCTGCCCTGAGCGGCACATCTGGCCTTGCTTCTCTGTTTTCCCAGGCGGCATACGCTGCTGACTCTGATATTGCTGACGGTCAGAGCCATCGTTTTGATTTCTCCGTACTGCAATCTATGGCGCATGATCTGGCAAAAACCCCGTGGGGGGGGGCACCGCGTCCGCTACCGGAAACGCTGGCAACCATGACGCCGCAGGCGTACAACGCCATTCGATACGATGAAAAGCAGTCACTGTGGAATAATATTGAAGGCCGTCAGCTTGACGTGCAGTTCTTCCATATGGGGATGGGTTTCCGCCGCCGTGTGCGCATGTTCTCACTGGATCAATCCACGTCCCAGGCGCGTGAGATCCACTTCCGGCCGGAGCTGTTCAGTTACGGTGACACCGGTGTGGATACCAAACAGCTGGAAGGGCAACGCGATCTCGGTTTTGCGGGTTTTCGCGCCTTTAAAGCGCCTGAGCTGGCGCGTCGCGATATCGTCTCATTCCTGGGCGCAAGCTATTTCCGCGCGGTTGACGATACCTACCAGTACGGTCTTTCTGCCCGTGGTCTGGCGGTGGATACCTTTACCGATACGCCGGAAGAGTTTCCTGATTTCACCGCGTTCTGGTTTGAAACCGTCAAACCGGGCGACACCACCTTTACCGTCTATACGCTGCTGGATAGCCCAAGCATCACCGGTGCCTATAAGTTCGTGATCCACTGTGAGAAGAGTCAGGTGATCATGGAGGTGGAAAACCATCTCTATGCGCGTAAGAACATCAAACAGCTGGGCATCGCGCCGATGACCAGTATGTTCAGCTGCGGTAATAACGAACGCCGCATGTGCGACACCATTCACCCACAAATTCATGACTCCGACCGTCTGGCGATGTGGCGTGGTAACGGCGAGTGGATCTGCCGCCCGCTGAACAACCCGCAGAAACTGCAGTTCAATGCCTATGTCGACAAAAATCCGAAAGGGTTTGGTTTGCTGCAGCTTGACCGTGATTTCTCCCACTATCAGGACATCATGGGCTGGTATAACAAACGCCCAAGCCTGTGGGTTGAGCCGCGCAACAACTGGGGCAAAGGCGCAGTTGGCCTGATGGAGATCCCGACCACGGGTGAAACGCTGGATAACGTGGTGTGCTTCTGGCAGCCGGAGAAACCAGTGGAAGCAGGCGATGAGCTGGACTTCAAATATCGTCTTTACTGGAGCGCGCAGCCACCTGTGCGTTCCCCGCTGGCGAATGTCTACGCGACCCGTACCGGTATGGGCGGTTTCCCGGAAGGCTGGGCACCTGGTGAAAACTATCCGAAAGTGTGGGCCCGTCGCTTTGCTATCGACTTCGTCGGTGGCGATCTGAAGGCCGCCGCGCCGAAAGGGATTGAACCGGTGATCACGCTTTCCAGTGGTGAAGCGAAGCAGATTGAGATCCTCTACGTCGAGCCGTTTGACGGGTATCGCATTCTGTTTGACTGGTACCCAACGTCTGATTCAACAGATCCGGTGGATATGCGTCTGTTCCTGCGCTGCCAGGGGGAGGCTATCAGCGAAACCTGGTTGTATCAGTACTTCCCGCCTGCGCCGGATAAACGTCACTACGTTGACGACCGGGTTATGCGTTAATCGGGTGGAAATCTGCCGGGTGGCGCTATGCTAACCCGGCATACAACAACTTCGCTATAAAGCCCCCAGTAACGGCGTGCGGGTGATCCGCTGATTGCCGTTAATCACTTTTTCACCGCGCAGGTGAATATTTTCGCCCGCAAAAGCCTCAATGACCACATCGTCGGTAACATCCACCCGGTGCTCAATTAACACATCACCACTGATCCGTGCGCGTCCCTGAATGACAACCCGGTCGTCAAGCATGATTGGCCCGCCGCGTAACCACGCCTGGCCGCCGATCAGCACATGGTGCTTAATGATGCAGTTGCCTTCGACCACCGCATTCTCCGCCACCTGAGAGCTGTAGCGCACGGTAGGAATGGCATCCTCGCCAAAACCGGCAATCAGACGCGCATTGCCATACACTTTCGCACAGTCGCAAACCCAGACGTTATTGAGATCGTTGCCCTCGAGAATGGCATTGTCGAACACTTCGGCGCGGTGCTCAATAAACGCATAATTCACCAGCGCCTCGCCGTAGATTTGCGCCTGATGCACAACGTGCGATCGGCTCACGGTGGCTTTATCGTAGATTTTAAGGATCTGCTCGTGGTCAGGCGTAAGCCCTTTGGCCGCAATAACCATGCTGTTGTGAAGCACGCGGGCATCGCCGTAAATATGGCATTCGCCACGCACGCTGGAATGCTGAATGGTGACGTTGTCACTTATTTGCGCCCCATGACTGACCTGAGCGCCATCCAGCCAGCTGTTACCGCCAATACGGGCGTGATGGCTAACGACGCAAGGCAGGGTAAGACGGGCATTATCAGACACAGTGGCTTCGGCAAACACCACGCTGTTTTCGTCGTAGATCCAGCAGTGCCCCTCTTGTGCGAGGGCGCTCTCATCGTCAATCCAGCCGCCTTTTGTCCCGCTGACAATGTCGTTAAAATCAGCGGTGGCGATAATTTGTCGCAGGGTGGTCGAGCGCTTTGTCTCACCGTTTTGCCATTGCCAGAGTCGGGTTTCGTCGCTAAGCCGGTACTTTTTCATGATGTTATCTCTGATAAGCGTCTTAACTAAACGTAGCAAACTTTCGGCTTTGCGAAGTGCTGGCATCCGCTGCGGAAACCCCTTAAAATGGCATTTAAAATACATTTTAAAATTTAAAATAAATGCATAAAAGTAACAAAGCTCAACAAGTCCTTAACTTACCCGCGGGCTACTTTGGTATGGTGCTGGGAACCATTGGTATGGGCTTCGCCTGGCGTTACGCCAGTACTATCTGGCCGGTGACGTGCTGGCCGGGAGAGTGTCTGGTTGCCCTGGCAGTGGGGATCTGGTTTTTGCTGACAGTGGCATTTATCACCCGCGCGATCCGTTTTCCGCACAGCGTACTGGCGGAAATGCGTCATCCGGTAATGAGCAGTTTTGTCAGCCTTTTTCCCGCCACGACCATGCTGGTGGCTATCGGTTTTGTTCCCTGGTTGCGCCCGGTCTCGCTGGGATTGTTCAGCGTAGGGGTGGTGGTTCAGCTCTCATATTCTGCCTGGCAAAGCGCCGGGTTATGGCGCGGTAAACACCCGGAAGAGGCCACAACGCCCGGGTTATATCTGCCTACGGTCGCGAACAACTTTATTAGCGCGATGGCCTGTGGCGCGCTGGGGTTCAATGATGCGGGATTAGTCTTCCTGGGGGCGGGGATTTTTTCCTGGCTCAGCCTCGAACCAGTGATTTTACAACGCCTGCGCAGCGCCGGGGAGCTACCTTCGGCGCTACGTACCTCATTGGGTATTCAACTGGCTCCCGCGCTGGTGGCCTGTAGTGCCTGGTTTAGCGTCAACGGCGGTGAGGCGGATACCCTGGCCAAAATGCTGTTCGGCTACGGCCTGTTGCAACTGCTGTTTATGCTGCGCCTGATGCCGTGGTATCTGTCCCAGCCCTTTAACGCCTCTTTCTGGAGCTTCTCGTTCGGCGTTTCAGCGCTGGCGACCACCGGGTTACATCTGGGACAGAGCAGCCCGTCGGGTTTCTTCCACGTTATTGCGCTCCCCCTGTTTATTTTCACCAACGTCATCATTGTGATGCTGTTGGTTCGTACATTTATCTTGCTGATGCAGGGCAAACTTCTGGTGCGCACTGATAAGGCTCTGCTTATGCCATCTGAGGAAAAATAATGACTGTTGCTGAGAATATCTTCACCGAAAAATATGGTCTGACCCGTACGCACTCTGAGGTGCTGTACAGCGCGAAAATCGTTAAGCCGGGTAATACGCTCGATCTCGGGTGTGGTAATGGGCGTAACAGTCTCTGGCTTGCCGCCAACGGTTACGATGTGACGGCGTGGGATAAAAACCCAATGAGCATTGATACCATCGAGCGTATTAAAGCGGCGGAAGGGATCGAAAACCTGCAGACGGCGATCAAAGATCTCAACAGCCTGAGCTTTGACGGAGAGTACGATTTTATTCTTTCCACCGTGGTACTGATGTTCCTGGAAGCGAAAACCATTCCTGGCCTCATCACCAATATGCAGCGTTGCACCAGACCGGGCGGTTACAACCTGATTGTGGCTGCAATGGATACGGTGGATTATCCGTGCACCGTCGGTTTTCCGTTTGCTTTTAAAACCGGAGAATTGAGCAATTACTATGCTGGCTGGGAGTTGCTTAAATATAACGAGGAAGTCGGGGAGCTGCACCGCACTGACGCAAACGGAAACCGCATCAAGCTGCGTTTTGCCACCATGCTGGCGCGCAAAAACGCGTAACGGGTTTATGTTCGGGCAGTCTTTTTGCTATTTGTGCTATCAGTATCATTTTTTGCCACAACAAACCCACACATCTTTTGCTATAACTTCAAGTGCATACTTGCAGATAACATGGAATACCATCATGCGTACTCAAACTTTTTATAAAGTTGCAGTGCTTACTGGTCTGTTGGCGTTGGCGGGTTGTTCTTCAAAAGTAGCAGCCCCCGAACAATACTCAGGCTTTTTAAAAGACTATTCTGGCTTGAAGGAAACCACTTCCGCGACGGGTAAACCAACATTGCGTTGGGTTGATCCGTCCTATAAGGAAGCGAATTATGACAGTATTGTCTGGAACCCGATTACCTATTATCCGGTACCAAAACCGACAACACAGATTGGTCAAAAAACGCTGGATGAGCTGCTGACATATACCAATACCAAAATGAAAACGGCGATTGGTCAACGTAAGCCGATTGTGGCAACGCCGGGCAAACATAGCCTGATCTTCCGTGGGGCAATCACCGGGGTGAGTTCACAGAAAGAAGGCCTGCAGTTCTATGAAGTCGTACCTGTTGCGCTGGTTGTTGCGGGTACGCAGATGGCAACCGGCCACCGCACGATGGATACCCACCTCTACTTTGAAGGTGAGTTAATTGATGCAGCGACCAACAAGCCTGTGATGAAGGTCGTTCGTAAAGGTGAGGGTAAAGAACTGGCTAACGAAAATACGCCAATGGGCTTTGCGACGCTGAAACAGGTTGTTGATGACATGGCAACGGATGCGACCATGTTTGATGTGCATAAAACGGCAAAATAATAAAAATGGCCTGCAATGTAGCAGGCCATTTTTTTACGCCGTACGCAGACGGCGGAACCAGGTTTCCGGCTTCGTGAACATCACCATATTCCCGCCAAGAATCAACAGCAGGCCGATAATTCCATTGATGTGCCACTCGTATCCCTCGTAAACCGTTGAGATAGACAGCGCGACCAGCGGGAACAGCAGGGTGCTGTAAGCCGCTTTGCCCGGGCCGATACGCCCCACCAGCGTAAAGTATGCCCCGAACGCAATCACCGAGCCAAAGATCGCCAGATAGAGCAGCGCACCGATGTAACTCACGTTCCACTCAGGCATAAAGTTGTCGCCGCGCAAGAGTGCAATCAGCCCCATCACCAGTGTGCCGTAGAGCATTGCCCAGGCGTTGGTGGTCATGGTTTCAAGCCCGTTTCGCTGGTGGCGAAGGCTTATCATGTTGCCCAGCGAGAACCCATAGGTGCCGAGGGCAGAAAGACCAATACCGGTAAGCAGTGAGGCGCTCCAGCCGCTTGCCAGCAGGTCGTTCCAGAAGAGCGTGATGATCCCCACCAGACCCAGCGTTGCTGCCGTCCAGAAGCGGGCAGGAGGACGTTGTCCAAAGAAGATAAAGCTGTTGATGGCGTTATAGAGTACCGCCATAGAGAAAATCACCGACTCCAGCCCGGTATTGATGTGCGCAGCCGCGGTGTAAAAGCACCAGAAATTGAAGCAGAAAACGCAGCATCCCTGAACAACACAAAAGAGGTGATCCCGCAGTGACAGCTTGCGTAAACGGCGAAGGGCGGTTAATACGATCATCATCGTGGCGCAGGCCACGGCGAAGCGCCAGAATATCGACACAGGAGCAGCAACCGTGCCCTGTTGCAGAAAAATGGCAATCCAGGTTGTTCCCCAGATAACCACCACCAGCCCATACAGTATTGCGTTCATTGTTTCTCTCTTCTCAAACCGCGGAAACCCTCAGTGTGGCGACATTGACTCTGCGTGGCTTTCACCGGCTTGCGGTGGACTTGCAAATTCTTGCGCTTTTTTATCGCGTCAGATCTGGCAACGGGGAGCAACAATTCTTAGACTTGAGTTCTGATTAATGACTTGTTAACGGCTATGTCTCGCGCTTACGACACCTTTGAAACGCTACGCCAACAGAATGCAGTGCTGCGGGAAACCGTTGCGCTTAACTCTGGCATTCAGCTGGCGGCCTGGTACAACAAGCACGATACGATAACGGTCAAAAGCGATCATCACACGCTCAGCCTGTACGTGGCAGACGGCTACGAAAGCTATCAAAAAACGCCGGGTGGCTGGAAGAATGGGGGTGGCCCGGATCGTTTTTGTCTGATGCCGAAAGAAAGCGAATCCACGTGGGATATCCGCGACGATTTGTCGTTCGTCCATCTCTACTGTACTGATGAGCACCTGCGCGATGTCGGCGAGAAAATCTGGGATCGGCGGCCAGTGTCGTTGACGCTGGATGAAAAGATCTTCGGCAGCGACCCGAAAATCACCGCGCTCTACCGCCAGTTTTTGCTTGGCTGTGACTGGCAGCAAAAGGCCAATCAGCTGACGCTGAGCACGGCATCTACGCTGTTACTGACCCACCTGTTGCAGAATTACGCCAGCGTGCAGTGGAAGTTGCCGGTAGTCACCGGCGGGCTGTCGCCGTTTGTGCTGCGAAATGTGCTCGCGTTTATTGAAGAGAACCTTTCTGAGCCGCTGACGCTTGCGGAACTGGCCGATCAGGCTGCGCTGAGCGAATATCACTTCGCCAGAATGTTCCGCCAGTCGATGGGGCAAGCACCGCATCAGTACGTGATGCTGCGGCGAATGGAGAAGGCCAAAGTGCTGGTGCAGCACACGGCGAAGCCACTCACAGAGATTGCGCTGGCCTGCGGATTTAACTCTGCAAGCCACTTCAGTAACCGTTTTCGCAGCGTGATGGGGATGACCCCGTCGCAATTACGCACGGCGAACGTGTGAAAACACGGCATAGCACAACCCACCGAGTACCAGCCCCCAGAATGCCGAGCCAATACCCAGGATAGTCACACCGCTGGCGGTCATCAGAAACGTGACAATCGCCGCGTCACGCTCAGTAACGTTATGCAATGCCTGATATAAGCTCCCGCTGATGGTGCCCAGCAGCGCCAGCCCAGCCAGCGTCTGGATCCAGCTCAGCGGCAGGGCGGCCATCAACCCGGTAATGGACCCCCCGAAAATACCCGCCAGCAGGTAAAAAACGCCCGCCGCAATGGCCGCCAGCCAGCGTTTTCCGGCATCCGGGTGGGCATCCGGACTCTGGCAAATCGCGGCGGTAATGGCCGCAATACAGATGGAATAGACGCCAAAGGGTGACAGCAGCAACGCCAGCCCGCCGGTGAAGATCATCAGCGGTGATACCGCCAGCGGATAGCCAGATGCCTTCATCGTGGCGAATCCGGGGGCATTTTGCGAGGCCATCGTCACCAGAAAGAAGGGTAAGCCAATGCTCACCAGACTGGTGAGGGTAAATGTCGGGGCGATAAACTGCGGCATCACAACAGATAATGTCACATTATTTGTGACAACGTCACCTCCAGACCATGCCACGATCCCGCCTGTCAGCAGAGTCGCAACAATGGCATACCGTGGTGCACGCGCTTTGGCAATTATCCATGCCGCCAGCATGCTGCCGCACAGCAGAAAATGTCCTTCAAGATGGCTAAACGCCTGCAACCCAAAGCGCAACAACACACCTGCCAGCATGGCGGCGGCCAGTGAATGTGGGATGAGTTTCATCAGGCGCGCAAATAATCCGGTGACGCCACACAGCAGAATGAGCGCATTGGCAAAGATAAACACGCCGATGGTTTCGGCAAGCGTTACTCCGTGCAGGCTGGTGGCTAACAGCGCTGCGCCGGGCGTTGACCAGGCGGTGAGGACTGGCGCTTTATACCACCATGACAGTGCCAGCGTACTGACTCCCATACCGATCCCAAGCGCGGTCATCCACCCGGCGACCTGGTGGGCATTTGCCCCAGCCGCGGCGGCGGCTTGCCAGATGATGGCGGCTGAACTGGCATATCCCACCAGAACCGCAACAAAGCCGGCAAGAACGGCCGGAAAGAGAGAAGTCGAACTGCGCATAAAAACTCCGTTGTGCGTTATAACGTCCACCGGAAGATAACACTGTGCGCTATAACGCACAAGTGCTATACTGACCCGCACCGGGAGGGAAATATGGAAATTACACAACATCTTGCTACTACACTGAAAATACAGCGCCAGGCGAGGGGCTGGAGCCTGTCGAAGCTGTCGGAAGAGACGGGCGTTTCAAAAGCGATGCTGGGGCAAATTGAGCGCAATGAATCCAGCCCGACGGTATCCACGCTATGGAAAATTGCCACCGGGTTGAATGTCCCGTTTTCCGCATTTATTACGCCGGAGGCGGACAGGCAGGCCATCTTTGACCCGCAGCAGCAGGCGATGGTGGTGAAACCCTTATTCCCGTGGGATGAAACGCTGAAATTCGATCATTTCTCGATCACACTGGCACCGGGTGCCCTGAGCGAGTCCACGCCGCACGAGGCTGGCGTGATTGAACATGTGGTGGTGATAAGTGGCGAGCTGGAGATGAATATCGAGGGTGTATGGCGCACAATTTATGCCGATTCAGGTGTACGTTTCGCCGGCGATAAACCACATGCGTACCGCAACAGCAGCGCCCGGACGGTGCATTTTCACTCCCTCATTCATTATCCCCGCTGAAGCAACGCAAAACTGTTTCGCTGTTGCATACTTCTGACTACAATAGCCGCCATTTTGACCATAACGGATAACGACGAAGTATGCGCCTGCAATCCCATCATCTTGAACTTTTAAGCCCGGCCCGCGACGCCGCCATTGCCCGTGAAGCGATCCTTCACGGCGCGGATGCGGTCTACATCGGTGGCCCTGGCTTCGGTGCCCGCCATAACGCCAGCAACAGTCTGAGCGACATTGCTGAGCTGGTACCGTTCGCCCATCGCTTTGGGGCGAAGGTGTTCGTGACCCTGAACACCATTCTTCATGATGATGAACTGGAACCTGCACAACGTCTGATAACCGATCTCTATCAGGCCGGGGTCGATGCCCTGATCGTCCAGGACATGGGCGTGCTGGAGCTGGATATCCCGCCGATTGAGCTGCACGCCAGTACCCAGTGTGATATCCGCACGGTAGAGAAGGCGAAGTTTCTCTCCGACGCCGGTTTTTCTCAGATTGTGCTGGCGCGTGAGCTGAACCTGAACCAGATCCGCGACATTCACCAGACGACGGACGCGACCATTGAGTTCTTTATCCACGGTGCGCTCTGCGTGGCCTATTCCGGGCAGTGTAATATTTCCCATGCCCAGACTGGCCGCAGTGCTAACCGGGGCGACTGCTCGCAGGCTTGCCGCCTGCCGTATACCCTGAAAGACGATCAGGGGCGCGTTGTGGCGTTCGAAAAGCACCTGCTTTCCATGAAGGATAACGATCAGACCGCCAACCTGGGCGCGCTGATAGACGCAGGCGTACGCTCCTTCAAGATTGAAGGGCGTTACAAAGACATGAGCTATGTGAAGAACATTACCGCGCATTATCGCCAGATGCTGGATGCCATCATTGACGATCGCGGTGATCTGGCGCGTGCCTCTGCTGGTCGCACCGAGCATTTCTTTATTCCGTCGACGGACAAGACTTTCCATCGCGGCAGCACCGACTACTTTGTGAATGCCCGTAAAGGTGACATCGGTGCATTTGATTCACCGAAGTTTATCGGTTTGCCGGTAGGTGAAGTGCTGAAAGTGGCGAAAGATCACCTGGACGTTGAGGTCACTGAACCCCTGGCGAACGGTGACGGGCTGAACGTGATGATTAAGCGTGAAGTGGTGGGTTTCCGCGCCAATACGGTAGAAAAAACCGGGGAAAATCGCTATCGCGTGTGGCCGAATGAAATGCCGGCCGATCTCTACAAAGCACGTCCGAACGCAGCGCTGAACCGCAACCTTGACCACAACTGGCAGCAGGCGCTGCTGAAAACGTCCAGCGAACGCCGCATTGCGGTGGATATCGAGCTGGGTGGCTGGGAAGAACAGCTGATCCTGACCATGACCTGCGAAGACGGCATCAGCGTGACGCATACCCTCGACGGCATGTTTGAGGTGGCGAACAATGCGGAAAAAGCGCTCAACAGCCTCAGAGACGGCGTGGCAAAACTGGGACAGACGCTCTATTACGCGCGCAATATCGACGTCACTCTGCCGGATGCTCTGTTTGTCCCTAACAGCCTGTTAAACCAGTTCCGCCGTGAAACGGCAGAGATGCTGGATGATGCGCGTCTGGCAAACTATCCGCGTGGCAGTCGCAAGGCCGAAGCTGTGCCCGCGCCGGTTTACCCTGACACGCACTTATCTTTCCTGGCGAACGTCTATAACCATAAAGCGCGTGAATTTTATCATCGGCACGGTGTTCAGCTGATTGATGCGGCTTATGAAGCGCATGAAGAGAAGGGCGATGTGCCGGTGATGATCACCAAGCACTGCCTGCGTTTTGCATTTAACCTGTGTCCAAAACAGGCAAAAGGCAATATTAAGAGCTGGAAAGCCACGCCAATGCAGCTGGTCAATGGCGACGAAGTGCTGACGCTTAAATTTGATTGCCGTCCGTGTGAAATGCATGTGATTGGCAAGATGAAAAACCATATTTTCAAAATGCCACAACCCGGCAGCGTTGTGGCGTCCGTTAGCCCGGAAGAGCTGATGAAAACCCTGCCAAAGCGTAAAGGCAGCTAATTAGCGAAAGTGAGTGTCTGGTTTGCGCGATTTTTGCCACTGGTGGTGTTCGCGCAAACCTTCCGCTGACTCTTCTGCCACGCTGCGTAATTCATCGCTGTCGGCTTCATGACGAAGCTGATGTTCAACATTCTTCACCCACAGATATTCATGCCCTTTGTGCCCCGCCATGAGCTGACCTGAAAATAGTGCGCAGACCAGCACGATCAGTGTTAACCCTTTTCTAAACATTATTTCACCATTTGATGACAACGCACGGCTATCATGATGATATTTTCATAGAGTTATGATTCGGATATTCAAATTAGCGCAAAGTGAATGTCAGTTTCTGTTGCAGGAATAATAACCATAATAAAAGTGAAACATATTCATTCTGAGTCTTTTCTGCTCAGTTAATAACTGTCAGATATAAATGGCAAAAAATGGGAAAAGTAGGAATTCGGACATTATCTGAATGTGACAAGGATAATGACTCAAAGCCGTATAGCTGCCATTTATGGTGTAGAAATAACGCTTAATAATCGAGAAAATTCCTATATAATGGATTTTTCAGGCTAAGGAATAGGTCATAATTGAATGAAAAAAATATACACAGCCGCGCTTCTGATGGCCGCTGTAGGGGTAACAGCGTGTGTGAGCTATGCCTGGAATGATAAACCGGATTACATTCAATCCGCTGAAGTCCGTGTAACGTCATATTTAACCAGCGATTACGGGAAAACTGCCTGTAATAGCACCAAAATTAACGAACAGCACTGGGAGTTGGGTTGTGTTAACAAGGTGAAGGGAAAAACCTTCCAGTATGCCGTTTATTCTGCCAGTCAGGCACCGTATGCGGTATCCCGCCCGTTCTATCTTGAAGCTATCAATGATAATGCCAAACAGAGTGCGGAACAGGGGCTGATGCGCTACCTGCAAATTAATACCAAAGCGGCGGGTTAAGATGTTGTTTACTCTTCGTTGAAACTGTGGATGGTAGGGTGTTCTCGATCCGCTGCCCGGCCTTGAATGTCGGGACGTAGAGACCAAAATACAAATCTATCCATGCAAGCATTTACCGCCCGATGTGGCGGTTTTTTTTTGCCTGTATTCAGAACGTTATTGGTCAGAACGTACAAACTGCTTGCGATACTGAGCCGGAGATAACGCAAAATGCTGGCGGAAATGGTGGCGTAAGGTTGCAGCCTGGCCAAAGCCGGTTTGTTCCGCAATGCTGTCGATACTTAAACGGCTACTTTCCAGGTAATCTTTTGCCCGCAGCAGACGTTCAGTGAGCAGCCAGCGGGCAGGGGTTGTTCCTGTCGCATCCTGGAAACGGCGAAGAAAGGTGCGCTGGCTCATGCCGACCCGGCACGCCAGTGAATCGATGCTGTGGGATTCGGCCAGATGATTATGCAGAAAATCAAACAACTTCCCTAATCGCTGGCTCTCTCGTAGTTGTGCCACCGGGCGGCTGAGTTGCTGCGGCTGTGAGCCATCACGGTGTGGAGGGATGACCAGACGGCGCGCAACGCTGTTGGCGGTTTCCATCCCAAAATCCCGCCGCACAACATGCAAACATAAATCTATGCCTGCCGCGCTGCCTGCGGAAGTCAGGATGTCACCTTCGTCCTGATAAAGTACATCTTCAACCACGCTGATGGCCGGGAACCGGGTCTTAAGTGCTTCAATATAGCGCCAGTGTGTCGTGGCTTTGCGCCCGTTAAGCAGGCCGGAAGCGGCCAGCACAAAGACACCTGAGCAGATGGACAGCAACTGACACCCTCGCGCGCTGGCCTGGCGTAATGCGTCGCAGAGCGCATCGGGAACCGGGGAGTCCAGACCCCGCCAGCCCGGAATGATGATCCGATCCGCAGACGCTAACAGACTGATATCGCCATCGGTCATGATGCGGATCCCGCCCGTCGCCCGAAGTTCACCGGCATCGATGCCTGCCACGGCAAAACGATACCACGCGTCACCCAGTTCAGGGCGCGACAGGCCAAAGATTTCAACGGCCACGCCAAACTCAAAGGTACACAAACCGTCATACGCCAGCACAACCACCAGCGGGCGGGAAACCTGTCTTAAGTTTGTCATCTTTTTGCTGTTTTCTGGCATACACGGGCGCATTCATGGGCTGAATTTGTGGGTAGAGTAGTGTTAACACAAATGCCAAAGATGAGGAAGGATCATGAGCTATGTTACTGAATTTCCGGCTGCAGAGCCGCAGGAAGCCGTCGCGCATTTTCTGTGTCGGCTGAGTGTTGAGACAGATTGTGCCGATGTTCACCATGCTCTGGTGAACCATGAGCAGGACTTTGTTCTGTTGCACGTGGTAGGTAACCCGGAACAATTTGTCCGCCGCCATGTACCCGGTGCTCTGCACTTGCCCTGGAGACAGATAACAGCAGAGCGCATGGCACACTGGCCTGCCGACACGCTGTTTGTGGTTTACTGCGCAGGGCCACACTGTAACGGTGCAGACAGAGCCGCGCTAAAGCTGGCGCGTCTGGGATTACCGGTCAAAATCATGACGGGCGGTATTACTGGCTGGGAAGATGAACAGTTTGAATTTGCCAGCCATACGCTGGTTTCCGCATCGTGACGCTGCGGCACAGCGCTGCATTATAAAAGTGCAACGCTGTACCATCCTGAGTCGTTCCCGTCAGGTTATCTCTTTCTCCCCCTGAAAACAGGCCTCCTCCATTCTGGCATCCTTTTTGCTCTCCTGAAGCTGACGTTTTATTTTCTGCGTCCACGCGGCAACGGACGTTTAGCACAGCTTTCTTTTCAGGAGTGAAAATATGCACCGTCGTACCTTGTTAAAAGCTTTTGCACTGTCGGCCTCCGTGGTCGCGATGGGAATGAGTTTTGGCGTGCAGGCTGCCGATACCATTAAAGTGGGGATCATGCATTCGTTGTCCGGCACGATGGCAATCTCCGAAACGCCCCTGAAAGATGTCGCCCTGATGACCATTGACGAGATCAATGCCAAAGGGGGTGTGCTGGGTAAAAAACTGGAACCGGTGGTGGTTGACCCGGCCTCAAACTGGCCGCTGTTTGCCGAGAAAGCCCGCCAGCTGTTGAGCAAGGACAACGTGGCGGTGGTATTCGGTTGCTGGACGTCAGTATCGCGTAAATCGGTATTGCCGGTATTTGAAGAGCTGAACGGTCTGTTGTTCTACCCGGTGCAATATGAAGGTGAAGAGATGTCACCTAACGTCTTTTATACCGGTGCAGCGCCAAACCAGCAGGCTATTCCGGCGGTGGAGTACCTGATGAGTGAAGATGGTGGCAGCGCAAAACGTTTCTTCCTGTTGGGTACCGATTACGTTTACCCACGAACCACCAACAAGATCCTGCGCGCCTTCCTGCATTCGAAAGGGGTTAAAGACCAGGATATCGAAGAGGTCTACACCCCGTTTGGTCACAGCGACTACCAGACCATCGTTGCCAGTATCAAGAAATTCTCCGCAGGCGGGAAAACGGCGGTGGTGTCGACCATCAACGGGGATTCCAACGTCCCGTTCTATAAAGAGCTGGCTAACCAGGGTCTGAAAGCGACCGATGCGCCGGTGGTGGCCTTCTCCGTGGGAGAAGAAGAATTGCGCGGGATAGACACCAAACCGCTGGTCGGCAATCTGGCAGCATGGAACTACTTTGAATCCGTTGATAACCCAACCAACCAGGCCTTTGTGGCGGATTATAAAGCGTACGCGAAGGCACATAAGCTGCCGAATGCCGATACCGTGGTGACTAATGACCCGATGGAGGCCACTTACGTTGGCATTCACATGTGGGCGCAGGCAGTCGAAAAAGCGGGCTCGACTGATGTAGATAAAGTTCGCGCGGCAATGGCTGGCCAGTCTTTTAAAGCACCGTCAGGCTTCACGCTCACGATGGATGAGACCAACCACCACCTGCATAAGCCGGTCATGATTGGCGAAATCGAAGGTAACGGCCAGTTTAACGTCGTCTGGCAGACTGAACAGCCAGTACGTGCTCAGCCCTGGAGCCCATTCATCGCAGGGAATGACAAAAAACCTGACCAGCCGATGAAAACCGCCAGTAACTAAGTCATTACCGCAGGGAGAAAAGTCATGAACGCCATGCGCATGATCATCGCTATTGTGTGGCTTACCGGACTGCTGCCAGGGATGGCGCAGGCATCGGATGCCGATAATTTTGTTGCTGCGAATCACAGCCAGCAGGCGGCAATGCTGACGCAGTGGGCGACTTCGCCGGAGGTGGCCCGGCTGCCGTTGCTCCAGGCATTACAGAACGAAAACCTCTTTATCGACAGTCAAAAACACGCCTTCGTGCGAAGTAATGGCGAGATGGTCGCGCTGGGTGCGTCAACAGTGGCGACAGGGCCAACCAAAGCCGTGCGTCTGACTAACCGTCTGCGCGTTCTGGCAGGCTCGGCGCTGGCTATGCATCAACTGATAAGTGACAACGTCACAGAAAGGCGTGCCGCTGCCCGTCAGCTACAGCGTGATGTCCAGCCTGATATGCTCGATTTTCTGCAAAAACGGGTGAGCGGCGAAACGGATGATGTGGTCCGTCAGTCGCTGTTGATGGCGCTGGCTAATCTTCAGCTGGCAAGCCCACAGGCCGATGTTCGGCGTAAGGCCATCGAGTTGTTGGGGCAGTCTGATGACCCGGACGTTCAGGCAAAACTGACGCCGTTCACCCGGCCGCCGATGGAGCCAGATGCAAGTGTTCGCGCTGCCGCTCAGGAGAGCCTGAGCCATATTCAGCACCGTCTGATGTGGGGTGACTTGCTGGGGCAAGCGTTTATGGGGCTTTCATTGGGGTCGGTGCTGCTGCTGGCTGCTCTGGGGCTGGCAATCACGTATGGCTTACTGGGCGTCATCAATATGGCTCACGGCGAGATGCTGATGCTGGGAGCCTATGCGACCTGGATGGTGCAACAGGCGATGGCGCAACTGACTCCCCAGTGGCTGGCGCTGTATCCCATTGTCGCGCTGCCGGTCGCGTTTATGCTGACGGCCAGTGTCGGGATGGTTCTGGAGCGTACGATTATTCGTCATCTGTATGGTCGACCGCTGGAAACGTTGCTGGCGACATGGGGGATCAGCCTGATGATTATTCAGCTGGTGCGCATGACCTTTGGTGCTCAAAACCTGGAGGTGGCCAACCCGGCCTGGCTTTCCGGTGGCGTGCAGGTTTTTGCCAACCTGACGCTACCGTGGAACCGCATTGTGGTGCTGGGTTTTGTGCTGCTGGTGCTGTTCTTCACCTGGCTCATTCTGAATAAAACCCGCCTTGGTCTGAACGTGCGCGCGGTGACGCAAAACCGCAGCATGGCGGCCTGCTGCGGGGTTCCGACCGGGCGTGTCGATATGCTGGCCTTTGGGCTGGGTTCCGGGATTGCCGGTTTAGGCGGCGTGGCGTTATCTCAGCTAGGAAACGTGGGGCCGGAACTGGGCCAGGGCTACATCATCGACTCTTTCCTGGTGGTGGTGTTGGGCGGCGTTGGTCAACTGGCGGGCAGCGTGGTTGCCGCGTTTGGTCTGGGGATTTTCAATAAAATTCTTGAGCCGCAGCTGGGGGCCGTGCTTGGCAAAATCCTGATCCTGGTGGCGATCATTCTGTTTATTCAGAAGCGTCCACAGGGGTTGTTTGCACTGAAAGGGAGGGTTATTGACTGATGAGCCAGCCACTGACCTTAACGCTGGCGCGTAAAGCGCCACGTACCACTCAAATTGCAGGCAGCCTGCTGGTGGCGTGTCTGTTGATATTGCCGTTTTTTGCTCTGTTGCCCGCTACCCATCCGCTGGCACTGTCGACCTGGATGCTGACGCTGACAGGCAAAATCCTCTGCTACGCCATCGTTGCCGTGGCGCTCGACCTGGTGTGGGGGTACGCCGGGATGCTCTCGCTGGGACACGGCATTTTCTTCGCGCTGGGCGGTTATGCGATGGGTATGTACCTGATGCGCCAGGCGGCGGGCGATGGTCTGCCTGCGTTTATGTCGTTTCTCTCCTGGAGTGACCTGCCGTGGTTCTGGTGGGGGACGCAGCACTTCGCCTGGGCGATGGTGTTAATTGTCGCAATTCCAGGGCTGCTGGCGCTGGTATTTGGCTGGTTTGCCTTTCGCTCAAAAATTAAAGGGGTCTATTTCTCCATTATGACCCAGGCGCTGACCTATGCGGGCATGCTGCTGTTCTTTCGTAACGAAACCGGTTTTGGCGGCAACAACGGTTTTACCGGCTTCACAACGCTGCTCGGGTTTTCCGTCACGGCCACCACCACGCGTATCGCGCTGTTTCTGGCGACCGTTATGCTGCTGATCCTGGCGCTGGGGACAGGTTATGCGCTGGCAAAGAGTAAGGTTGGCCGCATTCTGACCGCCGTACGCGACGCCGAAAACCGCCTGACGTTTTGCGGTTACGATCCCCGCGGATTCAAACTGCTGGTGTGGACGCTCTCCGCCGTGCTGTGTGGCCTGGCGGGGGCGCTGTATGTTCCACAGGTGGGCATTATCAACCCAGGAGAAATGTCACCCACCAACTCGATAGAAGCCGCCATCTGGGTGGCGCTGGGAGGACGTGGAACGCTGGTCGGCCCGGTGATTGGTGCAGCGCTGGTGAATGGCGCGAAAAGCATCTTTACCGTTGCAATGCCGGAATACTGGCAGCTGTTTCTGGGGCTGATTTTTATCGCTGTTACGCTGTTTTTGCCGAATGGCGTCTACGGTCTGTTTCGTAAGGGAGAGAAATGATGCAGCCAGCCGAAGGACTTTTTACCCGCCAACTTCCCGGCGATCGTTACCGTGAACAGACTGATCCGGTGCTGCAGCTTGAGGCCATCAACGTGAATTTTGACGGTTTTCAGGCACTGACGGATCTCTCGTTAAACATCGGTGTAGGCGAGTTGCGCTGCGTTATTGGGCCAAACGGTGCAGGTAAAACCACACTGATGGATGTCATTACCGGTAAAACGCGGCCAAAAAGCGGAAGCGCGATTTACGACCAGTCCATCGACCTGACCACGCTGGAGCCTGCAGCCATTGCCCGAAACGGGATCGGGCGAAAATTCCAGAAACCCACGGTTTTTGAAGCCTTGACGGTGTGGGAAAACCTTGAAATTGCGATGAAAACGGACAAGTCCGTCTGGGCGAGCCTGCGGGCAAAACTCAGTGGCGAGCAACGCGATCGTATTGATGAAATGCTGGTGTTGCTGCGGCTCAGCAGCGAACGCGACCGCCGTGCAGGACTGCTCTCGCACGGGCAAAAGCAGTTTCTGGAGATCGGTATGCTGCTGGTACAGGATCCGCATTTGCTTCTGCTGGATGAACCTGCCGCCGGGATGACCGATGCGGAAACCGAATATACGGCGGAACTCTTCAGAACGCTGGCAGGCAAGCATTCACTGATGGTGGTGGAGCACGATATGGGGTTTGTCGAAACCATTGCCGATCACGTTACCGTGCTGCACCAGGGGCGTGTGCTGGCCGAGGGTTCATTGCGCGAGGTGCAGGCCAACGAGCAGGTGATTGAAGTCTATCTCGGACGCTAAGGAGCGGTGATGTTACAGGTTAACGAACTGAATCAGTATTACGGCGGAAGCCATATTCTGCGCGGCGTGAGCTTTGAGGCGATCGCCGGAGAAGTCACCTGCCTGTTGGGGCGCAACGGTGTGGGGAAAACCACCTTGCTGAAGTGCCTGATGGGGTTAATTCCGGCGAAAACGGGCGAGATAATATGGCAGGGGAAAAAAATTACCCACAGTAAACCGCACCAGCGGGTGCAGTCGGGGGTAGCGTATGTCCCGCAGGGGCGTGAAATTTTCCCGCGTTTAACCGTCGAAGAAAATGTGTTGCTGGGGCTGTCACGGTTTTCCGCCCGCGAGGCAAAGAGTGTCCCGGAGGAGATCTGGCAGCTTTTCCCGGTATTACAGGAGATGAAACATCGTCGCGGAGGCGATCTCTCCGGCGGGCAACAGCAACAGCTGGCGATTGGGCGCGCGCTGGCGAGTCGCCCTCAGCTTCTGATCCTCGATGAGCCGACGGAAGGTATTCAGCCTTCGGTCATTAAAGAAATTGGACAGGTGATCCGCAAGCTGGCAGACCGGGGTGATATGGCCATACTGCTGGTTGAGCAGTTTTACGATTTTGCGGCGGAGCTGGCTGACAGTTATCTGCTGATGTCGCGTGGCACCATTATTCAGCGAGGCCGTGGTGAAAATATGGCGCAGGAGGGGGTACGCGGGCTGGTTGCGATTTGAAATGTTATACTATAACATCATTCACTCTTATAAAACGGAGTGAGGGTTTTGTTTTGGTTGCACATATTGGAAAATTTGCCATGACTCTGGGGGCGCTGCTGGCCAGCGGTCAGCTGTTCGCCCATTCGCACGGACATCAGATGACGGCTGCGGAGCAGCAGGCAGCAAACGGTGTGTTTGAGGATAAAGACGTGGAGGACCGGGCGTTGTCTGACTGGGATGGTGTCTGGCAATCCGTTTATCCGTTTTTGCTTGATGGTTCCCTGGATCCGGTCTTTAAAAAGAAAGCGGAGAAGGATGAACATCAATCTTTTGATCAGGTGAAAGCCTATTACCGCACGGGCTATGCGACGGATGTCGATTCTGTCGGCATTGAAAATAACGTCATGGAGTTCCATAAAGGCAACATGACCAGCCGCTGCCACTACAGCTATAGCGGCTACAAAATCCTGACCTATGCCTCAGGCAAAAAAGGTGTTCGCTACCTGTTCGAGTGTAAGGATGCTGGCAGTAAAGCGCCGAAGTTTGTCCAGTTCAGCGACCATATCATCGGGCCGAAAGCCTCCTCGCACTTCCATATCTTTATGGGCAATACCTCCCAGGAGGTGTTGCTGAAAGAGATGAATAACTGGCCGACGTATTATCCGAACGAGATGTACAAAGAGCAGGTGGTGGAAGAGATGTTGCACCATTGACAGGCTTGCTTTTGCCGGGTCAGGCGTAACCGCCACCCGGCACGCAACGCTTACGCCACTTTCGGTTCCTCACACCACGCTTTCACGCTCATTCCACGCAAAATCATCAGCCAGGCAATCACAATGGCGACCATCATGATCACAAACAGCGACCAGTGCGGTAAGTTGGTCAGAATGATACCGGTGATCATCGGGTTGGCCGCAGCCCCCAGCCAGCCCAGCGCCTGTGCTGAGAAATAGCTTGCTTTCATTCCCGGTGGGGCGATGTTGTCAATCAGCATATATTCGCCGGGCGCATAAATAATCTCCCCCAGCGTAAACACGGCTGCCGCGATCCCCCAGTAAATCAGGTTTTCCCCGGAGAACATAAAACCACCCAACCCCAGTATGAAGAAGAGGGTCGCAACGGTCATTAACGGACGGATGTTGGCAGCGGAGATCCTGCGTCCGATTGCGTATTGCAGCGTCACCACCACAGCGGCGTTGACGGGCAGCACCACGGCCACGACTTTTTCGGCAAAATCGCTACCCGCATTCGCCGCCAGGACATATTGCGAAATACAGCTGGCGAACGACCCCCCCACGTATGACGCAAGCAGGCCAGACAGGGTGTACCAGAACAATGCGCGGTCTTTGAGCAAGACCGAAGGTTGCCACGTCGATTTTCCCTCTGCGGTGTCCAGCGCCACGCTTTTCTGGACGAAGAAATGGATAAACCCCAGCGGCAGCGCGGCACAGAAGGCCGCCAGCCAGAACGGCAGTTGCAGGCTGTACATCACCAGCAGCGTGCCGATGGGAGGCCCGACCGTCCAGCCAATGTTCAAAAAACTGTAGTTCAGCGAAAAGACGCGCGCTTTTTCAGTGGGGGTTAAGACGTCAGCAAACCAGGCCTTCAGTACCGTCGAAAAAACGGAATAGGCACAGTTGATCAGGGCAAAGAACAGCACCACCAGCGTCACGTTGTTCACCAGCGGGATGGCGACAAAACCAGCGATAAAAGCCAGAATCGCGATCAGCATGTAGCGCTTCTTATCGAACTTATCGGCCAGGATCCCGAACCCCAGACTGAACACCACGCCAATGGTCAGTGCCACGGTCAGGGCGTAACCAATATTCTCTACGCTCATGTCGTAAACGCGCGTGAGATAGATGGTCATAAACGGCAGCGTTGCCCCGCGACCAATGGTTAACAACAATGACGATGCCAGCAGCGCCGCAGTGGAGCGCCTGATAGATGGTTTCATATTCCTGCCCGACGATGGCTTATGCATTTTTAATGGTGTTCTTTCAGAAGTATCACGACATAAGGGGCTTGTATAGCGCCTGATTTATCCGTAAGTGCTTCGCCTGACTGCCATAATTAATGATCTTCTCGTGGCGCTATTTTTTCTGTTACCTTGAAGTGTTTACAAAATGTTAATAATTCAGGGGCTGGATATGACGCGTAAAGACGGGCTGCTGGCGCTGCTGGTGGTCGTGGTATGGGGACTGAATTTTGTGGTCATCAAGGTGGGGTTGCACAATATGCCTCCGCTGATGTTGGCCGGTTTACGGTTCTTGCTGGTGGCGTTCCCGGCACTCTTTTTTGTCTCCCGCCCGAATATCCCGTTTAAATGGTTGCTTGGCTACGGCCTGACCATCAGTTTCGGTCAGTTTGCGTTTCTGTTTTGCGCCATCAAGTTCGGTATGCCTGCCGGTCTGGCCTCGCTGGTGTTACAGGCGCAGGCGTTCTTTACCATTATTCTCGGGGCATTTGTCTTTGGTGAGCGGTTGCAGGGCAAACAGCTGGCCGGGATTACGCTTGCGGTGTTTGGCGTGCTGGTGCTGGTTGAAGCCAGCCTGAATGGGCAGCATGTGGCGTTGCTGGGCTTTATGCTGACGCTGGCGGCAGGGCTGAGCTGGGCATGTGGGAACATCTTCAACAAACTGATTATGCAGCATGAGGCGCGTCCGGCGGTGATGTCGCTGGTGGTCTGGAGTGCGTTAATCCCCATCGTGCCGTTTATGGCTGCATCGCTTATCCTGGATGGGCCAGATGTCATGCTGAATAGCCTGGTTAACATCGACCTTACCACCATTTTGTCGCTTATCTATCTGGCGTTTGTGGCTACCATTATTGGTTATGGAATTTGGGGTTCGCTGCTGGGGCGCTATGAAACCTGGCGCGTTGCGCCGCTCTCCCTGCTGGTACCGGTCGTCGGGCTGGCGAGTGCGGCCGTTCTGCTGGATGAAAAACTGAGTGTACTGCAGTTGCTGGGGGCGGTACTGATCATGGCCGGGCTGTATATCAACGTTTTTGGTTTGCGCGTGCGTCGGGCGATGCGGGTGAAAGGATAAGGCAGAAAAAAGCCCCACATCGGCGGGGCAAAAAGTGAATCAGAGGCTGTGTTGATTATAATACGGCACGCCCAATTCGTCGGATTTGTCGCTGCCTGAACCCATGTGGTTGAAATCAAACGGCGACTGGTCATGTGCAGACGGCAGGATCATCGCGTCACGATTGTTTTGCTGCGTTGCACTGGGTGTTTGCTCCGCGAAGGCCTGGCTGGAAAATAGCACCAGCAAGGCGAGGGCGGCGGAGGCGGTAACGTTCATGAGTTCCTCGGTACGTCTTTAAAGGCGTTGTTTAGCTACAGTGTTTTAACGGATACAGATAACGGGATTCGCCCGGCATGCTGGTGATACGGTACTTATGAGGCGGCACATCGAAATAGTTCTTGAACGTACGCGTCAGGGTTTGTTGCGACTCAAACCCGTACCGCTCCGCCAGATAAAGGATCGGTTCATTGCTTTCTTTCAGTTTCTGGGCAATTTCCGTCAGCTTACGGCTGCGAATATATTGACCTAATGAATGGCCGGTCTCTTTTTTGAACATCCGTTGCAGGTGCCATTTTGAGTAACCTGAACGCTCTGATACTTTTTCAAGGGAGAGCGGCGATTCCAGGTTATCTTCGATCCAGTCCAAAATGCTATGAATGGTGATAGCGTCAGTATTGCGTCTGGACATCGTCATACCTCTTTTTCTGTTTACGGCAGTATTTTCTTAAGCAAAAGCTCAAGCGTTGCCACTTCATCTGCCGTTAAGTTTTTTGTGAGTTCCTGGTGCAGTGTTTGTCCTACTAATTGATGACATTGCTCACACATGGCTGCGCCGTCGCGGGTCAGTTTCACCAGAACACCGCGTTTGTCATTCGGGTTAGGGCTTCGTTCAATCCATCCTTTACAGACGAGACGATCCAGCATGCGGGTTAACGCACCGAGATCGACAGAGAGCACCTTTTTCAGCTCAACCGGTGTGATACACGCTTCGCAGCGGATGGAACACAGCACTTTGAACTGTGTTGCGGTGATATCCAGCGGTGACAGGTAGTCATTGAGCAGGCGATCTTTTTTTTGATTGACCATGTGAATAAGACGACCCAGTGGAATTATGTCGTTAAAGAGATCACTGGTGCTTTTCACGATGATTGCCCTGGCAAGTAGTTTAGTTACGGCAGATATTATTGCTCAGGCAAGTATAAGTCAACTGAATGAATTGGCCGATGCCACGAATTGCTAAAACGTTTCATGCACTTCATTTTGTTGCTTTCAAATCATAAAGATAACGAAGCGTTATCGTTTAGGCGTGAAATAATCATTGTTTTGTACCGATGGCTGAAATGTACGGTTTACCCCTATAATTGCGGTGTTGAATACGGATAAGGACGACGACGCATTATGTTGGAATTGATTAAAGCAATAGGTCTTGGGCTGGTGGTGCTGTTGCCGTTGGCTAACCCATTAACGACGGTTGCGCTCTTTCTGGGGCTGGCAGGGAATATGAACAGCGCGGAGCGTAATCATCAGTCGATGATGGCCTCCGTGTATGTTTTTGCCATCATGATGGTGGCGTATTACGCCGGGCAGCTGGTGATGAATACCTTCGGAATTTCGATTCCTGGCCTGCGTATCGCCGGGGGGCTGATTGTCGCCTTTATCGGTTTTCGCATGCTGTTCCCTGCGCAAAAGGCCCATGAATCGCCGGAAGCGAAAAGTAAATCCGAAGAGCTGGAATGTGAACCGACTGCGAATATTGCCTTTGTACCGCTAGCCATGCCGAGCACGGCGGGGCCAGGGACGATAGCGATGATTATCAGTTCCGCGTCAACGGTACGCGATGGCTCGACGTTCCCGGACTGGGTTGTGACCGTGGCACCGCCGATCATCTTCGCCCTGATCGGTATTATCGTGTGGGCATCATTGCGCAGTTCAGGGGCCATTATGCGCTGGGTAGGCAAAGGTGGGATTGAAGCCATCTCTCGTCTGATGGGCTTCCTGCTGGTCTGTATGGGCGTGCAGTTTATTATTAACGGTGTGCTGGAAATTATTAAAACCTACCACTAAAACAGTGCCCGGCGGCGCGATGCGTGTACGGGCTATTAACGGAATAACAGGTGGTCAGACAATGCAGGAGATTGATTTTTATCTGGTTGATGCGTTTAGCTCAACCTCGTTTGGCGGAAACCCGGCGGCAGTTTGCCCGCTGAAGGCGTGGCTGCCGGATGAGACATTACTCAGGATGGCGCAACAGCATAATCAGTCGGAAACCGCGTTTTTTGTCTGCAGCCACGGCGGCATTGAATTACGCTGGTTTACCACGCTCACCGAAGTCAATCTCTGCGGCCACGCCACGCTTGCTGCCGCATATGTCCTGTTCAATGAACTGAATTACCCGGATCCCCGGATCCACTTTGATACCGCTTCCGGCAGGCTTACCGTCAGTCGTGAGGGGGACTGGATGACGCTGGATTTCCCGGCCTGTCCGACGCAGGAACAAATCCCGCCACCGGAGATGCTTTCTGCACTGGGTATCCGTCACTATGTTGAAGCCCGTAAAGGGCGTGCCTGGGTAGTGGTACTGGAAAACCGCCAGCAGGTTGAGGCCATCACGCCGAACATTTCGGCGATGACGCCCGGTGAACATAAGGTTGCCGTTACGGCGCGTGGAGACGGGGACTATGATTTTGTCAGTCGCTTTTTCTCACCGGGTGTTGCCGTCTGGGAAGATCCGGTCACCGGTTCCGCGCACACGATGTTGATCCCTTACTGGAGCGAAAAACTGGGGAAAACGGCGATGTTCGCCCGTCAGGTGTCAGCCCGTGGGGGAGACGTGCGTTGCGAGCTGAAGGGGAGCCGCGTTCTGATGAGTGGGCAGGCATCACTTTATTTGAAAGGCACAGTATTTCTGCGCTAAATACTTATAACAACAGAGGAAGAGACTATGCAGGAAATTGACTTTTATCTGGTAGATGCCTTCAGCGACAGAGCGTTTGGCGGTAACGCTGCGGCGGTGTGTCCGCTGGAAGAGTGGCTGCCGGATGAAACATTGCTCAAAATGGCGCAACAGCATAACCAGTCGGAAACGGCGTTTTTTGTTCGTACGGACAGCGGGTTTGAGCTGCGCTGGTTCACCACTCTGGGTGAAATTAATCTGTGCGGCCATGCAACGCTGGCAACGTCCCATGTCATCTTCGAATATCTTGATTACCCGCATACCGAAATCACTTTTTCAACACGCTTCGTGGGCGATTTGACGGTAAAACGCAGTGGCGACTGGCTGACGCTGAATTTCCCGGCGTGGTCGACGGAGGCGGTCGACAATCCACCGGCGTTGCTGTTTAGCGCGCTGGGGATCCGTGAAGCCAAAGAGGTTCGCGTCGGGCGGGATTACATGGTGGTGCTGGAAAGTCAGCCGCAGGTGGAAGCGTTAACCCCGGATATCGCGGCGATGCTGCCGCTGGATAAAATGGTCTGCATCACGGCACCGGGTGAGCAGTACGATTTTGTCAGCCGTTTCTTCTGCCCGGGTGAAGGGGTACCGGAAGATCCGGTGACGGGATCGGCACACAGCATGTTGATTCCCTACTGGGGTGAAAAACTGGGCAAAACGCAGATGAATGCCCGCCAGGTGTCAGCCCGTGGCGGGGATTTACGCTGTGAGCTGAAGGGCGACCGCGTGCTGATTGGCGGACAGGCTACGTTGTATCTGAAAGGGCGTATCTTTCTGCGCTAACGGATATCGGCGTGTGGGAGGCTCCAGGTGCTCCCACACATTCGCCGTGATGCCATGCTCAGGCCCGTCACGGCAGGCGGGCAATGTTATTTTTAATCACGTCAACCGAGTGGCGGAATTTGACCCGTTCCTCTTCCGCCAGTTGCAATTCGATAATTTGCTGAACCCCGCCTTGTGCCAGCACGGCGGGCACGCCGATGGCCACGCCATCAACGCCGTATTCACCGTCCAGGATGCAGGAAATGGCCAGCGCACGGTGGCTGCCGGTAAAGATATTACGGCAAATCTCCGCGATGGTTCCGGCGATGCCGTATTCGGTGCAGCCTTTACGGTTGTAGATTTCAAACCCCAGCTTGCGCACTTTCTCAGCCAGCGCTTCCCGATCCAGCGCCTGCCCGGTATGCCGCAGGTACACTTCACCAATGGGTGAACCGTACACCGACGAATGCGACCACACCGGGAACTGGGTATCACCATGTTCACCGAGGATAAAGGCATCGATGCTCTGCGCACCGATGTCCAGCACCTGTGCCAGCGTGCGGCGCAGACGGGTGGTGTCCAGCCAGACGCCGGTACCAATGACCTGGTGACGTGGCAGACCAGAGAGTTTCCACACCTGCCAGGTGATGATGTCGCACGGGTTGGTAGCTATCAGAAAAATGCCCTTAAATCCGTTCTCCATCATTTGTGGCACAATGCTTTTGACAATACGCGCCGTGTTGGTCAGTTCATCCAGTCGGGTTTGCCCGGGTTTTAGCGCACCGCCTGATACGGTAATGACCGCGATATCCACATCGGCACACTCACTGACCTCGCGGGTTGAAATGGTCATCATGCCCGGCATATACGCGGCTGCGTCGCTGAGATCCTGCGCATGGCCTTCTGCGCGTTCGCGGTTGAGATCGACAAGGAGGATCTCTTCACAAATATTTTGATTCAGCAGGGCGTAAGCCGCAGATGCGCCAACGTTGCCTGCGCCAATGATCATCACTTTACGGGCTTTGGTATTCATCGTTATTCCATGAGGTTTACGGCCAACGCCAACAAAATTACTGCCGGGCGCGGTTGCGCGCAACTGATGACGGAAAGCATAAGTTAATACTATGAAGCGCTGTGACATGGCTGCACGATGTTGACGACCCGTTAAGCCCGTTTATGGAGAAGGCACCGGGTGAAGACGTTCGTTTAGCAGCGCGATAAAAGCTTCAAGTTGACGGGTCATTGCCCCGCGACGCCATACCAGCCAGGTGGTCAGCCAGCGCCAGTTTTCTGCCAGTGGCCAGGCTTCAACCTGGTGATGACCGGGCATACTTTCCAGCATGGAACGTGGCATCAGCGCAATGCCTGCGCCAGCAATGACGCAGGCCAGCATCCCGTGATACGACTCCATTTCGTGAATGCGCCCGGGCGTTGCCCGGTCTGCATGAAACCAGCTCTCCAGATGTCGGCGATAAGAACAGTTGGCGCGAAAGGCATACACATCGCTGCCGCTCACCTGCATGGCCCGCGTCACGTTCGCGTGCCCGGCGGGTGTGACCAGCATCATCTCTTCCCGGTAGACCGGCATTCCTTCCAGTTCCGGGTGCGACAGCGGTCCGTCGACAAATGCAGCGCTTAAGGTTCCCTCTAGTACGCCGTCGATCATCGTCCCGGATGGGCCGGTTGAGAGGGCGAACTGAATACGCGGATAGCGCTGGTTAAACTGCGCCAGACTTTCAGGAATGCGCACGGCGGCGGTACTCTCCAGTGCGCCGAGGGCGAATAACCCCTGAGGTTCATCTCCGGCAACGACCATCCGCGCCTCGTCAACCAGCGCCAGGATCTGCTTGCTGTAGCGCAGGAAGTTGTGCCCGGCTGGCGATAAACGCAGGCGCTGGTTCTCGCGAATAAACAGCTCCACGCCGAGATCGGCTTCAAGCTGGCGGATGCGGGTCGTCAGGTTTGACGGAACACGATGCACTTTTTGCGCGGCCTGGGTGATGCTGCCGGTGAGCGCAACGGCGTTAAACATTTCAAGCTGAGTTAAGTCCATAGTATTCTCGATTCGTGAATAAGGTGGTTAGTATTATTCATTTTTAAGAAATAGCAGAGTGCGCCACAATGAATCAACTGTTATTGCGTGGAGATAACCATGACATATTCCTCTGTTACACATGCTCTGTCTGTTAACCCGGCGACGGGCGTTACGCTGGCCGCTTATCCGTGGGCGACTGCCGAAGAAGTTGAACGCGCGGTTGCGCAGGCCGATGCCGGTTTTCGTCAGTGGCGAAATGAAAGCGTTTCGTACCGGGCGCAGAAACTGCGCGATCTCGGTGCAGCGCTACGTAACCGCGCAGAAGAGATGGCGCAGGAGATGTCCCGTGAGATGGGCAAACCTGTTCTGCAGGCGCGTGCGGAAGTGACGAAATCTGCCAGCCTGTGCGACTGGTATGCCGAACACGGCCCGGCGATGCTGCACGCAGAAGCAACCCTGGTGGAAAACCACAATGCGGTCATCGAGTACCGACCGCTGGGGCCAATTCTGGCGGTCATGCCGTGGAACTTCCCGCTCTGGCAGGTGCTGCGTGGTGCAGTACCCATTCTACTGGCCGGGAACAGCTATCTGCTCAAGCATGCACCAAACGTTCTCGGCTCGGCGGAACTTATCGCGCAGGTTTTTGCGGATGCGGGTTTCCCGCAAGGCGTCTTTGGCTGGGTTAATGCGACAAACGAGGGTGTCAGTCAGGCGATTAACGATCGCCGTATTGCTGCGGTTACCGTGACCGGCAGCGTGCGTGCCGGGGCGGCAATTGGTGCGCAGGCGGGCGCAGCGCTGAAAAAATGCGTGCTGGAACTGGGCGGTTCCGATCCCTTTATCGTTCTGAACGATGCCTCTCTGGAGCTGGCCGTGAAAGCGGCAGTGGCCGGGCGTTACCAGAACACCGGGCAAGTGTGCGCGGCAGCAAAACGTTTCATCGTAGAAGAGGGGATTGCTGATGCCTTCACCCAGCGTTTTGTCACGGCGGTTGCGGCGCTGAAAATGGGCGAACCCGATCGGGAAGAGAACTATATTGGCCCTATGGCACGTTTTGACCTGCGTGATGAGCTGCATCAGCAGGTGCAGGCCACGCTGGCGGAAGGGGCGACGTTGCTGTTGGGTGGAGAGAAAATTGCCGGTGACGGTAACTATTACGCACCAACCGTGCTGGGTAATGTCACCCCTGATATGACGGCATTTCGTCAGGAGCTGTTTGGCCCGGTGGCGGCCATTACGGTTGCCAGAGATGCAGAGCATGCGTTGCAGCTGGCTAATGATAGTGACTTTGGCCTTTCTGCCACGGTCTTTACTGCGGATACAACGCTTGCGGAGAAATTCTCCCGCGAACTGGAGTGCGGCGGGGTGTTTATCAATGGCTATAGCGCCAGCGATGCGCGGGTGGCTTTTGGTGGCGTGAAGAAGAGCGGCTTTGGTCGTGAACTTTCTCACTTCGGTTTGCACGAATTCTGTAATGTGCAGACGGTGTGGAAAGACCGGGTGTAATTCCCCGCCTGGCGGTGCTGCACTTACACGGGCCGACGGTTTTGTCGGCCGGGTAAAATGAAGTCACCACCCGGTAAAGAAGGCCTTCAACACGAAGGCCTTTGTCATTTTTATGCAATGGTTCTGTCATTTTCGTTTCGTAGACTCGCTCGCGTCTAACGTATTGTTACAGAAGAAAATTATGAACCTAACGCAAATTTTTTGCCGTATTGCGCAGCGTATCATCCCACGTCAGTTTGGTCTGCTGGTCGGTATTTTTTGTATTATTGGACTTTTCTCCGCACTGCAACTTTCCTCCTCATTTTTGCTGACCGGCTCCCTGAAAGAAGCTCAACGCAATGAACAACATAATCAACTGGCCTATCAGCAGCAGGGCAAGCTGGATTTGGCGCGTGTTTCCCTGCTGGCGGCCAGCGATTTGCTAAACCGCTCCGGTGTTTATTTTATGCAGGATAAAGAGACCGGCTCTGAGGGGAGCTGGCATAGCCTGATGGACGAGGCGCAAAAAGCCCTGGATGCCTCTCAGCAAGCGTGGAATGCCTGGCTGGCTCTCCATCCACCGAAAGACGATGCGCTGGTAAATAGTTATCAGCTTTTCTACGATGCCATTAAAGAGCAGGCGGAAGGGCTTACCAAAAACAACTCCATTGACGCCTTTTTTGCCGTACCTGCTCAGGCCTTTCAGACTGACTTTAACGACAACTATGCGCGGTATCAGCAGCTCAGCGAGAAGCAGGCAATAAAAGGGCGACAGTCGTTACTGGAACAGCTTTCAGGTCTGCAAACGTTATTCCTGTTTGCACCGGTTGTGCTGCTGGCAATTGCCATTATGGTCTGGTTCGGGATGGCAAAATGGGTGATTACACCGCTGCGTCGGTTGATTGCACATATTAACCTGCTGGCTGCAGGCGATCTCTCCGCTACTCCGCCAGGGGTGATGCGCTTTAACCGGGAAATTGGGCAGCTCAGCGCCAGTATTACCACCATGCAGCACGGGTTACAGCAGCTGGTGACGCAGGTCAGCGATGCCACGACCTCGATGGTCGAGAATATTGGTTCTCTCGCGCAGGGTAATCAAAAACTGTATCAGCAGTCGGCACGGCAGGCGAAAGAGCTGGAAGAGGTCACGGCACATATTGCGTCGCTGGAAACCCACGTTGAGGGCAATACCGGTTATGCGAAGCTTGCCAGTTCGCGCGCAGATGAAGCCCGCCAGGCTGCGGCGGGCGGTGACCAGATGATGTCTACCGTGAATGCCTCCATGCAGGCGATCGTTGACCGATCCTCAGAGATGCGTGGGATCGTGGCGATGATCGACAGCGTGGCATTTCAGACCAACATTCTGGCGCTGAATGCGGCAATTGAAGCGGCACACGCGGGGAGCCAGGGGCGCGGGTTTGCCGTCGTCGCCCGGGAAGTCGGTCTGCTTGCCAGAAAGAGCAGTCATTCGACACAGACCATTCAGGAGCTGATTAACCATTCCCTGCAGGGTATTGAAGACGGTTCAAAAGCGGTTAATCGCCTGGAGGATAACCTGCAACAGGTGACCGGGCTGGTGGGTAATTTAAGCAGTTTGCTGAATGATATCTCAACGGCCACCCTGAGCCAGGGCGAGAGCATTCATCAGATGACACGCCAGCTCCAGGCGTTAAATCAGGTGTCCCGTCAGACCGATGCGCTGGTTTCTGACGCGTCGGATGCGTCTGAACGTCTGCATAAAGAGTCCGATCTTTTGTTGCAGGCCGTTTCGCGTTTTCGCCTTACCGCCTGACGCAACATATAAGCGTCTGTTATACTCGCAGCCCGTTTTAGCCTGAGGGCAAGGAGCAAAGTGTGGCTGCGGTCATCCATAATGAGATGCTGGACGAGATTCTGGCGCAGGTTCGCCCATTACTCGGAAAAGGGAAGGTTGCCGACTATATTCCGGCCCTGGCCTCTGTCAGCGGTAATAAGCTGGGCATTGCCATCTGTACGGTAGACGGGCAGCGTTACCAGGCCGGTGACGCGACCGAACGTTTTTCTATTCAGTCCATTTCGAAAGTGCTGAGTCTGGTTGCGGCGATGCGCCAGTATCAGGAAGACGAGATCTGGCTGCGCGTGGGCAAAGATCCCTCCGGTCAGCCATTTAACTCGCTGCTTCAGCTCGAAATGGAGCAGGGTAAACCGCGTAATCCCTTTATCAATGCCGGGGCGCTGGTGGTGTGCGATATGCTGCAAAGCCGTCTCAGCGCTCCTCGTCAGAGAATGCTCGAAATTGTGCGCCAGCTTTCGGGCGTTGCGGATATTGCTTACGATACCGTTGTGGCTCGCTCGGAATTTGAACATTCTGCCCGCAATGCGGCCATCGCGTGGCTGATGAAATCTTTTGGCAATTTCCATAACGATGTCGCGACCGTGTTGCAAAACTACTTCCATTACTGCGCGCTGAAAATGAGCTGTGTTGAACTGGCGCAGACCTTTTTGTTCCTGGCGCATCAGGGGTATGCTCCGCATCTCGGTCAGGAAGTCGTCTCTCCCCTGCAGGCTCGCCAGGTGAATGCCCTGATGGCAACCAGCGGGATGTATCAGAACGCCGGGGAGTTTGCCTGGCGCGTTGGCCTGCCCGCCAAATCGGGCGTCGGTGGTGGAGTGGTGGCGATTGTGCCGCATGAAATGGCGATTGCCGTCTGGAGCCCGGAGCTGGATGAAACGGGAAATTCGCTGGCCGGTGTGACGGTGCTGGAGCAACTGACCCAGCGTCTGGGACGCTCCGTCTACTGATGTCGGCTCTGGAAGCGCTATTTTCCCGCCTGGCACGCTCGACCTTTCGCTCGCGGTTTCGCTTAGGGCACAAGGAACGGCAATACTGCTGGGATAAAGGGGCGGAAACCATTGACCAGCACGCCGCCGATTTTATTGCTCAGCGTCTTGCTCCTGCGCATCCGGCGAATGACGGGAAACAGACACCGATGCGCGGTCACCCGGTATTTATCGCCCAGCATGCCACCGCCACCTGCTGTCGTGGCTGTCTGGCTAAATGGCACAATATCCCGCAGGGCGTCCCGCTCAGTGCACAGCAACAGCATTACATCGTTGGGGTGATCCATCACTGGCTGGTGCTGCAAATGAACACCCAAAATTGATGAGTTATGATCCTGTTGTCAATGTGTTATATATGCATGCTAAATTACGTACATTCACGCTGATGACCGCAAATAATTACCATAAGTAATTATATGGATTGATATTTAATGCGTTCTGCTATCTCTGCCATCAAGCTTTTCCAGCCAGAAAGTCCGCTACGGAATGCGGCGGGTATCTTTCTCCTCACCACCTTGTTTTATTTTGTCGGTGCTGAATTACGGCTGGTGGAAGCGCTGTCTCTCTTCTGGCCGCTGAATGGCGTGATGGCCGGGGTATTTGCCCGTTATGCTTATCTGAATCGTCTGCATTACTATGCCACGTCGTATGTTGCCATGCTGATGTACGACGCGGTCACCACCAGTTGGGGAATAGCCTCGCTGGTCATTAATCTGTCAAATATGGTTTTCATCGTCACTGTCGCGCTACTGGTTTTGCGGGACAAGCGGCGAATGGAAAAGCCCGATCCCCTTAACGCGCTGCGTCTGTTTAATTACTGCCTGATGGCGGCATTGCTGTGTGCGTTGCTGGGGGCGCTGGGCTCGGTGGGTATTGATAACCACACCTTCTGGCCCCTGTTTGCCGACTGGTTTGGCGAGCAGTTCTCGACCGGGGTACTGATTGTGCCGTGTATGCTGACGGTGAGGATGCCCGTGCGGCAAATTACGCTACACCTGGAGCGCCTCTTGCCGATTGTGGCGCTGATTATTTCGGTGGCGGCATCAGTCGTGATTGGCGGGGCGGGGAGCCTGGCATTCCCTCTGCCCGCGCTCATCTGGTGTGCGGTGCGTTATTCCTTGCCTGCGACCTGCCTGTTGACGTTTGTCACCGGGGCCGCGGAGATCATCCTGGTTGCTAATTCCATTATTAATATTGCCGTGGCCACGCCTTTGTCGACACCGATGATGTTCTCTGCGCGTCTTGGGATCGCCACAATGGCCATTTGCCCGGTGATGGTGTCCGTGAGTGTGGCGGCAATAAATTCGCTGATCCGCCAGGTTTCATTGCGGGCGGATTATGACTTTCTGACCCATGTCTATTCGCGCTCAGGGCTTTATGAAGCGCTGAAACAGGAAGAATCACACAGGTTTTCCCGTTTTTTGACCGTAATGTTGCTGGATATCGACTATTTTAAAAGTATCAACGATAACTACGGGCATGAGTGTGGCGATCGCGTGCTGGCGGTTTTTGCCCAACAGGTTCAGCAGGTTGTCGGTGAGGACGGGCTGGTGGCACGAATGGGGGGCGAAGAGTTTGCCGTAGTCGTGAACACCGGAGATGCGCAGCACGGCTTTGAACTGGCTGAACGCATCAGAGTCACAATAGCAAATCATCCGTTTATCTGGCGGCAGCAAACGCTGTTTCTGACGGTCAGTATTGGTCTGGGGAGCGGGAAGTCGGAATTCTGGCAACTGACGGAAGTCTTTAACAGGCTGATGGCGGAAGCGGATGATTATCTCTACCGTTCGAAAAAAGCAGGGCGGAATTGTACCCGTGCCCGTTTGCCTGACGAACAAATTGTTGTGACTACCGAAACTGAAACGTAGCGGTGTAAACGTAACCACTTCAGGCTGGGCGCGGTATGGCTGTTAAAAATCAGCAAATAAATTCCTTGCTACGTATTTTTAAGCTCAATAAGATACCGGAAGAAATATATCGGAAAAATCGCAGCATGAATGGAACTGACAAACTCTGTAAAACCCCTCGCGTACCAGGAAGCCGGTTTGTCAAACGTATGTATCTGATGCGTATTCTTGGTACGTTTCTTTGTTTTATCCCCATCCTTTCCGTGTTAATTGAACATCAGCGTTCAGTCTGGTTAATGATTCTGCTGGGTATGAATGCGTTTATCTGGCCGACACTGGCCTGGTATCGTTCGCGAAATTCAGCGCTTCCGCTGGTGACAGAACATCAAAACCTGGTGCTGGACGCCGGGGCCGGTGGTTTCTGGATCGCCATGATGGCGGTGGATCCTCTGCCGTCGGTGGTGATTGCCACAATACTGCTTGCCGACCGCCTTTCCGCAGGGGGTTTTACGTTGATGAAAAAGGCGGCTGTCACGATGCTTGTCACCTTTCTTGCCAGCTGGCTGACGCAGGGAATGGCGGTGGATATGATTGTCTCTCAACGTACGATGTTCGCCACGCTACCCCTGATCACCATTTATCTTATTGCTCTGAGCGTGTTAACGGACAGCATTGCGCTGCGTCTGCGGGTCAAGAGCCGCGAGCTTGAACGGATCGCGATGATGGATCCGCTGCTGGATATCGCTAACCGTCGTCTGCTGGAAAAGCGTATTGACCATGAACTCAAGAAACTTCGCCAGACGTGCCGTGAATCGGCCTTAATGTTTATCGATATCGACAACTTCAAATACGTTAACGATCGTTTTGGTCATAAAGTGGGGGATACAATGCTGGCGGCCGTGTCGCAAATTTTGCATCTGGCAACGCGCCCGACGGATACACCTGCGCGTCTGGGAGGCGATGAGTTTGTGATCCTGTTGCCCAATACCACGATTGAAGAGGCTCATGTCGTCGCAACGCGCATTATGGACGCGGCTGCGGTGATGGAAGATGTGGCGCAGGAGACTGTGCATTGTACGCTCAGTATTGGTATTGCCTGTGCCACGCGTGAAATGGGAAGCGTAACTGACTGGCTGCAGGCGGCTGACAACGCCCTGTACCGCGCCAAGCGGGATGGCAAGAACAGAATATTCGCACACTGACAATGTCTCTGTTTAAGCTACGCTTTTAAGAAAGCTATGCGTCTGGAGGCGTTATGAAATCACCTGTAATTCCTGTGAACGAAGCGAAACGCCTGCTCGCGCTACGCGAATCTGGGCTGTTGGATATTGACGTTTCCCCGACGTTAGACAGGCTGACGCGTCTGGCAAAACGCTTCTTTCAGGTTCCGCTGGTCATGATCAATGTTATTGATGAACATGCGCTGATCGTAAAGTCAGCTGACGGTGAAACCCCCGATGTCATTCCCCGCAACATCTCATTTTGTGGGCATACGATCCTGAGCGATGCGCCGCTGGTAGTGGGCGATATGCAACAGGATGCCCGTTTTTCTGATAACCCGCTGGTGGCTGGAAAACCGGGCGTCAAATTTTATGCCGGTATTCCGCTGCGTTTGCGCGATGGCATGCGTGTGGGGTCAATGTGTCTCATTGATTATGCCCCTCGTGAATTTTCTGCGGCCGATTTGTCGGTGCTGGCTGACCTTAGTGCGCTGGCTGAAGATGCATTTGCTGCAATCAGTGCGGTTACAACGGATGAACTGACCGGGTTGTCTAATCGTCGCGGCTTTAACCAGTTTGCCCGGTTTACCCTCTCCGTGGCCAAACGCCGGGCCGAGCCTCTAACCCTGTGCTGGCTGGATCTGGACCGCTTCAAAGAAATTAACGACCGCTACGGGCAGGAAGAAGGCGACAACGCCCTGAAAGCGATGGCCCAGCTGATGCGTTCCTCCTTCCGTGAGGCTGACCTGCTGGTGCGCTTCGGTGGCGATACATTTGCCGTGCTGTTTGCCGATACGGATGAGCAGGGAGCCTGGATTGCCATGCAGTATCTGATTGAACAGGTAGAAGCATACAACGCGCAAAAGCTGCATCCGTGGTCGTTACGGTTTTCATGGGGATTGAGTGAATTCAATCATAACGACAATGACCTGTCACAGTGGCTAAAAGATGCCGAAGAAAAAATGCATGATATGAAACGCCAGCACCACCCTGCAGGGTGACATAGTAAAAGCCTATGGCAGATATGATTGCGTTACAAAAATGTTAAATGCAAAGTGAGGGAATTCAACGTAAGGAACATCAATGAATACCTCACTGCAAATCAAAAACCTCACCCGGGAAGATATTCTCACTCACATTGATGCACTCGCCGCCATTCTCGAAAACTGTGTAAACGGCGGTGCATCTGTCAGTTTTATGTTGCCCTTTAGCCCGGAGAAAGCCCGTACATTCTGGCGCGGCATTGCCGAGCGTGTAGGGAGTCATGAGCGCTCCGTGCTGGCTTGCATCGATCCGCAGGACGGCGTTATTGGCACAGTGCAGTTGATCACCGAACAGCCGGAAAACCAGCCGCACCGTGCGGATGTGGCAAAACTGCTGGTGCATGAAAAAGCACGACGCAAAGGCGTGGCAATGGCGCTTATGAAAGCGCTAGAAGCCCTGGCCAGAGCCCAGGGTATCTCTGTGCTGGTGCTGGATACCTCTACCGGAAGCGGTGCGGAGGGGTTCTACCAGCGTGCCGACTGGCAAAAAGTGGGGGAGATCCCCTGTTACGCACTGATGCCAGATGGCGAGATGACAGCAACGTCCGTGTTCTACAAGCTGTTATGATTATTTTTCACAATGATGTCATGAGTTGATCAAAACAGGGGTTCTGGTCGTACAGTTTTGATAAGTTATTACACCAATACTATCAAGATGTATGACCAATAATAAAGGATCTCATTGTGAACACTCTTAACCGTCGTGATTTCCCCGGCGCTCTCTACCCTGAACGTATCATTCAGTTTGGTGAGGGCAATTTCCTGCGAGCGTTTATAGACTGGCAAATCGACCTGTTAAACCAACATACCGATCTTAACGCCGGTGTGGTGGTTGTGCGCCCCATTCAGAGCGACTTTCCGCCGTCGCTGAACACGCAGGACGGGCTCTACACCACCATCATCCGTGGCCTGAACGAGAAGGGTGAAGCGGTCAGCGATGCGCGTCTTATCCGCTCCGTTAACCGTGAAATCAGCGTCTACAGCCAATACGACGAGTTCCTGAAACTGGCTCACAACCCAGATATGCGCTTTGTTTTCTCGAACACCACGGAAGCGGGTATTAGCTATCATGCAGATGACGCTTTTGATGATGCACCCGCGGTGAGCTACCCGGCGAAACTGACGCGACTGCTGTTTGAGCGCTTCAGTCATTTCAACGGTGCAACGGATAAAGGCTGGGTAATCATTCCGTGTGAACTGATTGACTACAACGGTGATGCACTGCGCGAGCTGGTGCTACGTTATGCGCAGGAGTGGGCGTTACCCGCGGCATTTACCCGGTGGCTGAACGACGCCAACAGCTTCTGTTCGACGCTGGTTGACCGTATTGTGACCGGTTATCCGCGTGATGAAGTGGCTGAACTGGAAACCGCATTGGGTTATCACGATGGGTTCCTTGATACCGCCGAGCACTTCTACCTGTTTGTTATTCAGGGCCCAAAATCCCTTGCCAGTGAACTGCGTCTGGATAAATACCCGCTGAACGTGCTGATTGTCGATGACATCAAACCCTATAAAGAACGCAAAGTGGCCATTCTGAACGGGGCGCACACGGCGCTGGTACCCGTGGCATTCCAGGCGGGTCTGGATACGGTGGGGGAAGCAATGAACGATGCAGACGTTTGCGCATTTGTGGAAAAAGCCATTTACCAGGAAATTATTCCGGTGCTGGATCTGCCGCGTGACGAGCTGGAGTCTTTTGCCCGCGCGGTAACCGGTCGTTTCTGTAATCCGTACATCAAGCACCAGTTGCTGTCGATTGCCCTGAACGGGATGACCAAATACCGCACACGTATTCTGCCGCAGTTGCTGGCTGGGCAGAAGGCGACCGGTAAATTGCCGGCACGCCTGACGTTTGCTCTGGCTGCGCTAATCGCGTTTTATCGCGGTGAGCGCAACGGTGAAAGCTATCCGGTGCTGGATGACGCGCACTGGCTGGAGCGTTATCAACAGCTGTGGACGCAACATCATGATAAGCAGATCAGCACCAGTGAACTGGTGAGGTCGGTACTGAGCGTGAGCGAGCACTGGGAACACGATCTAACCCAGGTTAACGGATTGGTAGAACACGTTACGCTGGATCTTGATGCCATTCTGCATCAGGGCATGCGTGAAGCGGTTAAACCGCTCTGCTAACGTTCATTTGAGAGTGAGGGGGAAACCTGTGCCGGATTTTCCCTCTGCATTAATCTGTTTGCGCAGTGATTAGTTACAACATACTAACTACTGCGTTTTTAAAAAAAACCTGCAACACCGTGCGCGTTACGCCAGCCAGGTCAGGAAATGCAATATCTTATTAACATGCTTGCAACCGTGAAGGGGATCACGTTTAATAGCCGCGCTCTTTACTTTCCTGAAGCTGACTATGATCGTTCGTCCTCAACAGCACTGGCTACAACTCATTTTTGTCTGGCACGGTTCCGTATTACCCAAAATCTATACCCGGCTACTGCTTAACTTCCTGCTTTCCATCGCCGTGATCGTGATGTTGCCGTGGTATACCTCGTTAGGTATCAAATTTACCGTCGCACCGTTTAGTATTCTTGGCGTGGCTATCGCGATTTTTCTTGGCTTCAAAAACAACGCCTGCTATTCGCGCTATGTCGAGGCTCGCCAGCTTTGGGGGCAACTGATGATAGCGGCGCGTTCGCTGTTTCGCGAGGTAAAAAATACGTTACCAGACGATCCGCATCTGGGGGAGTTTGTCCGTCTGCAAATTGCCTTTGCGCACTGTCTGCGCATGACGCTTCGCCGTCAGCCCCAGGCCGACCGGCTTTCCGGTTATCTTTCAGCCGCGCAGTTACGCAAGGTAATGGAGGCCAACTCTCCGGCAAACCGCATTTTGCTGATCATGGGGGAGTGGCTGGCGGTAAGACGTCGCGAAGGCCAGCTGTCCGATATTTTGTTCCACAGCCTGAATAATCGTCTGAATGACATGTCAGCTGTGCTTTCCGGCTGCGAGCGTATCGCCACAACACCGGTACCATTTGCCTACACGCTGATCCTGCACCGCACGGTGTATTTGTTCTGCATCATGCTGCCGTTTGCGCTGGTTGTTGACCTGCACTACATGACGCCGTTCGTCTCTGCGTTGATTTCGTATACTTTTATTTCGCTCGATACGCTGGCAGAAGAGCTGGAAGATCCGTTTGGTACAGAAGATAACGACCTGCCGCTGGACGCCATCTGTAACGCAATGGAACGCGATCTGTTACAGATGAACGATGAAGATGCGATACCTGAGCGACTTATGCCGGATAAGCATTATCAGCTGACATAACGGGCGTTCCACTCTTCACGGGTGATCTCCCAGAGCCCGGAATCCAGCAGTCCGCTCACGTACGCTTTCTTTTCCGTCCTGATGAGCCGCATGCCGCTACTGGCTGAAATACGCTGTGAGCGGCTGTTGGCTACCGCTTTCGGGGCGCGCAACACCGGTTTATTCAGCGTATTAAACCAGTAGTCCGTTGCCGCAATGCTGGCCTCACGCATATATCCCTGCCCCTGAAACTCGGGGGCCAGCCAGAATCCACGGTTGTTATCTTCCACATCGTACAGGCAGATAATCCCCATCAGCGCTTCCGGGGCTTCACGCCGCCGGATGCTCCAGAACCAGGCAATACCTTTTGCCATATCCGGCAGTGCAACATTGTTAACGTAATTCTCTGCGCCATTTTCCGGGTAGGGCCAGGGCACGGAGGAGACCATATAGCGGACGATTTTCCAGCGTGGATAGAGTTTCTGGATCTGGACTGCATCTTCAGCAACCAGCGGTTGCAGCAATAAACGTTCTGTCGTTAGTGCAGGTATCGTCATCCGTGGTTCTCCTTTTTTAAGCGTTATGCTTTGGTTTGCCTTCTGCTATTTTCATCATTACCACAAATGTCTCCGGTGTGCTGTCATTCCTTCACGACTAAAATTTGCAGAGGTAACAATGGCGATAACGGTAAGAGCTTTACGCGCAGAAGATTATTCACAGTGGCGTCCGCTTTGGGACGGTTACACCCATTTTTATGACTGTGAACTCGATGAATCCATCACTGCATCGACATGGGAAAGGGCGCAGGCGACGACTCATTCGTCTCTGTTTTGCCGGGTTGCGGAAATGGACGGCAAGGTTGTGGGTTTCGCCATGTGCATTCTGCACGAAGGTACCTGGTCGACAGCGCCAGTTTGCTATCTGGAAGATCTGTTTGTCGATGCCGCAGTACGCGGCGCTGGAGCCGGGCAGGCATTAATCGATGCCCTGATGGCAGAAGGCAAGCGAGAAGGGTGGGCAATACTCTACTGGATGACCCGGCAGAACAATCCCGCACGTAAACTCTATGACAAATTTGCTGAAGCCGACGATTACGTTCGTTACCGCATTTCGCTGTAATGCTTTCCAGCGTATGTAGCCTGACGAAGGTAATGATGACCAGCAGTCGCAGGTCATCCAACAGGATTAAAAACGCCTCATGGCTGACGTTTAGCAATGATAAACAGCCGTGGAAAAGCCAGCAGTATCTGCCCGTTTTCCTGGAGCGGATACTGCTCTTCCAGCAGTTCATGGTAACGCTTCAGAAAATGTTTCTGTTCGCTCTCGTTGAGTTCCTGTAACCACGGACGCAGACCGGTGGCACTGACCCAGTCAATAATGGCCTGATGCGAACTCATTTTGTGAAAATAGGTGGTCCGCCAGATATCCACATCGCAGCCCGCATCCGTAAGAATATCGTAATACGCATGCACCCCAGGCAGAGGTTCGCGGCCGCGATCGGGATAACCTTGTTCATAGGCGACTTCACGCATGGCGATGTGCGTGGGTTCGAGCCAGTTATCGGGCATCTGTATCGCCAGCACGCCGTTTAAGTGGAGCAAAGAAACGAGGTGTGGCAGGAGATCGTAATGGTCAGGAACCCATTGTAGCGACGCGTTGGCGTAAATCAGGCTGAGCGGTTGAGCAGGTTTGTACCGCCGAATGTCTGCCTCGACAAAGTGACAGTCTGGAAAGGTGCGACGTGCTTCTTCGAGCATCGCCGGCGAGTTATCCACGCCAGTAATGTGTGCCGAAGGCCAGCGATGCTTTAACAGTGCGGTACTGTTTCCTGGCCCGCAACCTAAATCAACCAGAGATGACACCTCATCCAGTGAAATCCGGGCGAGCAGTTCAGCGGCAGGGCGCGTACGTTCGGCAGCATATTGAAGGTAAAGAGAAGGATCCCAGTCAGCCATTTTGCCTCTCCATTTTGCATTATTCAGCAAGAATAGCACAGCCAGACACCTGCGCAGTGGCAGGCATCTGAAGTTGTGAAGGTTACAGAATTCCTTTCAGAGCAATATGGTAAAGCAGCATGATGGTCTTACCGTCGACTATCTTACCAGTTTCAATTCCCCGTAATGCTTCTGCCAGCGGTAACTCCAGCACCTGAATATCTTCACCTTCGGCTTTGATGCCTCCTCCGTTACCCGACCGATCCTGCGGATGGTACTCAGCGATATAAAAATAGAGTTTTTCCGTGACGGAGCCAGGGCTCATATAGGCTTCAAAAACCTTTTGAACGCAGGTGACCTTAAAACCAGTTTCTTCTTCTGCTTCCGCTTTAATACGGCTTTCCGGATCCATGTTATCGAGCAGTCCGGCTGCGGCTTCGATCAGATCGTCTTCATGGCCATTGATAAAAACAGGGAAGCGGAACTGGCGAGTGAGGATCACCGTTTTTTGGTCGCGGTTATAGAGCAGAATGGTTGCCCCGTTACCCCGATCATAAACTTCACGGCTCTGTCGCTGCCATTCACCATCACTGCGTTGCTGGTCGAAGGTATATTTTTTGAGGATGTACCAGTTATCAGACAGTGTTTCATTCGCGATAATGCGTATATCTGCACGTTTTGATTGCACGTTTGTTCCTCCTTTCGTAGAGTAACTATCATAAGCAGCAATATCGTGCATATTCAAGATAAAACATGCAATATCAGGAATACATCATGCTCACCAGCCAGCGAAAGCAGTTAATCCTCGAAAAATTACAGGCAGAAGGTCAGGTTCAGTCGAAAGCGCTCAGCATGCTTTTCACGGTTTCTGAGGATACGATCCGTCGTGACTTACGTGAGCTGGCGGCAGAAGGGCGTTTACAACGTGTACACGGTGGCGCGCTGCCGTCATCTTCGGCGATTGCACCGTTTGCAGAACGGCAGTCTCTGAAAATGGATGCGAAAAAAAGGGTCGCTCGTAAAGGCGCACAGCTTATTTCTCCGGGCCAGGTGGTGATCATTGATGGAGGGACAACCACATCGGAACTGATTACGTTCTTACCCTCTGACCTGAATATTACCGTGGTGACGCACAGCCCGGGTATCGCGCTGGGGTTGGTTAATCATCCTGCCATTGAGGTTATCCTCATTGGTGGGCGTTTATACAAACATTCGATTGTGACGGTTGGTGCGGCGGCCATTGAAGGCATTGGTAATATTCATGCGGATCTCTTTTTCATGGGGGTCACAGGGATCCACCCGGATACCGGACTTACCACCGGTGATTTTGAAGAAGCGTGCATCAAACGCGCATTTTCCGGCAGAGCCGCAGAGACCGTAGTTCTTGCTTCACCGGAAAAAATTAATTCGGCATCATCGTTTGTGATTGGTGATTTGTCGCTGGTTAATACCATTGTTGTGGAAGACGATACCGATAAAGCCTGGATAAACGCGATAACGGGAAAGGGGGTGTCGGTGGTGATGTAAGCCTACCCGTTTTAGTTCCACGCACTGTTGAGATGTGACGTATGATGCCAGGATGTCGGTATGTACGGCGAGGGTGGGGCGGTTCACCAACATCACCTGACTCAACTTGATAGATGCAACCTGAATACGGAGCACCAGATGGTCACTACACACGTTTTTATCGCGGCCAGTCTTGATGGCTACATCGCCCGGCAGGATGGAGATATCGACTGGCTGTTGCAGCGCGATGACCCGGCAGAAGATCACGGTTAAGCAGAGTTCATCGCGGACAAAGATTGGATCGTTATGGGCCGGGGAAGCTATGAGAAGGTGCTGACCTTTGCTGAGTGGCCTTATGACCTGCCCGTGCTGGTGCTCTCCCGGCAGCTAACCGATCCCCCCGTGCCCGAGGCGCTTAAGGGAAAAGTGCAGTTCTCCCGCCGCGCACCAAAGGAGGTGATTGAGGATCTGGCGGCACAAAACGTACATCGCGTCTATATCGATGGCGGCCAGTTGATACAGTCGTTCCTGCGTGAGGGGCTGGTCGCTGATATCGTTATCACTACCGTTCCTGTCCTGCTCGGTTCAGGAAAACCGCTGTTCGGAAACCTGCTCCAGGATGTCGATTTGACGTTATTATCAAGCCGCAGCTTCCCTTCGGGCCTGGTGCAGTCGCACTATCGGGTGATGTCATAAACAGACATCCAGAGGATGCTAATTTCCGGTCAAAGCTTCTTTCCGAATTGACTGTCACACACTGATATCTGGACGTTTTTTGGATCAACAACCTTACCGCATGCGGTAACAAAGGCGCTACGCAGCACTTCTCCACTTTCTTTATCAGATAAAACAATATGAGGTGTGTCGTGCAGTATATTTTTATGTCCCCACTCCATCATAGAGATAAGAATTGGGGCAAGACTACGACCTTTTGCTGTAAGAACATACTCATACCGTTCACGTGTACCTTCTTCCTGATAGGGGATTTTACAAAGCAGACCAAGTTAAAATTACCCAGAGTAAGAGAGAAGGGGAATATCAGGTGTGGCGACGCAGCCGTTCGTGCAACATCAATGCGGCGGATGGCTGGAGTGTAAAAAAACCTTACCGCCCGGCAGGAAGGCGATAAGGTCAGGCAAAAAGTGGCATAAACATGAAGAGAGCGAGAAAAGATACCTGAAAAGAGGGCGATGAAACTCTCAGTCAAATGGCTTTACAGGACGTAACGAACACCAAATACAAATTCATTGTTGACCAGACGGCCGCGCAGATTTTCATCCTGCAGACCACGGGCGTTAACAAAGGTGTTACGACCACTTTCAATATTGCCCATATCGACATAGCGATAAGTGGCGTACAGCGTCAGGTCGTCAATCACTTCATAAGAGGTGCCTGCACCCACAGAGTACGTAAAGTTGGTTTGCGTATTACCGGCGAACTCACGGCTGTCATTACCCTGCCAGCCACCCACTTTCACTTTCGCCACACCGGCACCCGCGGTTGCGTACAGGGCGAATTTATCGGTAATCATAAAGTCACGATAAACGTTGAGCATTGCTCGTTCAGAATCAACCTTCATGTGGTTGAAACTGGTCGCAAAAGTGGAAGAGCCGCTGGTGAATTCCGTCTTTTCTTTAAAAACGTATTCAGCTTCGGTACGCCAGTTATTGCCGAACTGATAGCCGACAGCCACGGAACCGTTCTGCTTGTGCTCTTTTTCATCCCCGGGCACAAAAGAACCGATCCCCGGGCGTTCGCTCAGATTCATGCTCTTTGCCTTCTGATGGGTATCAATCAGGTTCAGGGCACCGTAATAGCCTTCTTTAGCGTTTTCAGCCGCCAGTAATGGACTGGAAGCGCACAGTGAAATCACAGAGGCGAATAAAACACGTGGTGTTACTTTCATAATAAGGTCCTTTTTTATTTTCCCAATAAATTGTGAATCGCTTTACTTATTGCAGTTTTTTAATGGCATCGAGTGCACAGGCTTCATCAATATCACCGCTCGGAGCGCCACCAATGCCAATGGCACCGATAGTGGTGTTATTTTCTTTAACCGGTACGCCGCCGGCTAATAATAAGAAGCCAGGAATATCGCCGAGATTTTTCGCTGCCGGATACTTGTTCGAGTTTTCCAGAAGCTGGCTCGTGGCCACACCGCTGGAGGCAGAGGTGAATGCTTTCTGGTAGCTGGCGGTCAGGGTATGTGGGCCGGCGTTATCCATACGCTGTACCGCGCGGGTGACACCTGCAGCATCAACAACCGTTACGCTGACATTGTACCCTTTAGCACTGCACGATTTAACGGCTTCACTGGCCAGTACAGAAGCCTGTTCCAGAGACAAGGTGGACTGCGTCAGCGATTTGGCGTGAGCGGTCATCGTTAATGCCGTGAGCACAGGCAAAATAAGAAATCTTTTTTTCACAAGGAATACCTTTTAATTAACAGGGGTAAATAATAAAAATAAAATGCCCATGAGGTTGACCAGCAAGAGCATCAGGATAAGAAAACGTATTTCTGTTGTGGTGGTTTCAAATGAATTATTTAACATGGCAACCTTCTTTATTTTAAAAGCGCTGCCATGGTGACAACGGGGTTACTATATAAATTTCATGGTAGTGAAATACATGAGGGCAGGATGATAGGCTTGTAAGGGAAGGACTATAGGCTTGTAGTCCTTGTCGGTGAAAAATGCCGTGCTGGCTCAGGAGCCGGTTGGTACCCGCGTGAGGGGCTACCGTGTTGTGGTGTACACCGAAATCGCCTGATTCAGCGCCGCCAGGGTGGTCAGCAGAGTCTGGAGGCGAGGCAGAATTTCAGCCTCAACGGGAAGCGTCACCGTTTTGCATGCGTTTTCAAGGACGCGACACTGTTGTGCTAGCGTATGTGCGCCAATGATATCGGCGGCACCGGCCAGGCGATGTAAGCGATGCGCCAGCGCTGCCCACTTGCCCTGGCACGCCAGCGGGAGGCAAGACTGCATGTCGCGTTGGTTTTCATCTCGAGTGGTGTTAAGCAGGGTGAATAATAAGGGGGGATTGTGGCTGGTTAATGACTGCAGGGTATCCAGATTGATGAACCGGGCAAGACCCTCCGGGTGAGCGAGAACCGGGGATTTGTCCTTTTGGGATAGCCGTTGTAGACCTGCCTCCAGCTGCTTCAGGTGGAGTGGTTTGAAAAGGCAGTCGTCCATCCCGGCGGCAATACAACGGCGATGTTCTTCGGGCTGAGCATTCGCGGTGAGACCAAGAATAATTAACGGTTGTTGCTGCCGTTCTCGTAACAACCGGGTGAGGGTCAGTCCGTCCATCACTGGCATCTGACAATCGGTTATGAGCAGGTCAAAATGCTGTTCGCTACAGCGTTCAAGGGCTTGTTCACCGTTTTCCGCCTCGACAACCTCATGTCCCAGTCGGGTCAACTGCTGTCGTAGCAGGAGTCGGTTTGCCGGGTGATCGTCTACAGTCAGTATGCGCAGTGGGTGAATCGGCGTCATGTTACCCTTTTAGGTCGGATGTTGGCTCAGTCTATTTTGTTGCGTTGGGCGAAATTATAGATGTCTATCGACGTCCGGAGATCGAGCTTTTTCATCATACGGCGTTTATAGGTACTGACGGTTTTATCGCTGACCATCATTTTTACGGCAATCTCGATAACTTTATGCCCTTTTGTCAGAAAGTGCAGAACCTGCAGTTCCTTTTCAGACAGGCTGGCGATTTTATCTTTGTCGTCCAGAGGAATATCGCCAGCGGCGTTCTGGCGGGCGCGGTTAATGGGGAAAAAACCGTAGCCACTTTTGATAGCGCGGATAGCGTCATGAAGTTCCGACAGATTATTGCGCTTGCTGATGAAGCCATCGGCACCTGCTCCGGCACAGCGCTTAATATAATGGTCGTCATCCTTTCCCGTCAGAAACAGGATCCCACCTTTAAAGTCATTCGCACGTAGTCGCTGGACAACATTAATCCCATTGATTGAGGGAATATCGATATCGACGATAACCAGATCCGGAAGTAACTGGCGTACCTGCTGTACGGCCTTCAGGCCATCATCCGTTTCGCCGATCACCGTCATCCCGTCTTTTTCCAACAACATTCTCACCGCCAGACGGGCAACCGGGTGGTCGTCCACGATTAATACGCTATTCATTTTATCATCCTGTTTTAATGGGCTATGCCTCTTTGCGGCGTCACTTTCAAAAACCGCTCACTGTCTCTCCTTTCTGCTATCGTCGTGAGGTGCGTGGTCGATAGTCAGATTGTCGGGACGTTTTTTGCTCAATACAGATAATTACGTTTTGCCAGATCCACCAGTTCAGTTAATTTGGAAATTTTAAATTTCGCCATGATTCGCTTTTTATAGGCGCTGACTCTTTTATTATTTATGTTCATCATCGCAGCAATGACCTGATTGCTGTAGCCAGCAGATATGTAGTGCAAGATACAGATGTCAGTATGGGATAACGATAATAAAAATGAGGCGTCTCGCGGGTATTTCTTTCGATGCACTTTCAGTTCATTGCCGTAACAGAACTGGCCAGACACGACCTTATCGATAGTGCTGACAATGTTGTCCAGCGCACTGCTTTTATTGAGATAGCCCGCCGCACCGGCCTTTTTACTCAGTTGAATGTGAAAATCACTGGATGATGAGGATAAAATCAATACCTGTGTAACAGGGATGTTTTGTATTAACTGAGCCAGAGATGAAAAGACGTCTGGCTGTTGTTGCAGATGCTCCATAATGACCAGGTCGACATTGAACAATGAAATATTGTCCATCAATTCTTCCATTGTGCCAAACTGCGCGACAACCTGATGGCCTTGTTCTGATAATAAGCCCTGGAGTCCAGCGCGAAGCAGTGGGCTGGAGTCCATGACAATGACTTTTTTGCCTGACATTCCTGATTGTCCTGATTCGGGTAAGGAAAAATTTATTTTCCATCTCGTCAACGCAAATTGGGCTAAGACTTGTCTTTAACTGAAATTTTATTTCCCCCCCATCATTGCAACCCTGTCTGGCCCGCCAGATAGCGGGCCATTCCTTTTATTACTTCTCCTGACAAGCTTATCCAGACCGTTTGCGACAGGTCTTATTAAGCCACAGACGGTCAGACCGGAAGATAGCGTCAGCCAGGGAAAGTATCCCGTATGGAAGTGCGTCTGGCGCGTTGCGCAGACACAGATCGATTATTTACACGAGAATTTAGCGAATGAATCTCAAACCAGTAAATATTGCAGTCGTTGATAAAGACACGATTGTCAAAGCTGACGTTCTGCGCAGTGAAAAAATTGGCAGTGCAGTCAAAATTAAAGCCATCCCTAACGCGAAGTACATTCTTGCGGAAGGCGAGAACGGCGTTGCGCCAGAAAACATTACCCTGAAACGTGTCGGTAAAGACCTGTTCATCATGCTGGAAGGCACCGATGAAGATCAGCCTCAGCTGATTATTGAAGATTATTTCGATAATCCCGGTGAACTGGTGGGTAAAGGTGAAGACGGCCAGTGGCACGAATACATCGCCACTGATGGTGATGACGATCATGAAGCTGCTTTCCTGCTGGACGGTGAATCCTCAGCCCATGCGCTGGGCGCTGGCGCTATTGCCAGTCTTGACGGTCTGGCGGTTGCGGGCACCGCGTTTTCTCCTGCCTTGCTGGCTCTGGGGGCGTTAGCCGCTATTGGCGCGGCGATTGGTATTGGGGCCATTGTTCGTCATAACCGTGGTGGAAAAGAGGGTGGCAATGACGACGATGGCGTGGTCACGCCAGCGCCTGTTCAGACGCCTGAACTGAAAAATGTACACGACGACTTTGGTAGCAAAACCGGCACGATCCCGCAAAACGGCGTGACCGATGACACCACGCCAACCTTCAGCGGTATTGGCCACCCTGGCGATACCGTTGAATTTTGGGAAAACGGCATCAAGTTGGGCGAAACCCGCGTAGATAGCGAGGGTAACTGGACGTGGACGCCAGAAAACCCGCTGTCTCAGGGCGATCACAGTATCGTGCTGATCGGCAAAGGTGCCGATGGCCGCACCAGTACGCCGGGCGATCCGTTTGATTTCACCATTGCACCCGATGCACCGGGCAAACCTGTTATTGGTGACGTGGAAGATGACGTTGGTCCTGTTACGGGTCCTATTCATAACGGTGACACCACCGATGACGCCCAGCCTGTGTTTCGTGGCGAAGGCGCTAACCCGGGCGATACCGTTGAACTGATTGTCGACGATGAAGTTGTGGGCACCGCTATCGTCGGCGAAGACGGCAACTGGGAAGTGACCCCGGAAAACCCGCTGCCGGAAGGTTCCCATGAAGGGAAGGTCGTTATTCGCGATCCTGAGGGCAACGCCAGCGAACCGTCCGATCCAATCGAGTTTATCGTCGACCTGACGCCGCCAGAAAAGCCGGTGATTGGCGAGGTAGAAGATGACGTCGGCCCGATTGTTGGCCCAATTCACAATGGTGACACCACCGATGACACCCTGCCTGTTTTCCGCGGCGAAGGTGCTGAGCCGGGCGACACCGTTGAACTGATTATCGACGATAAGGTCGTGGGTACGGCGATCGTGGGTGACGACGGAAAATGGGAAGTAACCCCGGAAAACCCACTGGCAGAAGGCAAGCATGAAGCCGTCGTGGTGATCACCGACCCTGCGGGCAACGCCAGCGAGCCGTCCGATCCTGTCGAGTTTATTGTCGACCTGACGCCGCCAGAAAAGCCGGTGATTGGTGAGGTAGAAGATGACGTCGACCCGATCGTTGGCCCAATTCACAACGGTGACACCACCGATGACACCCAGCCTGTTTTCCGTGGCGAAGGCGCTGTGCCGGGTGAAACCGTTGAGCTGATTATTGACGACGAAGTCGTGGGTACCGCAATCGTAGGTGACGACGGGAAATGGGAAGTAACCCCGGAAAACCCTCTGGCGGAAGGCGAACATGAAGCGGTCGTGGTGATCACCGATCCGGCGGGCAACGCCAGTGAACCGTCCGATCCGATTGGCTTTATTGTCGACACCACGCCTCCGGCCAAACCGACCATCGATACCGTGTTCGATGATGTGGGCGGCAAAACCGGCAACCTGACGCCAGGTGAGATCACGGATGACAGCACCCCGACCTTTAGCGGGACCGCTGAAGAGAACAGTCTGGTGTACATCGTGGTGAACGGCAACGTGGTGGATTCCGTACGCGCAACGGAAAGCGGTACCTGGACCTGGGAACCGTCTCCGGCGCTGGCTAACGGCTCGTATAACGTCAGCGTTATTGCTGAGGATAAGGCAGGCCTGCGTTCTGAACCGTCCGACAGTTTCGACTTTAGCGTGCAGTCCGGTGGTGTGCCAACGGCTCCGGCGATCACTGATGTTATCGACGACGTCGAGTCGCATACCGGCACTGTACAGCATAACGGCGTCACTAACGACGATAAGCCGACCATCACCGGGACCGGTCAGGATGGCACCACCGTTTATCTGTACGACGGCGCGAACCCGAATCCGATCGGCAGCGCGGTGGTGACTGGCGGACGCTGGACCATCGACTTTGATACCCCACTGCCGCAGGGCGAGCACCGCTTCCGTGCTGTCGCGGAAAATGCCACCGGCAACCGCAGCCCGGAGACGGGTGAGTGGGTTATTAACATTGATTCCGTTGCACCAGGTCAGGCGACTGACATTGAGCTGTGGGATGACTTCGGTACGCCGGGGATCATCGCCGATAACGATACCACCGATGACAACACCCCAACCTATCGCGGGAAGGGTGAAGCAGGCGGTACGGCGATTATCGATCTGGGTGATGGCACCACCGTACGCGTACCGATTGATGGCAGCGGTAACTGGAGCTACACCCCGGCCCCTGCGCTGGCAGATGGCGACTACACCTGGAAAGTGTCGATTGAAGACAAAGCGGGTAACGTCGGCCCGGCGTCTGACCCGATCCACTTCACCGTGGACACCAGCGGTAACGGCATCTCCATCAGCCACGTTGTGGATGATGAAGGTAGCGTTCAGGGCAATCTGGCCAGCGGCAGCCACACCGATGACACGACCCCAACGGTTGTGGGCCGCGCGACGCCTGGCTCCATCGTGAAAGTGTACGTTGACGGCAAGCTGGTTGACAGCGTGATTGCCGACCCGACCACGGGTCAATGGCAGTACACCCTCAACCCGGCGCTGTCCGCTGATGGCACGTATCAGATCACCGCGACCGAAAATACCGGTACGGGTGATAGCGCACCAACGCCCCCGTTTGAACTGACGCTGGATACCCGCGTACCGACCGGCTCGCTGGATGGCGTGACGGATGACGTGGGCCTGGTTCAGGGCGACCTGGCGAACCCGGATGTCACGGACGATACCACCCCGACCCTGCACGGTACCGGTGTGGCGGGTGATGCCGTGTTTATTTACGACGGCACGACCCTGATTGACTCCGTCACCGTAGGCCCTGGCGGCACCTGGAACTACACGCTGCCGCCACAAAATAACGGTACCGAGCTGGAGATGAACGTGGTGTTCCAGAGCCCGACAGGCGTAAGAAGCGCGCCGGGTGATTCATGGAAAATCACCATTGATACCGAAGCGCCAACGGCCAGTGCAGTTGCTGACAACCTGAGTAAAGACTCCGGCGTAAGCGATGCGGATTTCATCACCAATAACAGTGGTCCTGGCAGCGTGATCACCGGTCATCTCTCGCCTGCGCTGGAAGCGGGTGAAAAGGTCTATGTCTCCGTTGATGGAGGTAAAACCTGGCAGGAAGCGATCGTCGATGGCGATAAGTGGGCCTATGTGGACTCGCAAGGCCACAGCGCCGACTGGACCATTCTGACCCGCGTGGTGGATGCGGCAGGTAACTACACCGAATCATCACAAAAGGTGGTGGTGGATCAGGTTGCGCCAGATGAACCAACCGATGTGGTTCGTAGCGGTAACGATGTCACCGTGACGTTGCCTGGCAGCAATGTCGCGGCAGGGGACACGGTAGTGGTGAAGGTGGGTGATGTCTCTGTGACGCACACGCTGACCGCAGCTGATATCACAAACGGCAACGTGACGGTTAGCCTGCCGCCTGGCGGTTATACCGATATCCCTGTCGGGGCAGCCATTGTTGATGCGGCGGGTAACAGCTCGAATTACCGCACCAGCGATTTCACCAGCACCAACAACTTTGAGTCGGCTGACGAGTTCACAGCGATCGATGCGGGTCAGTGGGTACACGGGATGCGTTTCTCCCACTCACCGGCGAGCGGAACCAATGATTACCAGTTTGCCAATCAGATATTTGGCGGCAGCAACAGTCTGTATTTGCATGGTACCGAGCAAGATCTGGGAATGAGCGGCAGCATGTTTGTTGATTTCCAGTACGGTGCCAGCGACATCAAATTCGACTTTAACCCGAACTTTGCGGGTAACTCGACGGTGGTGAATTTCTACGACATTAACGGCGAGCTGATTGGTTCTGTGCCTGTTGATGATTTTGCCAACAACCGTAATTTCCCGGTCGCGTTCTCCAGCCCGGATAACCCGGTTTACCGCATGGAAATCCATCACGAGGAGTTCCCGACGGCACGCGGCTTTGGTTTCAGCATCGATAACCTGGTCGTGGGCGGCACGGGCAAAACGGTGACCCCGGGTGACTACCTGGCGGATAACCAGGGCGATGTCTGGTACGGCGATGCGGCAGATAACGTCTACCAGGTGACGGATGTCACCAGCCTGAGCTCGGCCATTATTCAGGGCGGTGAAGGTCTGGATACCCTGAAATTACTGGGCTCGGATCAGCACCTCGATCTGAGCACGCTGGGGAACAAGATCCAGTCAATGGAAGTGATCGACATCACGGGGACGGGTGATAACACCCTGACATTAAATGCCGGTGATGTCCTGGAAAACGCGTCTCAGAACCTGTTCCACGATAACGGGCTCAACCAGATGATGGTGAAAGGGGATGCGGGTGACCAGGTCAACCTGAGTGACCTGTTACCAAACGACATAGACCCGGGCAACTGGACGAATGGTGGCACGGTGAACGTTGGCGGAGTGGAGTATCAGTCCTTCCAGATGGATAGCCTGAATACCGAAATACTCGTTCAGATGGGAGTCACGGTCACGCTACAGAATCACTAATTATCCCCATGAAGTACGAGGCTCCCTGAGGGGGAGCCTCCTTAAAAAACGGTTTTATACCAGAAAACATGACCAGGGCTTTACCTGAACAGTTAAGTAGACCCATTTGGAAACGATTATGAAAAAGACAACTGTTACAAATATGCACACTGAACCTAACGCAATGGCAATGATGGATGTGACGGCGACGCTGCCGCCGCTGCCTTCCGACGTCCTGCTGTGGGCTGACTTCCAGTTTGAACGTGAAATTGCCAATGGCCGCACCACGATTGATAACACCCCAACCTTTAGCGGTAAGGGCGAACCGGGCATGGTGGCGGTAATTGATCTTGGCGGCGGTCAAAGCGTGCGTGTACCGGTGAACGCGAGTGGTTCGTGGACCTGGACGCCTGCGCCTGCACTGGCAGATGGTCGCTACACCTGGTCTGTTGCGCTGGAAAATGCGGCGGGTGAGCGTGGCCCATCGACTGCACCTGTCACGTTTAACGTGGATACCGTGGGTAACGGCGTGTCGTTTAGCCACGCGGAAGATAACACCGGGCCGCTGACCAACCCGCTGGCCAGCGGCAGCAGCACCGATGATGTAAACCCGGTGATGGTCGGGACGGCAACGCCTGGCTCTCTGGTGACTTTGTACGTTGACGGCGTCGCCGTTGGCTCTCAAACCGCCGATCCTGTGACGGGGCAGTGGTCTATTGAGATCAATCCTGCGCTGGAATCCGGTAAAACCTACAGTATTACGGCGAGTGAATATAACGGCCCAGGCGATAACCCGCCGGATGCGGGTCCGTTCCTGCTGACCATCGATACCGTTGTCCCAACGGGGACGTTCGATCGCGTATCGGATGACGTTGGCCGCTATCAGGGCGATCTGCCAAACCCGGCAGTGACCGATGACACCACACCAACCCTGCACGGTACTGGCCGTCCCGGGGATATCGTCTTCGTGCGTAACGGTAGCGACATTATCGGCTCTGTATCCGTGGGAGCTGACGGCAGCTGGGAATATACCCTGCCTGAGCAGACGAACGGTACCGCGCTGGATGTGAGCGTGGTCTTCCGTGGCCCGACTGGCGTTGAAAGCGCGCCAACCGACCCGTGGAAACTGGTGATTGATACCGAAGCACCAAACAAACCGATTATCGGCGACGTTGACGATGACGTCGGCCCGATTACTGGCCCAATTCATAACGGTGATATCACCGATGATACCCAGCCGGTATTCCGTGGCGAAGGCGCTGTGCCGGGTGAAACCGTTGAACTGATCATCGACGACGAAGTTGTGGGTACCGCAATCGTAGGTGAAGACGGCAAATGGGAAGTGACACCAGAAAACCCACTGGCGGAAGGTGAGCACGAAGCGGTCGTCGTCATCACCGATCCGGCGGGCAACGCCAGCGAACCGTCCGACCCGATCGATTTTATCGTCGACACTACGCCTCCGGCAAAACCGACTATCGACACCGTATTTGACGACGCGGGTCAGCAGACCGGTTACCTCAAAAACGGCGACATTACTGACGACAGCACCCCGACGTTTGCAGGTTCTGCCGAAAAGAACAGCCTGGTCTACATCATTGTTAATGGTGTGCAGGTCGATTCTGTGCGCGCCACCGATGCAGGCACCTGGACCTGGACGCCACCGCTGGGGCTGGCGAACGGTCACTATGACGTGAAAGTGATCGCGGAAGACAAGGCTGGCCTGCGTTCCGAGCCATCTGATGAATTCGCCTTTGACCTGCTGGCGGGCGGTATTCCGACGGCTCCGGCGATCACCGATGTGATTGACGACGTTGAATCGCACGTGGGCACCGTACAGAACGGCGGTATCACCAACGACGATCGTCCAACCATCACCGGTACTGCGCAGAATGGCACTGTTGTTTATCTGTACGACGGCGCGAACCCGAATCCGATCGGCAGCGCGGTGGTAACTGGTGGACGCTGGACCATTGATTTTGACACCCCGCTGGCTCAGGGCGAACACCGCTTCCGTGCAGTTGCGGAAGACGTAACCGGCAACCGCAGCCCGGAAACCGGCGAGTGGGTCATTAACATTGATTCCGTCGCACCTGGTCAGGCAACCGACATTGAGCTGTGGGACGATTTCGGTACCCCTGGGTTTATTCGTAACGACGACACCACCGATGACAACACCCCAACCTACCGTGGTAAGGGGGAAGCAGGCGGTACGGCGATTATCGATCTGGGTGATGGTACCACCGTGCGCGTACCTGTCGATGGCAGCGGTAACTGGAGCTATACCCCAGCCCCTGCGCTGGCAGACGGCGACTACACCTGGAAAGTCTCTATTGAAGACAAAGCGGGCAACGTCGGCCCGGCGTCTGACCCGATCCACTTCATCGTGGATACCAGCGCTAACGGCGTATCCATCAGCCACGTTGTGGATGATGAAGGCGCGATCACCGGCAATCTGGGCAGCGGCAGCCACACTGATGACACGACCCCAACGGTTGTGGGCCACGCGACGCCTGGCGCGCTGGTGAAAGTGTATGTCGATGGTAAATATGTTGATAGCGTACGTGCTGATGCCGTCACCGGTAACTGGCAACTGACGATCACCCCGGCACTGAGTGCAGACGGTACCTACAAGATCACCGCGACGGAAGATCCGGGTACGGGCGAAAGCGCGCCGACGCCTCCGTTTGAGCTGACGCTGGATACCAGCATCCCAACAGGTTCTCTGGATCGTGTTGTTGATGATGTGGGCCTGGTTCAGGGTGACCTGGCGAATCCGGCGGTGACCGATGACACCACGCCGACGCTGCATGGTACAGGACGTGCGGGTGATACCGTGTTGATTTACGACGGCACCACGCTCGTGAATTCTGTCACCGTAGGCAATGACGGTACCTGGAACTACACGCTGCCACCGCAAAACAACGGCGCAGAGCTGTCTCTGAGTGCGGTATTCCAGAGCCCGACCGGGGTGAAAAGCGCACCAACCGCGCCGTGGGATCTGACGATTGATACCCAGGCACCAACCGCGCCAACGATTGTCGGCATGTATGACGATGCGGGTACGCTGATTGCTGACGGGGGGCGTTCACGCGACACAACACCGGAATTACGCGGCACGGCTGAGAAAAACAGCCTGGTGACAATTTATGAGCCGGGCAACAAGGTGCCAGTCGGTTCCGTGTATGCCGATCCAAGCGGTAACTGGACGTGGACATCGCCTGCGCTGACGGATGCGAAGCACGACTTCTACGTAACGTCACAGGATGCGGCGGGTAACGTTTCCGGCCAGTCCAACCACTATGGTCTGGAAGTTGATACCCAGGCTGCTGCCCCGGTCATTCTGGGCGCATACGATGACGTGGAAGGCGGCATCTATAAAGGCCTGGTTCCGGACGGTGGGTTGAGCAACGATGGCAATATGCAACTGCGCGGAACCGCAGAGCCGAACAGCATCGTTTACATCTACAACGCGTACAACAACGCGGTGCTGGATACGGTGAAAACCGATGCCAACGGTAACTGGACCTGGGATCGTGCGGTTGCTGACACCGCAGCGGGTCGTCCGCATATGTTCTACACCATTGCGAAAGACGACCTGGGTAACGTTTCAGGTAAGTCTGCGACTTATTCGATCAACGTGGATACCGTCAACGCGGCCCCGGTGATCCTCGGTTCTTACGATGATGTTCAGGGCGGTGTTTATAACGGTCTGGTGGGTAACGGCGGTGTAACGAACGATCGCACGCTGGATTTACGTGGCACAGCCGAAGCAGGTAGCGTGGTGTATATCACCAACCCGGCGAATGGCGGCGTGTACGGTTCGGTGACGGCGGGCGCGGATGGCAAGTGGTCTTATCCGCTCACGACCAACTACAACCAGACGTACAACTTCCAGGCGTACTCCATTGATAAGGCCGGAAACCGTTCGGTGAACTCCACGAACTTCGCGATTACGATTGATACGGTGAATAACGCCCCTGTGATTTCGGGTGCTTATGACAACGTAGCGGGTGGTATATACAACGGTCTGGTAGGTAATGGTGGTTTGACCAACGACCGTACACCTGAGTTACGCGGTACAGCGGAAGCGGGCAGTGTGGTGTATATCATCAACCCGGCGAACGGTGGGGTTTATGGTTCGGTGACAGCAGGGACGAATGGCGCATGGTCCTTTTCCGTGACGACCAACTATAACCAGCTGTACAACTTCCAGGCTTACTCCATTGATAAAGCCGGAAATCGTTCTGTGAACTCCTCGAACTTTGGGATCACGATTGATGGCACCAATGCGGCACCAGTGATTACCAGCGTGATGGATGGCGTCGGTACGGTAACGGGCAACGTGGCTAATGCCGGTTCAACGGATGACAACACGCCAACGCTGAACGGTACAGCCGAAGCGGGCAGCACGGTGTATATCGCGGTGAACGGTTCATCGTACAGTGTGACTGCTGCCGCAAATGGTAACTGGAGCTTCACGCCACCAGCGCTGCCGTTGGGGAACCACACATTTAGCGTGTTCTCTATCGATAAGGCGGGTAATAAGAGCACGGGCGTTTCACGTAGCCTGACCGTGGTGTCACCGAAAGTGACCGAAGACTTTGAATGGGCGGTTGGTCAGCAGGTTGGGTTGAAGATGGGTACACCGTTGGCATCCGGGCTGGTGATTAGCTGTTCCTACGGCGGTTATGCCTATCAGCCGATTGTGGGTGGCGGTCACCATGCGTTGATGCGTGCAGACAGAACCGCACCTGTTCGTCTGACCTGGGGCTCCGGGAAGTATGTTGGCTCGGTTGAAATGGACCTGGTGACGCCTGCGGTGAATATTGCTTTTGCCCCAATCACTGTCGTGTATTACGACAAGAGCGGTGCAGTATTATCGACCCAGACATACACCAGTGCGCGCCATATCTCCTATACCGCACCTGCGGGGAAAGAGATTGCCGCTGTTGATATGTATACCGGAACGCGTGGCGGCACCCTTGCCTTTGACAACGTGAGCTGGACGCCAAAATCGAGCGGCGTCATGGGCATGATGAGCATGGGTGAGGATGTACACGACGACAGCAATACCATTGCGTCGCTGGACAGCCACCAGGAAACGCACAGCGTACTGGACAAAAATACGCTGACGCTGACGGACAATGAGAAGCCGCTGGACTTCAGCAAACTGGTCACCAAAACCGATGTGGTTAACCAGATCGATATGGTGAATGGCAAAGCTGATACCCTGAATATCGGGCTTAACGATGTTCTGACTCACGCGAAAACCAACCTGTTTGTGGACGATGGTTCAAAACAGCTGCTGGTGAAAGGTGAGAAGGGCGATGTACTGAACCTGAACGATCTGCTGCCTGACAACAGCGATCCGGGCAACTGGACCAACGCCGGTAACGTGAAGGTATCGGGCGTCGAATATCAGGTGTTCCACATGGAAAGCCAGGACGTAGAACTGCTGGTGCAGGCTGGCGTGACCGTCAACGTGAATAATCACTAACTTAAACTTTTCCAGGCCTCCTTTCGGGGAGGCCTCTGGAGGATTTATGACTTTTTTCAAGACCTCTCTGTTTGCGGCGCTGTTTACCTCCTCCGCATTTTTCATGCACTCTGCCACCGCTGCGGAGAATTTTGGCAAAGCGTATCAGCCTGTTGCGCCCGTCGGTCAGACGCAGGCACAAATTGTTTATTACCGTGACGCCAGCAACACTGTGGGCGGTGCGGCACATGTTTATGTCGATAATGAGTTCCATGACGCACTGTTGCCAGGAGGGTATACCGTTTTCTGCCTGGCACCTGGCAAGCATAATCTGGGCGCGTACCAGAATGATGCGCCGGAATATCGCGGTAAAGAGCAGGGCTACAATGTTGAGATGAGCGGCGGGCAGACCTATTTCGTGCGCGTCAACCACACCATGAATGCGGTGCCAGAAGCCCGCACGCGTGAACAGGCGGAAAAAGATCTCGCTGGTCTGCGCGAACAGATCCACGTGCTGTCCCGCGCCTCCAGCGTAGAAGCTTGTAAAAACCTGCCTGCACCTCAGTTCAAAGATTACACCTTATCTGGTGACGTCATGTTCCGCTTTGGCCAGTCCAGTGAGAAGGGTGTTTCCGCACAGGGTCGCCAGGCGGTAAAAGATCTGGTGGCAACGATTAAGCGTGAAAACGTCGAGCTGAAACAGATTCAGGTTATCGGCCACACCGATGCTATCGGTAGCGATCGCGGCAACTACGTGCTGGGCCTGAAGCGTGCACAAACCATTCGTACCATGTTGGCTGAAAACGGCCTCCCAGCACGCCTGATGACGGCAACCAGCGTGGGTAGCAACGAGCCGGTGGTCAACGATTGCGCCGCCTCCAGCAAGAGAGAACGGGTCTCCTGCTATGCCCCGAACCGTCGTGTTGTTGTGCGTGTGAGCGGTGATCAAAACATTCCTGCTACGGCACAAAAGTAATCCTCAACGCATGCTCTGATTATGACGGAGCATGCGTTATCTCTTCCTCTTCATCTTTCCCACATTTCCTGCGTGTTTATCGTAACCACAAAAAAACCGTAACAACATGATGCTGTTACGGTTTTGAGTGGCAGATTGCCCCCCTGTAAAACAGGGGGGCTTTTTTACTGTAATTGGATCTGTATCCCTTGTTGAATCAGGACTTCCGCATCGTGGCTGTCGTTCTGGTAGACGTGATACACCACGCCTCCCACCGTGACATCCTCCTGCGCATTCCATTTTTCAACCCCGTGTTCACCCGCGATGGACTCCAGCGTCACTTTGTCGCCTTTGTCACCCTGAACCATCAACTGTTTAGTACCATCGTCCAGGAACTGGTTTTCCTGTCCCAGCGTCAGAACATCATCAATACGAATGTTTAGCTGGTTCTGACCATGACCTTTGAGCGAAACGGCGTGAAGATCCTGCGCCGCAGTGTGGGACAGTTCAGCCGCTCTGGAAAGGTCGATGCTATCGACGGTGTCTGTCAGCGCCAGGACATGTTCGACCAGGCTGAATGGCGAGTGCGTCGCTTCATCCTCGCTGAAGAGCGCGCTCACCGGTGCGCCCTGACCCCTGACCGTAAAGTTATCCAGAACAATCCATGAACCGACGCCGTTGGTGTCGGTACTGTCAGAAATCGTGATCACCACATTTCCCGAGGTGCTGGCCGTCCAGCTCCCGCCGTAAATGCCGTTAACAACCTGCACGTTATCGACGACCTTTACGCCGTCTACCGTGATGGTCAGGTAGTGTGATGGGTTATCAATAGGGATACCCGTCGTCGCCCACACTATGCTTCTGACGCTAAAGTTATAGGTATGTCCCGCCTCGACATGGAAGGTGCGCGACATAATATCGCCAGCGGTAGAGTGCCCAGCACTTCTGCCCCCGGAAAGCTGTACCTGCTGACCGTCGAACACACCGACGCCGCTCCAGGCGCTGGCAAACGTCCAGCCCTGTCCGGTGGTATCGTTAAAATCGTTCACGGTTGTCGCAACGTTGAAGACCTGCGGCGGGCTTGCTGCGCTGGTATTTCCTGCGGCATCCGTCTGTTTCGCCGTGAATTGATAATTACCCTCGCTCAGCGCCGGGCTGGGGTGCCATGTCCAGCTACCATCAGCATTTGCGGAAAACGAGGCCACTGGGGCCGTGCCGTTGTAGATCGTCACCAGCGCATGAGGTTCCACACTGCCCACGCTTCCTGTCAGGGTAGGGGTGTTATCGGTTAGGGAAAATAACGGTGCTTCTGCAACAGTGTCCAGATCGACGGTAACAGGCGCAGACCTTTCACTTTCGTTACCCGCCGGATCGGTGAAGGTGGCGTTCAGATTATGATTGCCGTCCCCGCCAATAAGATCACCGGATACGCTCCAGCTACCCTCCGCGTTAACAATGGAGGAGCCAATCAGGGTGTTGCCGTCATACAGCTTTACGATGTCTCCTGCTGCGCCATTTTTCCCGGCCATGTTCACATGATCATCGTTGCTTAACCCTTGCAGGATGAGGTCTTTCCCGACGCTGTTTTTCAGTACGTCTGGCACAGGCGCATCTGGGCTGGTGATGTCATAGTCCACAACGACAGGATCGCTTTTCGCACCCACATTACCCGCCGGATCGCGGAAGCCGACCTGCAGGTTGTGGTCACCTTCCGATGGCAGGGTTATCTCCGCACGCCAGTTGCCGCTGGCATCCACCACCGTGGAGCCAGTCAGTTTATCGCCGTCATAGAGAAGTACCGTATCACCCGGCTCACCTTTACCGCTCAGGTGCAACGGGTTGGTGTTGGTCACGCCACCAGCGGAGAGATCCCTGGCGTTGTCGTCGGTAATCTCAATAGCGCCAGGGGCATCGGGGGGAGTGATGTCGTAATCCACAGTGACAGGGTCACTTTTCGCACCCACATTACCCGCCGGATCGCGGAAGCCGACCTGCAGGTTATGATCGCCTTCCGACGGCAGGGTTATCTCTGCACGCCAGTTGCCGCTGGCATCCACCACCGTGGAGCCAGTCAGTTTATCGCCGTCATAGAGAAGTACCGTATCGCCCGGTTCACCTTTACCGCTCAGCTGTAGCGGATTGGTGTTGGTCACGCCACCAGCGGAGAGATCCTTATCGTTGCCGTCGGTAATGCTGATATTGACGGGTTTATCCGGCGGTGTCAGATCGACAGTAAAATTCAGTGAGGGGCTTTTGGCGCTCTGCTTACCTCTCGCCAGCGCTGCAAACTGAAAATCGTGTTTACCCTCTGGCAGTGCGACCTCAGGTTGCCAGTACCACTTTCCTTCGAAGTTAACCGTCGCGCTCCCGACCAGCCTGCCATTATCGTACACCTGGATCAGGCTTCCGGGGGTTCCACTGCCGTTGAGAACGGGGAGGGCATCATCTGTGCTCACACCAGGTACTAGCGCACCAGTAATGATCCCCACGTTGTCTGTCGCCTGTATATCTGAGGGAACTGCCGGTACAGGCGTGTTCTGACTACTGCTTCCTCCATTCAGTGCGGCAACAATACCCGTCAACAACCCCACCGCCGCAACGGCACCCGCGGCCATCATCCCGTGTGAAAGCTCGCTGGACGTGACGTCCGTCAGGGCCAGAGTTCCACTCTGACTGAGATGCAGTGCATCATTACCGCCTTCTTTCAGCAACAGGAAGGCTTCTTTGTCGGAGTCACTGCTCTCATAACGGTGATAACTGCCATCTTGCGCCATGCCGTACAGCATGCCCTGCTGTGTATAAAAGTCTTCAATGATAATTTCCGCAGTATCATCCTCCTCCTGCGTAAATATCATCAAATCGTCGCCATCGCGTTTTACAACAATATTTTCTGGTGCAGGTTCATTTGTGCCGCGAACCAGCAAAAATTTTCCGCCTTTAAGTGATTTTACCCGTACCGGTGCGCCCTCGGCCTGTACCGGGAGTTCCGCGATACGTACGATATTGTCGCCATCAATGACGAGTAAGTTGATTTTTGAAGTATCCATAATATGTCTCAGGTTCTGATTTGTTGCAGATATAGGCTTTTTCATCAGTAGCCATTATCAGTTGTGGGCTTCATTAATCTCCGAGACCTGTCTCGAATTACCCCCTGAGTTTCCCTTTGATTTCTTCCGTGAGATCAACCTGTTTCGTGACGAAAAATAACCCATCCCATTGAGACAGGTCTCATTAATTTAAGACCGTTCCGTGTGACAGAATATTCTTAATTTAAACCAATAAATCAATTTAATTCATTGATTTAAATGCAATTAACCAATCAAGGAAAACGCGAAGTATGGAATCCTCAACTGCACATTTACAGGAGGAACAGCTGCTCGCCGCCGCTCGCGATAACCGACAAAGTGATGACTCTCTGCTCAGAAGTATTGCCTGGGTGTGTGAGCATTACCGTCTCGGTAAAAGCGATGACGTTTTGCTGGCGGGTCTGCCTGTCGAACAACTCCTCACTCCCTCTTTAGCGCTTGATGCGCTTAAAAATGCCGGTATGACCGGAGGGCTCATCAGGCGTAATAGCGCAGAACTGCCGGAACAGATCTTCCCGGTGATTCTGTTGCGTAAGGGGGCTGGCGGGATGGTACTGCTGGCACGTGAGCGTCGTAAAAATGCCGAAGACAAATGGGATCTGTTCTATTCCCTGATCCTGCCAGATGTCTCCGATGAGCCGGTTGAACTTAACCATGAAGCGCTGAACGAGCTGTATGTTGGCTACGCGATTGCGGCTAAACCGACTGCGCGTATTGACAGCCGGGTTAGCGATATCACGCCGCCACAGCCGAAAGGGCACTGGTTGTTCAGCACGCTGTGGCGCTATCGCCGCTACTATCGCAGCGCGGCGCTGGCGTCGGTGCTGGTGAACGTGCTCGCATTGGCAACCGTATTCTTTACCATGAACGTTTATGACCGCGTTATCCCTAACCAGGCGTTTACCACGCTCTGGTCACTGGCGATTGGCGTACTGGTGGCAATGATTTTTGAAGCCATCACCCGTAGCGTACGTGCTCACCTGCTGGATACCGCAGGAAAAAAAGCGGATCTGATTGTGGGTAGCGTGCTGTTTCGTCAGGCGCTGGCCGTCAAAATGGAGCATAAGCCAGCCTCTTCAGGATCTTTTGCCAACCAGCTACGCGAATTCGAATCCGTGCGTGACTTCGTCTCGTCCGCTACGCTTGCGACCATTGCTGACCTGCCGTTCGTGCTGCTGTTTATCGGCATTATCTTTGCCATCGGCGGTCCGCTGGCCATTGTCCCGCTGCTGATGCTGCCGATGATCCTGCTGGTCAGTATGGCCATTCAATGGCCACTGGCGAAAGTGATGAAAGCCAGTTTGCAGGAAGCATCGCTGAAGCAGGGCGTGCTGATTGAATCCATCGAAGGGATGGAAACGCTGAAATCTGTGGGTGGCGAGGCCTGGATGCAGAGCCGGTGGCAGAAGTTCAGCGCCATGCAATCGTCCAGCTCAGCTGCGTCTAAGCACTACTCTACGCTGGCAATGAATTCGGTGAGTTTTCTGCAACAGCTGCAGACGGTAATGCTGATTGTCACCGGCGTGTATCTGATTGACGCCGGTAGTCTGACGCAAGGTGCGTTAATCGGTACGGTTATGCTGGCTGGACGCGTCACCGCGCCATTAAGCCAGGTCGTCGGTTTAGCCGTGCGTTATCAGCAGGCTAAAGCCGCGCTGACCTCGCTTAACAAGCTGATGGAGAACCCAACCGATCGCAGCAGTGAAATCGACTATATCAAACAGCCAGAACTGAACGGCGATATCCAGCTTAAAGGCGTTACCTTCTCCTATCCGGCACCGCCTATGCAACCGAACCCGGACATTCTGAAAGACGTGAACCTCACGATAAAACCGGGCGAGCGCGTGGCGATTGTCGGGAAAATTGGCAGCGGAAAATCCACTCTGCTACGTATCATCGCGCGTCTTTACACGCCGGTTAAAGGGCAGCTTTTTAGCAGCGGTTTGGATGTGAATCAAATTGAGCCGTCCGACTGGCGGAACAACGTGGGATTTGTGGGGCAGGATGCGCGTCTGTTTTACGGCACATTGCGCGAAAACATCATGATTGGTCGTCAGAATGCCACTTCCGATGAGTTTCTCAAGGTACTGCGTTTAACCGGTCTGGATCACATTGCAGCGCGTCACCCGCGGGGAATTCACATGCCTGTGGGCGAGCAGGGTAACAGTTTATCCGGCGGCCAGCGCCAGCTGGTATCACTGGCGCGGACGCTGTTGGCACGTCCTAACTTGCTGCTACTGGACGAGCCTACCAGCGCGATGGATGCGCAGACCGAAGCCCTGTTCCTGCAACACCTGAAAATTGCGGCCGCCGGACACACGCTGGTTGTTGTCACTCATCGCCCGTCGTTGCTGGCACTGGTGGACAGGATGGTGATTATTGAGGACGGCAAAATTGTCGCGGATGGTCCGAAACAGCAGATTCTGGCTGCGCTCAACGGCTCGCCGACGGCGCAGCCAGAGCAAACGCCTGCTAATGACAGTACGTCAGCGCAAGCTGTGCCAGTAAAAGAGCAGGCGGAGGCCAGTGCATGAAATGTTTAAAAAAGAACGAAAACAAACCGCTTTCAGCGCGTGATGCTGTCTGGATGAGCGATATCCAGGAGGCGCTATTTTCCCAGACCACACCTAAATCGCGCCTGGTGTTATGGCTGATTCTGGCGGTGTTCGTGGGTTTCTTAACCTGGGCGCATTTTGCCAAAGTGGAAGAGATCACCAAAGGTGATGCGAAGATCGTCTCGAAGAGTCGCGAGCAGATTATCCAGAGCCTTGAGGGCGGGATACTCGAAGAGTTGAATGTCCGTGAGGGCGACATTGTGGAACCGGGGCAAATACTGCTGAAAATCGATCCGACGCGTGCGCAATCAAGTTACCTGGAGACGCTGCGTAAGGTTGTGGCACTGGAAGCGACCGTTAACCGTCTGCGTGCGGAAGCGTACGGTCTGCCGCTGACGTTTAGCGACCGCGTGAAACAGTATCCTTCTGAGGTGGAACTGGAAACCCGCGCCTACAACAGCCGTAAGCAAGCGCTGGAAGAGGGGGTCGCTTCGCTTGAGAAGAGCTATCGTCTGGCGCAGAACGAAATTGTCATGTCTGAGCCGCTGGCGGCGCGCGGATTGCTTTCTGAAGTTGAGTTGCTGCGTATGCGTCGTCAGGCAAACGATCTGCAATCGCAGATTGTGGAGCGCCGCAACCGCTACCAGGCGGATGCCAATACCGACCTGATCCGCCAGGAGCTGGATCTGGTACAGGCTGAAGAGAGTCTGACCGGTCGCGAAGATATTGTGAACCGTACGACCATTACGGCACTGGTAAAAGGCACGGTGAAAAACGTGCGGGTCACCACCATTGGCGGGGTTATTCAGCCCGGTGAACACATCATGGAGATCGTGCCGCTGGAAGATCAACTGCTGGTGGAAGGGAAGATCAAACCGTCTGACGTGGCCTTCCTGCATGCGGGGTTACCTGCGATGGTGAAAATTACCGCCTACGATTTTGCAATCTACGGTGGTCTGAAGGGGCAGGTTTCTCTCGTTAGCCCGGATACTTTAAAAGATGACGCTAAAGCCGCGGCGGGTCGCCCTGACGACACGTATTACCGGGTAATGGTATTGACCGACAGCAGCACGCTTAAAGCCGGTGACAAGGCTCTGCCGATTATTCCAGGCATGATTGCTACGGTGGAAATTCGCACGGGCGAAAAAACCATTCTTGATTATCTGCTGAAACCCATTTTTAAAGCGAAAGAAGCTTTCCGAGAGCGTTAATTTACTATGAAGAATTATTCTCCTGTACAGCGTCGCCTGGCGGCGACGCTGACGGTACTCTCTTGCCTGATGTCAGGGAAAAGTGCCGCCAGTAATGAGGGGCTGTTAGCCTTTCAGCCTGCGACCCCGGTGGTTAAATCCGGCATGGTGATGGCCTCCACCCCTCCTGCGCCAGTCGCTCCACGGATGGCGCAGGAAAACGCAGCGGTCAACAAGACCAAAGACGTTGACCGTCAGGCCGCCCGAGCGCCTGGCGAGAATGACATCCGCATGCTGTTCAATGATGCCGTCAATACCGCGCTGAGTATGAGCCCTGAGGTTCGCGGTGCACAGTTCAATACCGCGGCGGCGCAGGCTAACGTCGATGAAGCGAAAGGCCAGCGCTGGCCGCAGGTGGATGTTGGGACGCGTTCAAAAAACGTCCAGTTTGGTGGCGGAGAACGTGGCTATAGCGACAGTCGCCCGGCAGTGACCGTGAATGTAGCAACCACATTGCTCGATTTTGGTCGTACCAGCAACACCATTAAAAGCCGTGAAGCGCTGCATCAGGCCGCGAAAGAGAATACGGGCGCACAGGCGGAAAATATTGCCTGGCAGGTCAGTAGTGCGCTAATTGAGCTGAGTAAACAGCACCAGATCATCGCGCTCAGCCAAAAGTACGTGGCGCGTATGAACGAACTGGTTGAAATGCTGGACGGTATTGTGAAGGTTGACCAGGGGCGTCGCAGTGAGTTAACGCAGGCCAGAGGACGTTTATTACAGGCACAATCTTCTCTGGATACTGCCGTATCACGTGCGCGTGATACGGAAATTATCCTGAACCGCCTGCTGGGAGATACCCGCGTTCCCCTGCCGAAAGCGCCGGTGTGGAACCTGAAACCGGGAGAGCTGAATAAGCAGTTATCCGCGATTGAAAGTCATCCCACCATTCGACAGGCACAGGCAGAAACCGCATCAGCGCTGGCGGATGCGGAAGCAGCACGTTCTGCCGCTTACCCGACCGTGACATGGAACGTTGGGAAAAGCACCGGGCGCGATGAGCTGGGGCGTGAACAGGCATGGGAAACCAATGTCAACTTAAGCTGGCCGATTTTCCGGGGCGGTTCACAACGGGCCGCTGAGCTTTCTGCCGCACGCCGTGCAGATGCCAGCAGAGAAGCTATCGAACAGCAATCCCGCGATCTGGATAACCGGGTGCGCGCGGCCGATCAGGATGCCCATAGCATGCTGGAGCGTGCTGAGCTGTACCATGACTTATCGATTGAATCCGATCGCATTCGCCATGATTTCTTCGATCAATGGTATCACCTTGGACGACGTACTCTGCTGGATGTGCTGAGCGCAGAAAGTGACTTTTACGGCAACCAGGTAGCGGAAGTGACCAACCGTTTTGATGGCTATTCAGCTATTTTTCGTAGCTATGCCGGTTCCGGTACACTATTGTTATGGTTACGAAATAATAAATAGTTAAGTCTTTTTTAAGATGGCTCACACTGCAGGCATAAAAGAGAATATGTATGAATCCGTTTTCAGGTAAAAAAATATACGTCGCCTTACTCGACGATCACCCGATTGTCCGTAAGGGGATGGAGATTATATTTAGCCAGGAACCTGATTTCGAACTAAAAGGCAGCTTTGCCAGTCGTATCGAACTCATGAATTTCTTACGCAACAATCGTGTTGATGTGTTGGTTCTTGACTATCTGCTTGGTGATGAAGAGATCGACGGTTTACCGATGATCAAACAGCTCATGAGCAACTTCCCGTGGCTGAAAATTCTGCTTTCATCCACGCTGGAAAATACGGCGATTGTGCGCATGGCATTAAAAATCGGCGTGCGGGGGCATGTTGGTAAAAGCCGCGATTTATCCGAGGTGGTTAATGCGGCGCGTCAGGTCGCGGCGGGGCGCATCTCTCTGTCAGAAAGTATGGAGAAAGAGTTCTACCTGATTTCAGAGCCTTGTGCAGGCCCGAAAACGGGGCCAGACGGTGACAATGAACCGCAGGTGATTGATGGCATCGGTCGTCTGGATCAGCTGTCACCCAAGGAGCTTGAAGTGCTGCGCCTGTTTACCGGGGGAATGTCTGTCTTACAGATTTCAGAGAAGTTCCAGCGTAGCCGTAAGACGGTAAGCGGGCAGAAGAAGTCGGCCATGAAAAAACTGGGCGTGAAAACGGACTCCGAACTGTTTCTTTGGCACGACCAACTGCTTTAATGCCTTCACTCATTCCTTTATCAGGAGCCTTTTACAGGCTCCTTTTTTTATCTCAGTTATACCGTTTCGCCCGATGCTTCGTGTCTGACTGGGTGAATATTTCGCAGTGCAGCCGCAAGATGATTGATTGAGCAGGGCTTAAACAGGCAGTCATTCATACCCGCCTGTAAACAACGCTCCGTAATCTCATGCATGGCATTCGCGGTAAAACCGATAATCCAGGCAGACGCGCTGTTTTGTTCACGCTCACGCTTGCGAATCAACTGTGTAAGCTGATAGCCATTCATGCCGGGCATGTTACAGTCGGTAATGATCACATCGATATCTGCTTTTTCCCAGATAGCCAGCGCCTCATGTCCCGCCGACGCAAGGTAAGCCTGCTGTCCTAACCAGGCTAACTGTTTAGCCAGCAGGATCCGGTTAGCAGGGTTATCGTCCACCACCAGGATCTTCAGGGCGGGAATTTTGTCCTCGTCTTCATGCTGCCGGACATCGGCAACGGCCGCCGTTTTCACTTTCGGCAACGTAAAGGTCGCTCTCACAGTGGTACCCACGTTTTTCTCACTGCTCAGCGTGAGCGTACCGCCCATGCTTTCGCAAATGGTCCGACTGATATAGAGCCCCAGCCCAGTTCCTGCACGGCGGTTTTCTGCCTGGCTAAACGGCCTGAACAAGGCCGCCTGCTGGCTGGCGTCAATCCCGACGCCGCTGTCCTGGACATCGATAATATAGTGGACGCTGTCATTGTCCGGGCCTTCAGACTGTTGAAGCGTCAGTGATACGTTCCCGATGTCGGTAAACTTAATGGCGTTACTTAACAGGTTCGACAGAACCTGTTTAATGCGTAATGGGTCGGCATAGACATCTGTCAGCGGTTCCGTCGGGAATGTTCGGGTTAGCTCTATATTTTTCTCGATGGCAACGCCCTGGAAAACCCGCATCATATTGTTAATCAGGGTGCCGGGGTTGGTGGCTTCGGGATTGAAATCGAGATGCCCACCCTCAATACGGGAAATGTCCAGAATATCGCCAATTAAACCCACCAGTCCTTCCGCTGATTCATAAGCCACTTCCAGCGCCTGAATATCTTGCTCACCGCGACGTCCTTTTTTCAGCACAATATCCAGCATGCCAATAATTGCATTCATTGGCGTGCGGATTTCATGACTCATGGTTGACAGGAAAACAGATTTCGCCCGGTTAGAATCTTCCGCCCTGTCTTTGGCTTCCCTGAGTTCGACCAGGAGTGTTTCACGCTCGGTGATGACCTCACGCAATTGCACAAGCTGCGTGTTCATCTGACGGCGAAGTGCCGCTTTACGCGCGATTTGTCGGTTCAGGTAGAGAGCCCATCCCAGCGCCAGAATAATCAATACGGCGCTGAAGATTGCGGTGGCGATCAATACTTCCCGGTAGCGATACCAGAAACTGTCGACAACCACCAGTTCGTTTGGCCTCCAGCGGTTGGCCAGATTTTCCAGTTCAATAGGGGGAATGCTCAGTAAAATTTTATCCAGAATGCCCTGAAGCTCCGGGTTGGCCAGCCCTACACCGAAGGAGACCCAGACGGGGGCATCGCCCACAATGGACACCACTTTGAGCTTGTCCTGAAAGTTGGAGACGATCTGATAGTCCGTCATGATCAGAATACCCACGGCGGCGTCCGCTTTCCCCTCAAGAACGGTGGAAAGCAGCTGTGATTCATTACCCACATGAACAATTTCAATTTCCGGGTAACGCTGACGCACCATACTCTCCACGCCAATGTTTTTTACCATTGCCAGCCGCTTGCCACGCAGGTCTGCCAGCATATGAATGTCGTGACGATTTGCCGCTGTTGCCAGGGAAAAGGCACTGCGCAGATAGGGGCGGGTGAAGAGTATTTTGTTTTTACGCGCCTCACTTGGTGTTATCGATGCGAGCATATCCGCGCTTGACTCGTTGACCTTCTGAATCAATTCCTCTGTGGTACTGCCCGTTTCAAAACGGAACTGCAAACCTGTTCTGAGTGACACAACGGAAAACAGATCGGCGGCAATACCGCGCAGAACACCTTTATTATCAATAAATGAGACCGGGGCTGCATTGTCCTGACTGTAGATCAGGACGTTAACGACTGGGTGTTTTTTGATCCACTCTTTCTCTTGCCCGGTAAAGGAAAGGGATTTTGACCCCTGTGCGAGATCGATACGGTCAGGCTGCCAGAGACGATAAAGCTCCTGTTTTTCATCTTCTGGCACAGCCCTGATTGCGGCATTAATCAGTTTGAGGAGTTGCGGATTTTTTTGGCTAACAGCAAACCCCACTTCGCGACTGGCCAGTCGTGATAATCGCTCGACATGAATGTTGTTCAGGTAGTTTCGGCTGAGCGAGTAGCTGTTGCCCAGGTAAACCCGTGACTGACCAAATGCCACCGCGCTGAGTGCTTCCTGATAACTATCAAACAGGCGAAAACGGGCGTTAGGGTAGGTAGCTTTAGCCTGTGACAGGGGGAGATAGTCCCTCGGCATCGCGACGTCGGTGTCATGCAGATCTTCTGCCAGTGCTGCAGTATCGCTATCATTGAGGCCCAGCACCGGTTTATCACTGGCATAAGGTAAGGAAAAGGCAAAGGTTTCGTTATCCTGGAATGCTGCGACAGAAGGGATCAGATCAATATCGCCGCGTGCCAGCGCCTGCCATGCCTCTTCGGAGGAGCTGAACACCTTCACGTTAACCGGCAGGTTGAGCTGCCAGGCGACCAACCCCGTATAATCGGCACTCAAGCCTTCATACTCATTGCGAATGTTACGCATGCCAAAAGGTGGCACATCATAATGGGTCACACCCACATTCAACTGCCGTTGTTGTTTGATAAACGCGGCTTGATCGGGGGTGAGAGATAAGCGCTGCAGGCTCTGGACAGACGTTCTCATCAGGATCTTATATTCATCGCCTATCGCTGAAGGCATTGAAAGCGAGAGTAAAACCAGCAGCAAAAAATGGCGAAAATAGTGACGCATATCTCTTTAACTGACTCCTACAGACGAAGTGACCAGGGGGATTCATTACCCGTGCATCTGGTGTGCTGTGAGTGAAACATAACAAAACAACCGTTATGAGTTACCCCATAACTTACTGTATAGCTGATGAAAAGACATCCTTCATAGAGGATTTCAACCATTCCGTGGCCGGAGCCTGCCGAGGTAATACATCATTGATGTGCGCGCATGATGACGAAACCAGCGGGAAATTGTTATAAGACCTGACTTGGTTGTTTTTGTAATGAAATAACAATGTCGTTGAAAAATTTAATGATTATTATTTGTTTACTGCGAAAACACCCCTTAAGTGAAATTCAAAAGGGCTGAATACGCACTTTTCCTTCCTGCCATCGTGCGGGAATATCGAGACGGGTCTTATCGTGAGCAATCAGAAACAGTGAAAAAATTGACTTAATTTTTTCTGATTAATTAATTGAACGGATTATTATGCGCCCAGCGTCTCAACGTCGACCCGTAAACCACGCCGCGATAAACCAGCAATTTAATTCACTGGCGGAAATATATCGCCAGTCTATGGCAACGGGGGATTATGCCCGGGCCTCGCTCTGCTGTGAAAAAGCCTTGTCCGTATTGCCAAAAAATATGTCTGTGCAGAGTGACTATGCCCTGAGCCTGATGCGCCAGGGAAAGCACGATCGGGCGTATAAGGTGTACCGAAAAATATACCAGTCGCCGCAGCGGCATGAAGCCTCTGAAACCTGGCTGGATGGTTTTGCCGAACTGTGTGGGCACATGGGAAAAACCCAGGAGATGCATCTCTATGGGCTTGAATCGCTGACGTTGTCCGATCAACGCTTTGGTCATGGAAAATGTTGGCCGCTACCTTCAACGCCACCGCGCCCGTTTGATACCATGCAGCGGGAAAAGAACATTATCGCCTTCAGCCTGTACGGTGACCAGCCGCGCTACTGCGAAACGCTGATTAAAAATATTGAAACCGCAAAATCACTGTTTCCTGGCTGGTGCTGCCGTGTGTATCTGGATAATTCCGTGCCTCAGCATGTCTGGCAACGTCTGCAAGGGGCAGGGGCTCAACTGGTCGACATGAGTCATGAAAAAGGTATCTATCCCACATTATGGCGATTTCTGGTGATGGACGACCCGACGGTTGAGCGCTTTTTAGTTCGCGATGCCGACTCGCTGCTCTCTGAGCGCGAGCAGGTCTGTGTAGAGGCGTGGCTCTGTTCGCCCTGGTACTTTCACCATATGCGTGACTATTTTACCCATACCGAGCTTTTACTGGCCGGGATGTGGGCAGGTTGCGGTGGTATATTCCCGAATGTTGCAGGAATGATGCGTGATTTTGTTGCGCAATATCAGGGCAATGCCCGCTTCACAGACCAGTATTTCCTGAAGGCGGTGTTGTGGTCTACTGTGCGGCAAAGTCTTCTTAGCCATGATGATATTTTTGGTTTTCATCATGCCGAGCCGTGGCCTGCGCATCCACCCGTTTGCTGGAAGGCAGAACATTTCCATGTGGGGAGCAACGCCGGGTTTACGGTAATGGCGGGGCCCAGCCAGAAACAGGACGGGGAAAAACAGGTTGTGTTACTGAAAATGGACGGTAATGCCTGGCGCTATACGGCTCCCGTGCGGCAGGGGCAGTGGAAGCTGCCGGTCCCTTTTTTCCTTGCTGATAGATTTCGTCTTGGTGACGTAAAGGTTGAGATGGTCAACGACGATGACCGTCGCGGAATGTAATGTTGGCGGCCTGCATTCCTGCCTGAACCACATGAAGGGGAATTTTTACCGGGACGAAACAGGCGCGACAATCAGTCCGGTCTTATACTGTCTGGGTCTTGTCTGCCCCGGAGGCTTCTCAGCAGAACAAGACAAAGCTTACTCAGGGTAAGCCGGGTCATCGGTATAATTTTATTTTCCAGCATGTTTTATTCAGGGAACGACTCTTACGATGCGTTTTTTATCAGCCCGGTTAATTAGCTTTCTTTTTACCTTGTGTTGTATGTGGCAACTGCACGCCCAGCCACTGGAACTGCAACGTCGTGCTCAGGTTAACGCACCACATGTCCAGTTTAGTGAGGCCGCGCAACGATGGCTGGATAACCATTCGACGCTGAATGTGGGTGTTTGGGGACAAGAACAGCCGCCGCTAAGCGAAGGGATGGGGCACGGCGTCTTTGGCGGTATTGCCGCTGATTACCTGGCACTGCTGGAAGACAGTCTGAAGGTAAAAATTAAGCTGCATTACTACGAACACAGTAGTGAGGCATTACTGGCATTGCAGCGTCAGGAAATTCAGATGGTGGCTATCTGGAATCCGGCGCTGTGGCCAAGCCCGGATCTGCAAGCTTCACCACCGTGGTTACTGGATAAAGCGGTTCTGATGACCCAGAAAACGCCGGGGGAAACGCCTGTTGATCTGCGCAATAAAGTGATTGGGGTGGTCTCGGGAAGCCAGGCCAGCACGGCGCTGCAACGTCAGTACCCGGAGAGTACGCTGCGTTTTCAGTCATGGTATACCACCGCCATCAGTGCGCTAGCCTTTAAACAAATCGATGCGCTGTGGATTAACCGGGCCAGTGCGGAATATCTTACGCAATACCATCAGGTCAGAGACCTGAGCTGGACGTTCAGCCCGACGATACCTAATCTGAACATGAGTTTTGGCATTGACCGACAGCTCCCGTTGCTGGCGGAATCCATCGATACCGTATTTAAACATGTGTCCTTAGCCAGCCGTTTGCGCATTGCGACCAGTTGGGGTCTGAACCGTAGCTTTGTCATCACCACGAATCCACTGGGGTTAGATCCCAGGGAGGAAAGCTGGCTTCGCGAGCACGGACAAATTCAGGTCATTATTGACCGTCGTCAAAGGCCAGTCTCGTTTGTCAGTGAGGGGGAACCCCAGGGGCTGGTGGTCGACTTGCTTAATCAGTTTAACGATCAATACGGCATTCGCTTTTCGATCCTGAGCGTTGAAAACGATACCGAATTTCTGGCAATGAAGCGCGCTCATCCTGACGCGCTTTTTGTTGAACAGGTTGTCGATACGCCGCAGCAGACCAAAAGCGGTGCGGCCAAAACGCCCCCTTTACTGACCACGCCAGCCGTGGTGGTGATGGATCAGGGCATCAAGCGCCCGAGTGATTTTTCACAGCTGAAAGGTGAGAAAATTGCCATTCAGGCGAACGACCCGCTGTTGCCCTGGCTGGAAACCTGGTATCCCACCATTAAACTGGTGAAAGTCCCTCATATGGACGATGCCCTTGAACGGTTAAAGCGCGGTGAAGTACGTGGGGTGATTGCACCGCAGTTCATTGCCAGCTACCTCGTGACTCTCCACCACCCAACCCGTTTTCATCTGGCGGTAACCCTTCCTGTGACACCTGTCGACCTGGTGTTGTCAGCGCAGACGGAAAGCAGCCAGCCGATTAATATCATGAACAAAGCGCTGGCCGATATGCAGCCACGCGCACTGATGCAGATGGCGGGTGACTGGCGTCAGGCGGCGCTAGAAAACAGTGAAATCTGGAATAAAAGCACGTTAGTGAACTCGCTGCTATGGAGCATATTGCTATTGCTGGTTGTGGTGGGCGGGTGGCTGTGGATCCAGTATTTACGCCGTGCATTACGCCGCGGCACTGTCTGGCAGCAGAAGCTGGCAGAGCAGCTGAAATTTACGCAATCGTTAATTGACGCTTCACCTGTTGCGCTTTATGTCCGCGATCGACAGGGGAATTTACTGCGTTATAACCAGGCCTGGAGCGATACCATCGGTCTGTCAGGACAGGATCTGATAGGTTTGCCGATCACCGCCATTGATACGATTGAACCTTCGGAGTTAGCGGTGATCGAAAGCCGGTACCGCCAGGCGCTCCAGGATGGCCAGCCGCAGAACTGGTCCGCCAGATTTCAGATTGATGAGCAACCGCGATACTTACAGGGTTGGGTTGTGCCGTGGCATGACGGTCAGGGAGAGATTGGTGGGTTAATTGGCGGCTGGCTGGATATCACAGAAAAAGAGCTGTTGATTGCCCAACTTTCTGAAACAAAAAGTAATCTGGAACAGGCTATTGCCAGCAAAAACGCCTTCATGCTGAGCATGGGGCATGAAGTTCGCACACCGCTCAACGTGATTACGGGGTTGCTGGAACTGGAACTTCAGGCGCTGGACGAACGCCAGGAGCGCAATGAGAATCTGAATCTTATTTGGGAGTCATCCCTTAGTTTGCTCTCGCTAATCGGCGACATGTTTGATGTTTTCCGTGCTGATAACCCGCAACTACTTGGTTTAACGCGCAGCACGAATCTGCCGCAGCTGATCCACAGCACGGTAGCACTCTATCGCCAGCAGGCTGAAGCTAAAGGCATTAGCCTGAACGTGTTGATTGAGCTTTCAGCGCAGCGCTACGATACCGACCCGCTGTTAATTATCCGCATCCTCTCCAGCCTCCTGCGTAATGCCATCAAACACGCTGACGGCGACGCAATTGATGTCGAGGTGTACGAGGGAAGCAGTGACCCACGCGTTGAAAGTGTCCGGCTGGTGATTGAGGTGTGCGATCGGGGGAGGGGCATTTCTGAACAAACGCAGGCACAGATCATCGGACGCACGAACAATGTGACGCTCAAATCAGAGTGGACCGACACCGGTTTTAGCTTACCCGCTTGTCTGCATATGGCGCGTGCCGCAGGAGCCGAAGTGCGTATTGAAAGCGAGCCACACGAAGGGTGCGTGGTGAGTTTCCTCTTTGACGCCACGCCATCCGCGAAAATTACCCTGCATCACCCGACGCCGGACAGCCTTGCCAGCCTGCACATTCTGGTGGTGGATGATTATCCTCCCGCGCGTCAGACTTTACAGCAGCGGCTTGAGGCGTGGGGACATCGCGTCTCTTTAGCCACGCAGGGTGAAGAGGCACTGGCAATGTGGAAAGAGCAGCCTGAGGGCTATTCCGCCATTATTACGGACTGTACTATGCCGGTGATGGATGGTTACGAACTGACCCGGCAGATCCGCCAGCATGAACAACGGGAAGGGTACCGGGCGATCCCCATTTTTGGTTTAACTGCCATGAGTGGTACAGAAGCGGCGGCATGCTGTATTGATGCCGGGATGAATGAATATCTGGAAAAACCGCTTATGCCGCAAAAATTGCAGGAAATCCTGGAGCGGTATTTCGCCAGTCCCCGAAAAGCTGAAGTTGTCGCTGACGATAAAACACGTCAGCTTCAGCTCGAAATGATAAAGGTGAATAACCAGGACGCCGACCAGCTTAAGCTGCGACTTGAACAGCGAGATTGCGATAAGGTTGGCCGCATGGCACACCGGATTAACGGCGGTGCGCGGATGATGCATTTTATGTCGCTGAAAGAGACATGTGAGGCGCTGGAAGTTGCCTGCAACAATGCGCAGGGCTGGGACACGATTGAGCCGCTGGTCGAACGTGTGCTGGAAGAGATGGAACAGTTTAATGAGTGGCTGGCACATCAGGAGTGAGGCGTCAGCATATTTTTTGCAGAATGGCCGACGATCAATAAGGGGGCAATCGCCCCCTTCATTTTTATTTCAGTCTCTTGCCGGTATCATCAACAACTTTCTCGCCATCTTCCTTTGCGAAAGCCCCTTTCTGTGCATCTGGGAGGATATCCAGCACCACTTCGGAAGGGCGGCACAGACGCGAGCCCAACGGTGTCACCACAATCGGACGGTTAATCAGGATCGGATGCTGCAGCATAAAGTCGATTAGCTGATCGTCAGTAAATTTATCTTCCGCGAGTCCCAGCTCTTCATAGGGTTCAACATTTTTACGTAGCAGTGCCCGTACGGTGATCCCCATATCGGCAATGAGTTTAACCAGTTCATCGCGTGACGGTGGGTTCTCAAGGTAATGAATTACCGTTGGTTCAGTACCACTGTTGCGGATCATCTCCAGTGTGTTACGCGACGTACCGCAGGCCGGGTTGTGATAAATAGTGATGTTGCTCATATCTGTATCTCATTACAAAGTGAAAGAGAGACGTAGCGCCAGTGCGACCAGCGTTACAAACAGCACAGGCAGAGTCATGATAATTCCGGTGCGGAAATAATAGCCCCAGGTGATCGTCATATTCTTCTGTGAAAGTACATGCAGCCAGAGCAGTGTTGCCAGGCTACCAATAGGGGTGATTTTCGGGCCCAGGTCGCAGCCAATCACGTTGGCATAAACCATCGCTTCTTTGATAACGCCGGTTGCCGTGCTGCCATCAATCGAGAGCGCGCCAACCAGCACGGTAGGCATGTTGTTCATGATGGAAGACAGGAACGCCGTCAGGAAGCCAGTACCCAACGTCGCGGTCCAAAGCCCTTTATCCGCCAACATGTTCAGCACACCTGAGAGGTATTCGGTTAGCCCGGCGTTCCGCAGCCCATAAACCACCAGATACATCCCCAGTGAGAAGATAACGATCTGCCAGGGGGCACCATGCAGCACTTTGCCGGTGTTAATGGCATGACCTCGTTTCGCCACGGCAAACAGAATTACCGCCCCAACTGCCGCAATTGCGCTAACGGGAATACCGAGCGGCTCGAGGACGAAGAAACCAACCAGCAGAAGAATCAAAACAATCCAGCCAGTGCGGAATGTAGCCGGATCTTTAATTGCTTTTGCCGGTGTCTTAAGGAGCGCCAGATCGTAAGCCTGTGGGATATCCTTGCGGAAGAACAGATGCAGCATAGCAAGCGTGGCAACAATGGCGGCAATATCAACCGGAACCATTACCGACGCATATTTGGTGAATCCCAGACCAAAGAAATCCGCTGAAACGATATTCACCAGGTTCGACACGATAAGCGGCAGGCTGGCAGTATCGGCAATAAACCCGGCAGCCATAACGAATGCCAGTGTCGTGCTTTTACTGAAGCCTAATGCCAGCAGCATGGCAATAACGATGGGTGTCAGAATTAACGCCGCGCCATCGTTGGCAAATAATGCAGCCACCGCAGCACCGAGCAAAACAATATAGGTAAACAGCAGGCGGCCACGACCATTTCCCCAACGGGAAACGTGCAATGCAGCCCATTCGAAAAAGCCGGATTCATCGAGCAGCAGGCTGATAATAATCACGGCAATAAACGTTGCCGTCGCGTTCCAGACGATATTCCACACCACCGGGATATCACTTAAATGTACAACGCCAGAAATCAACGCCAGTCCCGCACCCAGCATTGCACTCCAGCCGATCCCTAATCCCTTCGGTTGCCAGATAACCAACACAATGGTCAGGACAAAAATAGCACCTGCCAGTAACATACATCCTCCTGACAGGGCGGCAGAGCCGCCCTGTATATACAAAAAAATTAACTCGTCAGCTCTCTGAGTTTTTTGATACCGGCAGGCTCAGACGCCAGTACCGGAACGAGCGCTATACGGTCAGCGTGCTGTTGCTTAACGGCCTCAATCTGAGGCTGTTCCTGCCGGGCGCGCAGGCAAAGCAACGGAGAACGCGTATCCGCAATGGAAAGGCAGTTATTGATAATCCAGCCCCACGGATGGATCCCCGCTCTTTCGAGATCGGCCTGCAGGTTCGCCGCTTCCAGCACCGGTGTGGTTTCTGGCAGCGTAACCAGTAGCACTTTGGTTCTGTCCGGGTCCTGAAGCTGCATCATTGGGGTAGTAAAATGACCTTTATTCCCCATTTTTTTAGCAATCTCGCGGTGATAGGCCCCGGTTGCGTCCAGCAACAACAACGTGTGCCCCGTGGGAGCCGTATCCATCACCACAAACCGCTTACCGGCTTCGCGGATCACGCGGGAGAAGGCCTGGAACACGGCAATTTCTTCGGTGCAGGGGGAACGTAAATCTTCTTCCAGCAGGCGTTTCCCCGCGTCGTCCAGGTCTTTCCCCTTCGTCTCAAGAACATGCTGGCGATAGCGTTCGGTTTCATCGTGGGGGTTGATCCTGCTGACCTGCAGGTTATTCAGGCAGCCGTTTAGCGTGGTACTGAGATGCGCGGCAGGATCTGAGGTTGTGAGATGCACATCGAACCCCATATCCGCCAGCCTGACGGCGATAGCAGCAGCCATCGTGGTTTTACCGACGCCACCTTTGCCCATCAGCATAATCAGGCCGTGTCCATCGCGGGCGATTTCATCAACCAGGTCAGAGAGTGACGGATTTTCAGGTCGGTAAGCTATGTTTTGTTCAGGGCGTGAATAAGCCTCAGAACGGACATCAAGCAGTCCTTTTAATGCGGACACGCCAACCATGTTCACCGGCTGCAGGAACAGAGTATCTGTCGGCAATTCTGATACACCAGCGGGAAGATTTGCCAGCGTCTCCTGTTCCCGTTGCCATATCGCAGCCGCTAATACGTCATGTTCTGCTTCGGCTGCAGGTAAAACACCATTAATAATCAGATACTGGTTTTTCAGGCCAATCGTAGCCAGCTCTTCATGGGTGCGGGCGACTTCCTGCAGCGTTGATTTTTGCAGCCGTGCAACCAAAACAAGCCGGGTACGTTCAGGATCTGATAACGCCTCAACCGCATGAGCGTACTGCTCACGTTGCTTTTCCAGCCCAGCCATCGGGCCGAGGCAGGAAGCACCGTCCGGGTTACTTTCAATAAAGTTACTCCAGGCTCCGGGAAGCTGGAGGAGGCGGATAGTGTGGCCCGTTGGTGCAGTATCAAAAATGATGTGATCAAAACGCGTCAGCAGAGAAGCGTCCGTCAATAAGCCAGTGAATTCATCGAACGCCGCAATCTCAGTGGTGCATGCTCCCGAAAGCTGCTCGCTGATACTGTTAACAACATCCTCGGGCAGAAGACCCTTGACAGGATCAACGATTCTGGCCCGATATTGCTGGGCGGCTTCCTGCGGGTCGATCTCCAGTGCGGAAAGTCCGGGAACTGCAGTCACAGGGTGAATAGTATTACCGATAGTCTGATCGAATACCTGGCCGACATTGGAGGCAGGATCGGTACTGACCAACAACACACGCTGACCTTGTTCTGCCAGGCGGATAGCCGTCGCACACGAAATGGAGGTTTTGCCCACTCCTCCCTTACCGGTAAAAAACAGGTAAGGTGGGATATTCTGTAAGAATTTCATATGTCCTCCTGACATACTCAACAACAGGAAGTATTACCACCACAGCAACGGGTGGGAGCCAGACCTACTTTCTCCAGCGGAATGCCAAACCAGCGAGCCAGCTCAGCACGTTTTGGGTATCGCCCAGCCATCACCGTTTCACCGTCCAGCAACAGCAGCGGAAGACCTTCTGCACCAGATGCTTCGAGGAATGCTTTCGCTTTCTCGTTCTGAACGAAGCTCATAGGTTGCTGTGCCAGGTTGTATCGTTCAACCTGCACGCCGCGTTCTTTCAGCCACTGGACATCAGCAGAGAAATCCACCAGAACCTGATCGACATCGGAACCACATACACCGGTACTGCAGCACATTGCCGGGTCAAACACCGTTAACATTTTCATTCTGAATACCTCACATTCGAAAAATCACATATGTTCAGGCAAATTTTTTTAGATACAAATAGCTTTACCGCTACCAGAGCAGTTTGCCGATGCCAGCTTACGGGCGATGGCCTGTACGTCGTCCTGTTGGCTTAACCAGGCTTGCTCAATCACCTGAGCAGCCCAGGAAGGAATATGCGGGGATAGGCGGTAGTGAACCCATTTGCCCTGTTTACGATCCAGTAATAAACCGCTTTCACGCAGCATTGCCAGGTGGCGGGAGATCTTGGGTTGTGACTGATCCAGCGCCGTGCAGAGATCGCACACGCACAGCTCTCCCATTTTTCTGAGTAGTAGGACGATACTCAAACGAGTTTCATCGGACAAGTTTTTGAAAAGCTGCAGGGCTGTCAGAGACATTATTCCTCCTTCTTATTTAGGTCCATGGTACACGTCAGCATCATAAAATCAATAACACATACGATAATTCGAATATATAAATATAGTGGGCATTACCGACAATTCCATGCCTTTCGGTCAGCGTTGTACCGCATCGGAAGTGGGGGAGGCTAATTCTGAAGACCGCTAAATAATTCTTCTTCCTGAGCAAAATGCAATCTCAGAATTGCTTCAAGGCCATAAAGACACTGCTGAATATCCTGAACAGTACCAGGAGAGCCGTCTGTGCTTTGTAGAAGGATGCTCAACTGGCCCAGTTTTCTGACAAGCAGATAAATCTCCTGGTGACTTCTGCTCATCGCAGCCAGCGGGTCATCACCGGCCAGCATCAACGTCATGGTGGGGTACAGTCCCTGTTCATCCTGCTGCTCATGAGCAAGTATATCCTGGGTCAGTTGATCATGGAGTGTCTTCATGAGCGTTCGTCGTTCTTCCGGACTTGCCTGGGGTAACAGTGTTGCAACCTCGGTCAAACGCTGGAGTAATGGCTGCAACCTGTGGTGTTCATTGCGCAATGCAGCAACCTGCTCTGCACTCATTGTCCTGTCCGCCGGGCGAGTTATCCCACTCGCAAGAACCCGTAATGCCGACATAATGGCAAGCAGATCAATGAACTCCTGCAAGAGGGCACCTTCAAAGGGGAGAAGCAGACCCAGCGCGGCAAAGACCATAGCAACACAGCACAGCCCCATACCGAGCCAGACACTTTGTCTGGCAATACGAATTGACAGCCTGGCGATGACTTTGGCCTCAGCCAGCCGGTCTAAACGGTCTGTCAGTAGCACGACATCTGCACTTTCTGCTGCGGCAGCCGTACCTCTTGCCCCCATTGCAACACCGACATCCGCAGCCGCCAGAGCAGGGGCATCATTCACCCCATCACCAACCATCATCGTGCAGTGAGCGGATGACGCTTTTGAGACGTACTTCAGTTTCATTTCAGGAGTCAATTCTGCCAGTACCTGATCTACACCGAGGCCGGTGCCAATACTTTCCGCCACCTCCTGCTTGTCACCTGTCAGCATGACGATCTCGTGAACGCCTGATTTGCGCAACATGCGCAAAGCCCGGGGGGTTTCAAGTCGCAACTGATCAGAAAATAACAACCAGCCGACCAGTTCCGAATTAACTGCAATCGCAACTACCGTCGAGTTCTCAATTAACAGGCGCTGGCGGGCAGACTCCAGCCAGTTGCCCGCGTGTGACTGGCTCAGGACAAAATCCAGTGTCCCAATACATACCTGTTGTCCGTTCACCTTTCCCGTTAACCCGGCCCCAGCCACTTCCTGTACTGACTCTGGCATCGGTAATGATCCAAGTCCTTGCTCTTGTGCAGCCTGCAAAATAGCACTGGCAATAACATGGCAGGAAAGCTGGTCCATGCTGGCTGCCAGTTTGAGCAAATCAGGTTGTGTGAACTGGGGGGAGAAACTGTGAATCGACATCAGTTTTGCCATACCGCCAGTCAGAGTGCCGGTCTTGTCAAAAAACAAATAATCAGCCCGGGCAAGTTGTTCCAGCGCAGAGCTGCCTTTGATCAAAATTCCCCGCTTTGCGCAACGAGAAATACCGGATACCAGTGCCACCGGCACCGCCAGGAGGAGGGGACAAGGCGTTGCAACAACCAGAACGGCCAGTGCGCGTAATGGATCATGGCTCACCATCCCGGCCAGCCAGGCAACGCCAAGGGTGAAAGGGATGAACCAGGCAGCATAACGATCAGCGAGTCTGACCGCGGGCGCACGTGCCTGGCCTGCTTGTTCAACCACGCTGATGATACCCTGAAGTGTGCTGTCTTTAGCGGCACGGGCAGCGTGCATTTTCAGTGCGTCACCGGCATTAATTGTACCACTTAACAGTAATTCACCGGTTTGTCTGGTGACCGGCAACGATTCCCCGGTAATAGAGGATTCGTTCAGCACTGCGCTCACACTCACCAACGGGCCATCTACTGGAATGGTTTCCCCCAGCTTAACCAGAAGCAAGTAACCAGGTTGAATGGATTCAACGGGAATAACCTGGATGCCATTCTCAGTCAGTCGGTTGGCAAAACGGGGTACCCTGGAAAGTAGCGCGACCATTTCACGTTCTGCGCGACCCCGGGCGTAGTTTTCTAAAAATCGGCCTGAAGCCGTCATGGCGGCAATCACGGCCGCAGTGGCCGGTTCATCCATCCACAGAGCCCCGGACATTGAAAGAATGGCGAGTAAATCTACCCCAAACTTATGACTTAATAATGACTTAACCACTTCATAAGTTAACAAAAGTAAAGAAGGGATAGTCGAAATGATTAATATAACGGAGGTATTCTGTCCCCACGTAGTATCCTGATTGACGATGTATAGCGTCAACGCCAGTAGGGGGAAAATTAGCAGCATAATATCGAGTAAGAACCGGCTGTTTTTCATGGTTTTTTCCTCCAGTATTATGCGCCTGGGGCGGTTAAAAGTGGATCATATGAACCATTAACCGTTATCTGGTTTGGTATTGTCTCCTGAATAAACAGACATGTATCTTTTAATTTAAACGATGAACGTTATCTTATTCACATATCTACCAACAAAGCGAACGTAACAGGAAAACAGGAACATGCATCTTGAACGACACAGTATTGAAAGCGTTGGATGGTTAAGGGCTGCCGTGCTGGGGGCAAATGACGGTATTGTGTCGACAGCGAGCCTTGTCCTTGGCGTCGCGTCGGCAAATACCGGTCCCTCAGGTGTTTTACTGGCGGGGGTTGCCGGCCTGGTTGCGGGGGCGATGTCGATGGCGACAGGGGAATATGTTTCAGTTTCATCACAGGCGGATACAGAAAACGCAGCTCTGGCACAGGAACAAAAGGAACTGGAAGCAGATTATCAGGGAGAGGTGCGGGAGCTTACGTCATTGTATATACAACGTGGAGTGGAGCCGGTACTTGCTCACCAGGTTGCAGAGCAGTTAATGGTGAAGGATGCACTGGATGCTCATGCCCGGGAAGAGCTCGGGTTGACAGGTACGAATTCTGCGCGGCCTCTACAGGCAGCTCTCTTTTCAGCACTGAGTTTTTCTGCCGGCGCGGTGTTGCCTTTATTCGTTGCCTGGTTATCACCACCAACGCTGGTTTCTTGGTTTATTATTCTGTCCACTCTTTGTTCGCTGGCTGCACTTGGTTATATATCTTCGGTTGTAAGCAAAGCCTCTCCTGTAAGGGCGATCGTCAGAATTACGTTCTGGAGTACTATGGCAATGGCTTTGTCGATGGGGGTTGGCCATCTTGCCGGACAAGCGCTGCTTTAAAATGCCGTTTTAATTCTCAGAAATAATAGTAGGGAAGAGCCGTTCCGTTAAGCCGGAGCTTTTCCTGTTATATATCGTTGATGAATGGAGTAATGAGCGAGCATCTTTACCCAACGAAATGATAATAAAGCAGGATAAGGAATTTCGGGATATGCCTGTCAGGATGACAGAGATCCGTCGGAAACCGAGTGCGCACAAAAATAAGAGGAATTCCTGGCACGGTGCGGACTAAAGCAACGTTATCAGATCCACTATGAACCAGGAGTGGACATGCCTCAGCAAAGTGCAGGTGAATTTCCTGTGTAACTGGAGCATGCACGCCGTGAACGCGATGCCTGGAAAACTGGAAAAACAGTTGTCAGGTGGTCAGCCTGATTATCTGATGGCAAGTGTGATGGTATCAGCGCTGGAAAAGGACTTTCAGAGGTCATCAACTACGACCACAAAACACCAGATTTCACCTGAATCTATGTTAGTGCGCATAATGTATATTATGTTAAATTGAATCAGACATCAAACGGTGTGAAAATACCATGCTTCAAACCTTGCTACATCGCTACCGCTTCTCTGCCCTTTGTGCGCTGTGTGAAATCGGGTGCAAGTTTAACCTGCCAGCGACTAAAAGAATTCACGTAGCGCACGCACACAAAAAACGGCTCTGGGGTCAGTTGTCCTGATTTTTTGGACGCAACGGATATCACTTCTGTTCTGGTTGTCCAGCCGGTGCTGCGTACCAGTTTTCTTCAGCCACGATTACCGTCCCTTCAGGCTGCATCACAAAGTTTGGCGACATAATTTGCACATTAAACTCGTTAAAGACGTCCTGAATAAGGCCGTGCAATTCATTACGAGCCTCGGCGAGCGCTTGCCCGGGTATCAGCTTAACCTGAAGTTCATAAGCGATGTACCAGTCCATCAACTCCAGCTGCCGCACCAGAGGTGGTTGGGAATGGTCGATGCATTTTGCCCGTCTGGCGGCCATTTCCAGCATCGCGTGAACTTGCCGCCAGGGCGTGTCATAGCCAATGGTCACACCAACTGTCAGATTGATCCCCGCATCAGGTTCCTGTGCGCTAAGGTTGGTTATTTTGCCGCTGACGACGACAGCATTGGGTACCGTAACAATATAGTTTTCCCGTGTGAGGATTTTGGTCGCAAGCATGCCAATCTCCGTGACCAGACCTTCATTATCCGCGACCCGTATTACGTCCCCTTTTCGTAACGCGCGGGAGTAGATTAACACCAGCCCGCTCATGGCATGGTTCATCACCCCTGCTGACCCCAACGTCAGCATCAGGCCAAAGAATACGCTGATACCTTTAAAAGCCAGTGAATTTGCACCCGGCAAAAACGGATATGCCGCAGATAAGGCAAACAACCACACGCCGACAGAAATCAGCTTGCGAGTGGCACCTACGGTTTCGGGATGGATACCTGGAAGCTGCAATCCCCCTACTTCTACTTGATTTAACAAGATTTTAAGGAGTTTAAGTATAAACGCGGTAATAAGGAAAATAATCAAGACAATCATGAGCCCCGGCAGCGCAGAGGCAATAGAAAACGCAATATCTCGTAAAACGCGCACTGCCCAGTCGCCCAATGATGTCCCCCAGACGCGCGTCCAGGGGAACAAACTGAATGCCCAGCGCAACCAGAGATATAACCCCAGGGCACCGGACAAAAACATTAACAGGGCATACAACCGGGTCTCAATCGCGCCAACAAACTTACGCCAACGTTGAGGAATTATGCTGCGGCTTTCCAGAATGCGGTGACGGTAAAAACGTCGCACCCAGCGCCAGGAACGCCAGGCACCGTACCAGAAAAGAGCCAGTGCCAGAAAACCCGCGATAGTTTTCACGGCGGATAACGCAATCCAGCCGCTATTATATTGCTCGTGAAGTGCCGTTCGTTGAGCCTCCAGACGCGTCAACACACGCTGGGCGGCCTGATCAAGCGTAAGATCGTCACCTTCATCAAGGTCTGCTTGTGTAAGCAACATAACAGGCTTGCCGTTCATGACAATCAAGCGACCCGGCTGGTTGTAACGAGTGACCGGTATAATTTTCAGCGGTTCGCGTACATCCTGCTCAGTGAAATGTCGCAGCGTATTGCGAATGCGTAATACGCGTTCTTCTGGCGTTGTGAGGCCAAATTTCGCCTGAAGCATAACAACAGGTTGGTGGAAGATATAAACCGTTCGGGCCCGCTCCTGTTCAGTCGGCTCCAGGCGTGGTTCTGCGGCAACCGTGATAAATGATAATACTGACAGCAAACACGACAATAAAGCGAGCTGGATTTTGTTCATTTCCACCGCCTGAAACGCAAAATTATTGTGACTTTTCAACGATCACGAGATAAGCGAAGTTCTGTTATTTAGAATAGACCAGCCTTTTACTTCTGCAATATCACTCACAAACGGAGCTGAGTCACTGTGCGGCAATTACCCGCCAGTCAGGACAATGATTGCCCCTTTTCCACCTTTCTTGTACCCTTTCATCGTTCAACCTAACTCCACGAAAAATGAGACAACCGGACGCCTATGACTGCACATATTTCTAAAGATCCTTTGCATGGCGTAACGCTGGAAATGCAGGTAAATGCCCTGGTTGCACGATATGGCTGGAGCGAGTTGGGCAACCGTATCAAAATTAACTGTTTCAGAAACGATCCCAGCGTTAAATCGAGTTTAAAATTTCTGCGCCGAACGCCCTGGGCGCGTGCGGAAGTTGAAGCGCTGTATCTTGATTCTCTCAGTGATAACACCACCGAAGAACCGGATGTTCCCGACTTTAATCCCTGGACTCATAGTCGAATCACAAAGAGCTAATACGTAAATGTCGCTACACGTAAAACGGATAGGTGCGTTTGTTGGCTGCGCACTTTTACTTGCTAGTTGCACCTCAAAACCACCAAAGTCTCTCGTCACTCCGCCCCCGTCGGTGAATCAACCTTCCCGGCAGACAAATGAACCGATGCGTGGGATCTGGCTGGCAACCGTCTCCCGTCTTGACTGGCCGCCGGTCACATCAGTGAATGCCAGCAGTGCTGAACTCCGTATCAGCCAGCAAAAACAGGCGCTGAAAGACAAACTCGATAAACTGAAAAGCCTCGGTATCAACACCGTGTTTTTCCAGGTGAAACCTGACAGTACAGCGCTCTGGTCATCAAAAATTTTGCCCTGGTCAGATATGCTGACGGGTAACATCGGCGAATATCCGGGTTACGATCCGCTGCAGTTTATGCTGGATGAAGCGCACAAGCGCGGCATGAAAGTGCACGCCTGGTTTAATCCCTACCGGGTATCGACCAACACCCGGCCGTCAACCATTGCGGAGCTGAACCGGACATCGTCATTGCACCCTTCCAGTGTCTATGTGCAGCACCCGGAGTGGGTGCGTATTTCTGGCGATCGTTTTGTCCTCGACCCGGGCATTCCGGAAGTGCGTGACTGGATAACCCAGATTGTCAGCGAGGTTGTTAAGCAATACCCGATAGACGGCGTGCAGTTTGACGACTATTTCTATTCCGAAACGCCAGGTTCAACCCTGAACGATACTCAAACGTTTAAACACTATGGCCAGGGATTCGCCTCTAAAGCGGACTGGCGTCGGCACAATACACAACAGCTGATTGTGCAGGTTTCCAGTGCTATCAAACAGCTGAAGCCTGATGTTGAGTTTGGTGTCAGCCCGGCTGGCGTATGGCGTAACCGCTCTTTTGACCCGGCAGGCTCAGATACGCGAGGAGCCGCTGCGTATGATGAATCCTATGCCGATACACGTCAGTGGGTACAACAGGGACTGCTGGATTACATTGCGCCACAAATTTACTGGCCTTTCTCCCGCAGCGCCGCGCGTTATGACGTGCTGACCAGATGGTGGGCTGATGTGGTAAAACCAACCCATACCCGTCTTTATATCGGCATTGCGTTCTATAAAGTGGGTGAACCGTCCAAAAATGAGCCGGACTGGATGGTGAATGGCGGTGTGCCGGAGTTGAAAAAACAGCTCGACCTGAATGACTCCCTGCCCGGCGTAAACGGTACTATCCTGTTCCGGGAAGATTATCTTAACCAGCCCCAGACTCAGGACGCGGTTAGCTATCTCAGAGATCGCTGGGGAAGTTAACGCATTAAAAATCAGGCAGAAGCCCCTGCTTCTGCCTGCCTTTATTATGGTTTAGGCCCAAACATTTCCTCGAGTTGCTTCTCATCTGGCATGCCCACCACCTGCTGAAGCTCGTTTTGTGCATTCAGATAATAAATTGCCGGGGTGGCATTTGCGCCCAGACTGTCCATTAACTGTTGGTGCTGCTGTAACACAGCCACGTTCTCACGTGAGGCTCCGCCCGCAGGTTTAGGCAATGTTTTCCCGCCAGAAAGCTCGTACTCTCTCCAGGCAGAAACCGGATCTTTTGCATTCAGGATCGCGGAGGCGTTACGGCCACTGTTGGGATTAAGAAACGCCACCAGCAGCGTATTTAACTGAACCTTACCCGCCTTCACCCACGGCTGCGCCTCGGCCCAAAAGGCCTTGCAATACGGACAGAATGGATCGGCAAAGACGAACACTTTACGCGGTGCTGTATCCGCCCCCTCTTTCAGCGGATGCGCTGCATTGAGCTGTTTCCACATTTCCCGCCCCAGCGGCGCGTAGATCTCTTTCTGGAAATACGCATCGCTAAGGTTTTTACCTTTTTCATCATACAGATAGCCTGAAATTACATGCTTTCCATCCGGTGTTAAAAAGAGCGTAACGCCCATGTCCTGATATTGCCCAAGCCAGGCGGGCGCTCCACCTGGCGCATCGATTTTCTTAATGATCTTAATGTTTTGCTGTTCACTGAACGTCTTCACAACATCAGGAATGGCCTCAGCGGCTTGAGCCAGCCCTGACGTCACCAGCAGCGAAATTAACAGTAATTTTTTCATTGTCCTCTCCGGGATAATCGGGGGCTAGCCGCCCCCTCAATTCAACTTTTTTTCAGCGCGTCACTGACCATTTCATCGAACTGTTCAAAAGGAACCCAGCCGGGAAGCAGCCCCTCGCCAATCAGCGTTGCCGGCGTTCCCTGAATACCCAGTTTTTCGGCAATGAGCAGGCTGCGTTTGATCGTCATCAGGCTCTCGGCATCAGGCGTTGTCACACTGACCCCCGCCCGCTTTTTGGCCTCCTGAATACTGGCATCATCGTGGTATCCCTTTTTTGCCATCAGGATATCGTTAAATTTCATAAATTGTTCAGGATGTGAACGCCAGACGGTCAGGGCGTCACGTGCAGAGGTCACCGAACTTTCTGACCGGTAAGGCAGAAACTTAAAGACCACCGCCACATCCGGATATTTCTCGACGATCCTCTCAAGATAAGGATCGAATTTTTTACAGTACGGGCAGTTGTAGTCCGTGAACACCACCAGCGTTAACTTTGGATTTTTAGCCCCAATACGCGGTGAATTGGGATCGTTAAACAGGAAATCGTAAACGATCTTCTGGGCGCGTTGTTCCTGTTCCGGTGTCTGTACCTCTGCGGCCACCATCTGAGTAGACACAAAGAGGAACATCAGCGTAATCATGATTTTCTTCATAGCACATTTAACCTTTAGCGTTGTCCAGGGTCGTCAGAACGGTGTTTTTATCAAGCAATGGAGAGAAAATTTCTCCATCAGCCAGGCCGGGGCCATAGACCTCATTAAACGGAATGGCGTAGCGATTGCGTTTTCCGAGGAAATCCGCGATCGCCGTCGATGGCTTACTCCAGTCTCCACGTAGCGCAACCACATCCGGCTGGCTGAGTGCCGCGATGACTTCAGGCTGATTCAATACCCGATGCTCATTGACCTTACAGGTGACACACCAGTCGGCAGAGATATCCACGAAGACGCGTTTCCCCTGCGCAACAGCATTCTGGATAGCCTCCTCGCTTAACGGTTGCCACGGGATCGCCTGAACCTCAGTTTGCGTGCCGGGTACCGGTGTGGTCAGCAACCCGCGCAACTGATAACCCCCTAAAACAGACAACGCGATCACCACGAACCAGAACAGTGGCGAGGTTCTTTGCCCTGCTATGGCGTATGCTACGATCGCGATGACAATCAGTATCAACATAATGATGTGGCTGAGCGCTTCTCCCAGATGCAGATTGAGTAGCGTCACCAGCCAGAGACTGGATACCAGCATCATAAGACCGAGAACGATCTTCAGCGTATTCATCCAGCGTCCCGGTTTGGGAAGCAGCATGGCCGTTTCAGGGATCAACGCAACAAACAGCCACGGTAAACTCATTCCCAGGCCGAGCGTCAGAAAAATAAGCCACAGTTCCTGTAACGGTGCGCCCAGCGCAAACGCCACTGCCGTACCGAGAAACGGTGCAGAACACGGTGTCGCGAGCAGAGTGGCAAACATACCTTCACAGAAACTGCCGGTAAGCCCCGCGCCCCCCGTTGTGGCCAGCCGCCCCATCGCCGCAGAAGGCAGCAACATTTCAAAGACCCCGAACAGATTGAGCGCAAAAAGGAATGTCACCGCCACCATCAGGCCGATAAACCACGGGCTCTGGAACTGAATGCCCCATCCCAGCGAGGCTCCGGTTAATTTAAGGGCGGAAACCATCACGGCCAGCAGCACAAAGGAGGTCAGAATACCGGCACTGGTTGCCAGGAAGCGTAATCTGATTTTCCGCTTATCCGAACCGGCATTCAGTACACTGCTGAGCTTCATGCCCATCACCGGTAGTACGCAGGGCATCAGGTTTAGTATCAGCCCGCCGAGCAGCGCGAAGGCCAGCATTTTACTCAGCCCAACCGCTGTCGTCTGGCCCGGAGGCTCGTCCCCGACGGTAATCACGGTTTGTTGCGCGTTATCGCCATTGGTCAGTACAAAAGAGAGCGCTTTCCCCTTAAGCGTGGCGGGCTTATCACCCCATTCATCGGTCACCGGCACCGTCACGTGCAGTTGATTACCGTCGTGCCTGATAGCCGGATCGCCAGGAAGAACATCGCCCTCCAGCGGGTCGAAGTAGATCGCTGGTTTTTTCCACTCCCCGTCCGTGGTTCCCGTTATCACCAGATTACCGTCAGACAGCCAGGCAGACAGGTTTGAGGATATTCCCGAATCCCCCGGGATGGCGCGCATTGCACTGTCGAAAGCGCGTTGAAAAGCCTCATCTACCGGGGTGTTGAAATCCAGACGCAGCGTGTAGTCCGTCAACAGGCAGACATTACTACACGTTGAGAGCGTGAGAGTGCCATTCAGCGTATCGGCATCTGTCCCGGTGATGACCATCGGGATAATCACCTTGTCGTGATAACCCTGGGTAGTGAGACCAGAGATATCAAAGCGTGAAGGGACAGGCCAGTACCACGTATCCCGCACCTCTTTTGGCCAGTGGATTTGTGGGGCGACGCCACCCTCGCCCGGCGAGCGCCAGTAGGTTTTCCAGCCGGACTGCAGCTCTACGGTGAGCAAGCCTAAGATACGATCCTGGCCCTTTTCTGCCTGGAAGCGGATCCGGGCGTGATCGTTTTGTGGGGAGGTCAGCCAGCCTGTGTCTGCTGCGTTGGCCATGCCAGTGCAGGACAGCAACAGGAGGATAAATCCCCTGAAGATGTTAAACATGTTTTACTCCGTGAATAGTGAAAATTATCGTGTGATGACGATGTTTTTCATTCACGGAAAACGCAGTTTTTGAGGTGTATTCGTGGTGGAGGAGCCTGAACAGGCTGGGCTCTGTCAACAAATGCCCGCACCTGGGAAAACAGTTGCAGCAATGCGAAGAAGAGAATGATGGCCGGTAGTGCGCCATCGAAGAACAGTGGCTGGGCACAAAGAAGGGAATGCGCACCTAACTGGCAGGGGGATGGACCTGACTGCTCAGCATCAGCGCTTTGAGCCGGAGCATCGACAACCAGAACCGTCTGCGGGTTCAGCCCCTGTAAAAAGTGGTTAAGATAAACCGCACGCTGAACCAGGCAGATTGCCATCGCCAGGCACGTGATTATCAAAAGCCATTTACCCAGAAGCTGACGGTTGCGCATAACATTCCAAAATAATGAGATGCCCCGATCATAAACGATAGAAATGAATCTACAAGGCTCGACATTGTAAGGTTTTGTCTGCCCGCTTATTGTCTGGCATCAATCACCGGTCAATGCTTCATAGACATCCCGTAATCGGGCACGGAGATAAAGCACGGCCTTGTGCTTACGTGACAACAGTGCCTGTTCGCTGGCCCCCGTCTCGTCTGCCAGCATTTTTATGCTGTAGCCCTGAAGTTCCGTTTTCTCAAAGACCTCACGCTGAAGCGCTGGAAGCTCAGACAGTGCTTGCCCCAGCTCTTCCCATAGCAGCGTTTTCAGGTATTCCTCTTCCGGGGTTTGCGGAACACCGAACAGGGTTTCCGCTAACTCATCTTCCGGGGCTCCCGCTTCGCCATCCGCGGTGAAGTAGCCGGAGAGCGAGACCTCATGCTTTTTCCGCGCCCGGTCAGTCATTTCATTACGGGCCGCGCGAAACAGCCAGGCAGCAACGTTCTCTACCGGCTGTTCCACCTTCATGAGCTGATATGTCACTTCCTGCAGAATATCGTCGGCATCATCGCGCACGGAAGTTCGTCCGCGAATAAAGGCTTTCAGCCGGGAGCGGCAGGCATTAAGCGCCGACATCAGCAAAGATTCACCCGCCACCCCGGCTTTCATCTCGCTCACTCTGCTTCCGGTGTTTTCGGGGCGTGCTCATCCCGTTTATCATCACAGTGGCCACGCCAGCCGCAATGCCCGTGGCGACCAAACCCTTCCCGGCGTTGCTGGATAAACGCTTCACGCTGTTCGGGTGTCATGTTCATCCAGCGTTCGTGCATCCGGCGATGCGCACCGAACATCCCCGGGCGGAAACCCAGACCGCCGAACAGAATTCGGCTCAGCACCAGAATCCCCAGCGCCTGCCAGAAACCAATGGCCTTCACACCCAGAATGGCCGGGAGTAATGCGTTCCACAGGGTCATGACCAGCAAACCCAGCGCCACAAATATCACCGCGCCAATCACTAAGCCCTTGCCCATATGATGACGGCCAAATCCCCGTCCGTGACCTCTTCCACGCATGTCGAAATCTCTCATTGTCTTTCCTCATTTACAGTAACTGATTATGGCTTGTGATGAGGTAGACGAATGAGCAGGGAAAATATTGCTGAGGAAATGAAAATATAATGAAGAGTGGGAAAAATGGGGGGATCGCTCCCCCCCTCCGATCACGCGTGCGCAGGCAAGCTAAAGCTCGAAATACTCTGCGTCAGATGCTGAGCCTGTTCCTCAAGCGAAGCCGCCGCCGCAGCAGACTCCTGCACCAGTGCGGCGTTCTGTTGCGTTACCCCGTCCATCTCCGTGACGGCCTGTCCGACCTGGTCAATCCCGCGGCTTTGTTCTTCAGATGCCACTGAAATTTGCTCCATCAGCGTATTCACTTTATTCACTGAAGCAATAATCGCGTCAATCACCTCTCCGGAGCGATTGACCAGCTCAGTGCCGCTTTTCACGCTGACAACCGACTGGGCAATAAGATTTTCGATATCCTTCGCTGCAACGGCACTTTTCTGTGCCAGCGTACGGACTTCACTGGCGACGACCGCAAATCCGCGCCCTTGCGTACCTGCGCGAGCCGCTTCAACCGCGGCGTTCAGTGCCAGAATGTTAGTCTGGAAAGCAATGCTGTTAATGACGCTGGTGATATCCTCAATGCGCTTCGAGTTCCCCGCGATGGTATTCATCGTTTCAATGACTTCGCGGGTCACGGCTTCTCCGGTGTGCGCATTTTTCACCGCGTCCTGAACCAGTTTTCCAGCCTGGTGTACGTTGTCGGTGTTATTGGCAACGGTCGCGCTCAGCTCTTCCATACTGGCCGCCGTCTGGGTTAACGCAGAAGCCTGCTGTTCCGTACGTGAAGCCAGGTCGATATTCCCGGAGGCAATCTCTTGTGCGGCATGCGTCACCGTGTGGCTCGCGTCACGCACCTGCGCAATGGTAGAAAGCAGTGCCAGGCGCATCTGCTCCATTGACCCCATCAGGTGATCAATTTCATTACCGGAATTCCCCTTAACGGGTACAGCAATGTTCAGTTTACCCGCCGCTATCTGGCTACAGTGCTCGCGTGCCAGGTTCACCGGGGCAAAAACAAAGCGCTTCATCAGCAGGCTGACCGCGATGATCACCACCACAAACAGGAAGGCAAAGCCCGCGATAATAGCCAGACCCGAAACGAAGTTGCTGCTCGCATCTTCATTCAGGCTCTTGGCATATTTCTGATGAACGGTCAGCACCTGGTCGAGCACAATTTCATACTTCCGATCCAGCTGAGAAACCTGTGAAATGAGCGTATTGAATTGCGCCACATCATGGGCTTGCGCCGCGTTGATTAACGGCTCCAGACCCTGATTGCGATACGTTTTCCAGGCCTCTTCATAGGCACTTACCAGCGGTGCTTCATCCGCCAGGCGCGGTGCGGCCATAAAGGCGGCAAAGGCGTGATCCGCTTTTGTCAGTGCCTCTTTAACCGCCGCCAGTTTCGCGGGCTGATCCGTTGAATCCCCCGCCTCCACCATCTTCACATACTCCATCACCCGGACGCGCAGCGTACGGCTATGGTTGATGGGGTCAATAATAGACAGGACAACCTGAATTTCTTTATTCACATTATCCAGTGAATTATTACTTTTAATGATGAGCCCAACGCTGGTGATGGTGCTCGCAACAAAGAAGAACAGTAAGGAGAACAAAATAATCAGGGAAGATTTTTTCAACGACATAGACAGTACCTCAGGGAATATATTCCCTATGGTTATCGGCTGATCCAGAGCTTTAATTAATTAAAGTTATTGAAGTATCCAGCCAGCCGGTCATCTTTTACGCTGTCGTTTTATAACGTCGCTGTAGCGTCGCGCTCAACTTCCGCTGCAGTGGTTCCGGCGTTTCTCCTTCGATCAGTTTGCCAATCAAATCAAAGCAGTGCCAGGCCAGTTGACGGTTGTCCTGACGGACAGTATCGATAGGAATGGTGAGGGAATCATAGAGATAGTGATCGTCAAAGCTGGCCAGCCGCATATCACTTTGCAGCAGGTTGTGCTGGCCCATGTAGCGAAGCACACCTTCAAGCAAACCACAGGCGGCAGTGAACAGCGCTTTTGGCGGACGCCCCAAGCGCGCGCACAGTTCGGCGAACATTTCGTAGCCGGAACTGGGGTGGTAATTACCGTGAATGATCCACTCCGGGCGAAGCTCGACGTTGGCATCACGCAGCCCTTGCTTAAACCCTTCAAGACGGTCGCGCGTGGGGGAAAGCCGTGGCTGCCCACCGAGGAAATAGATCTCATCAGGATGCTGCCGCGCAAGGTCGGCCACCAGTTCGGCCGTTGGGGGAATGGAATCGGTGATCACCAGCGGTAGCGAACTGTCGTTCATATGGCGGTCAAAGAGAACGACGGGTAACTGCTCGCTCAGTTTCTGGTAGTCCGCATCACTGAGCATGCTGGAGGCGACAATCAACCCGTCGACCTGGCGTGCCACCATGTTATTGACCACCACCGTCTCCTGCCCTGGGTTTTCATCACTACAGGAGATCAGCAACTGGACGCCAGCCTCGCGGCACAGCGTCTCCAGTTCGTGAGAAAACACGGCAAAACCGTAGTTGGTGATCTCCGGAACCACCAGACCAATGGTATGACTGCGGTTATCACGCAGCGAACGGGCGTGAATGCTGGGCTGATAGTGATGCTCTTTTGCAATCGCCAGCACGCGTTCACGCGTCTCTTCAGCCACGCGAAGCTCTTTGCTGCGACCATTCAGTACCAGACTGGCGGTGGCTTTTGATACCCCCGCCAGCTCCGCGATGTCTTTTATGGTGACGCGTTTTGTTTTTCTCACAACGACTTAGATCCGGCTGCCAAAACCACTATTCTATCATGCAGCTGCGCAGCGACCAGTACCGTAATGTGATGTCGGACGCACCTTCGAAGCGCACCTGCGCCGGATGGTCAGGAAAATAGCGGCTGCTCATCACGCCTTCACCGTGATTGATGAAAATTTCGACGCTGGAGCGATCGCACAGAACGCGCAAATGGCGAACCTCACCCCGCCAGTAGCGGGTCAATATTTCACCGTTTTGCAGGCTGGCACGTTCCAGGCGTAACCCGTTGTCATCAACCCTAAGCCGCAACGCCCCGGCAAAATCCACATCAACGCATGACGCGGTTAGCCAGAATTCAAGACGTGTTGCATCCAGTACCGGCGCATTGCTGGCAACACCCTGCCAGTGATGCTCATCCTCACGCAGTTGTTCCAGTTCGCGAACCGGGGTTTGCCACAGTTTGCCATCCTGGTAGCGCAGCTCACGTGGGCAGGTCATCTGGTGGATCCAGCCGTGGGCGCGCGTTGGTTGCAACATCTCTTCGCCGTCCGGTACGCCCATCCAGCCAATCAGCACCCGCCGTCCGTCTGCGGCAAGCGCCGTTTGTGGGGCATAAAATTCAAAACCGGCATCCAGCTCGTGTAAATCACCGTGCTCAAACGCGGCGCGTTCATAGTCAAACGCCCCGCTCATCCAGGTTGCCGGATAGGTGTTGAGATAGCGATGCGATTCACGAGTCAGCCCTTGCGGGCAGCAGATCAGAACGTGAGTCCCGTCGAGGGCAAACAGATCCGGGCATTCCCACATGTATCCGGCATCAGCGAGACCGTTGATGCCATGACCGGCGATCTCTCCGCAGGGCTGCCAGTTGTGCAAATCGGCAGAGGTAAACAGCAACACTTTGCCGCGTTTTTCCAGATCCTGTGCGCCGAGCACCATGTACCACTGCCCGTCATGTTGCCAGACTTTCGGGTCGCGTACGTGTCCGGTATAGCCTTCCGGCAACGGCAGCACCGGGCCTCGTTTGGTAAAACTTCCGTCTTCATTTGGTTCAGCCAGACACTGCCAGGCGGTGCGGCTTCCGTCATCAAATTTGACGTTGCCGGTATAGCACAGCGTCAGCACACCGTTGTTATCCACGGCGCTGCCGGAGTAACACCCGTTGCGGTCATATTCTTCATCGGGCATTAGCGCCATCGGCTCATGCTGCCAGCGCACCAGATCCTCAGAACTCCAGTGTCCCCAGCATTTATAGCGGTGATCGCAATTCAGCGGGTTCCACTGGTAAAACAGGTGATAACGCCCGGCAAACCAGATAAAACCGTTCGGATCGTTCATCAACCCTGTCACGGGTGCCGGGTGCCACTGGGGATAATGGCGGTCAGCCAGTGCGCGCGGCAGGCCTTTCATGACGGCCTGCAGCACGGCAGGCCAGCGAGAAGGTAACGTCATTATTCAGAGTCCGTTTTATATTTCAGCAGCAGGGAGACGGTAAACGCTACGCCAAAGGCAATAACCATGCCGATGATATAGTTAAGCAGCGAGCTTGCCTGCACTATCGCCATTCCCGGGATCGCGGTCAACCCAACGGCCGTCATATAAACATGCACCGATACCACCCAGGCACCGCCCACTGCACCGCCAATCAACGCCGCAATAAACGGCTTCACAAAGCGCAGGTTGATACCGAATATGGCCGCCTCAGTAATCCCCAGCATGGCAGAGAACGCCGACGGTAAGGTAATGGCTTTGATTTTTGCATCTTTGGTTTTGAACCACACCGCCAGGCACGCGCCGCCCTGCGCCACGTTCGCCATTGCCCAGATTGGCAGCAGGAAGTTGACACCAATTGACGGATTACCCAGCAAACCGGCTTCGATGGCGTGGAAGCTGTGGTGAATACCGGTGATCACAATCACTGAGTAGAGCCCACCAAATAACAACCCTGCCAGCCAGCCCGCATGGGAAATTAAGGTACTCAGGATAAAGGAGATCCCGTCACCCAACGCACGCCCTGCCGGGCCGATAATCAGCAAGGCAATAAAGCCGGAGATAATGACGGTGAGGAACGGCGTCAGGATCAGGTCTAATGCATCCGGGATCACGCGGCGCAGCTGTTTCTCAACAATACTCATAAACCAGACGGCCAGCAGCACCGGGAATACCGTGCCCTGGTAGCCAATCATGGCGATCTCAAGGCCGAAGAAGTTCATGGTATGGAAGCCAGACGCCACACCCCAGGCATTCGTCAGCGCCGGGTGGGTCAAAATACCGCCCAGCGTGGCTCCTAAATAGGGGTTACCCCCAAATTCACGCGCGGCGGTAAAACCAATCAGGATTGGCAGAATGATAAACGCCGCAGAGCTACACATATCCAGCATGATGTAGATCGCGTTATCCGCATTGACCCAGCCGTAGGTTTTCACCATCCCGAGCAGGCCCATCAGCAAACCGGACGCCACAATCGCAGGAATGATCGGCACAAAGATGTTAGAGAGCAAACGCGCAACGCGCTGGAACGGATTCAGCTTACGCGCGGCCAAATCTGCCGCTTCGGACTTGCTGGACTCGCCGATCCCTGCCGCCTGAATAAAGGCCGCGTAAACCTTGTTGACCACCCCGGTGCCAAATATGACCTGCATCTGACCGGCGTTACGAAAACAACCCTTAACCCCTTCAACCTTACCGATAGCCTGCTGATCGGCAAGTGCATCGTCGACCAGCACCAGACGCAGACGCGTAGCGCAGTGCGCCGCACTGGCGATGTTCTCTTTGCCGCCGAGCAGCGGAATAAGCTCACGGGCGATATTGTCAAAATCCATAGATACCTCTGCCTGACTTCATTTTTATGATGTATGAAACGCTCCCGCCGTGCGGGAGCGTGAAGGGTTAAAACCAGGTTTCCATCTGAACCCCAAAGTTCCATTCCCCGCCAGCGTTGAAACCGCTGCTGCCAAAGGCATCACTGCTGGCGTAGTTATCCAGTTTGCTGCTCCAGTCCATCCAGGTGGCGAACAGGCGCAACTCCGGACGGCTGAAGAAATCGCCAATCTTGCCCGCTTTTAACGTCGGAGCGAAAGTCAGCTTGTAGAAGCTTCCGTTGACCGCATTGCGATCTTTGTAACCTTCCGGGTTTAAATCCATGTACTGATAGCTCCCCTCAAACGCCAGGGCGAAATTCTGCGTGACCTCTTTAATCAGGCGGGTGTTAAGGGTGACCCATTCATAGCTGTCACCTTTGACATAGCGATCTTTACTGCTTTGAGCCAGTACCGCAGGCGCAATGTGCCATCCTCCCCCCAGAGGCGTGACACCGTAACTTGCAAAGCGCCAGGTATTGGCGTCAGACAGTAACGCACCATCAGAGCCAATGCTTTTCACTTCCGCACCCAGCCCATGACCATACAGCAGCGCGGTTTTGGCTACGCCTTCACGCAGACCGTAGAAACTGTCATTGTGCAGACCCACCAGGGCATGAACACCATTATTCGCCGCGTCGGTTTTAATGAAATCGCCATTGCTGTCTTTACGATCGTTGTTATCTTTTGCCCGCAAGCCGCTAACCATCAGCTGGAACGGCCCGGCGAAATGATTCATGCTGAGGATATAGTTCCGAACGTTATTGTCGATCTGCTCTTCGCTGCCGAAGTTGCGCCCGTAGATGGAGAAGTTACTGCGCAGCGTATCGTTCCACTTCACGTCATACACACCACCACCGGTACCGGCAAGGAATACCACGTCGGAATCCAGCCAGTGGATATCAAAGTTATCGCGGTCAAAACGTTTACCCGCCCAGAAGGTACTGCCCTTCAGCGCACCGGTAAAATCAGGCAGATTGCCCAGCTCGGCAAAGGCCTGGCGAATATTGAGGTCGCTGGTATCGGCAGTCCAGTCGTTATAGTTTTTCTGGCCATCCGCCAGCATCGCCTTAAAGCGCGTTGTTGCACCGTTGTCCAGCGTTTGTTTGTGCTCCACATTCAGCTCAACGTAAGTATCCGCTTCGTTCCCCAGGCGGCCAACCGCGCCACCGGTTTCCCCGGCGGGAGTCAGGTAAGGTCCGCTTTTGCTGCTCGATGCCGCATCGTTCATCAGCAGACCGGAACGGGCATAACCATGAAACTCAAACCCGCTGCTCTGGTCGGCTTTCTTTTCCAGCACGGTGGTACGTTGAGCCACCTCCTGCGTGGTGGTTTGCGCTTGCTGCTGAGCAGCCACCAGCTGTTGCGTTTTTTGTTCCGCGGCCGTGGCGCGTTTCTCAGCGACCTGGGCGCGGTTTTCCGCATCCTGAAGACGTTGTTCGAGCGCGGCAAGACGAGATTCGATTGAGGTCATATCCGTTTGGGCAAAAACAGAGGTACTACCGGCCAGCATGCCAATTATCACGGCAAGTTTGCGTTTTTTATACATTTTGGCGCATCCCTAAAGGAAGATTTTTATATTTGCTAAATTGCTAAACCGGTTTAGGTTGCTGATACTAAACCGCTGAATTTTGGATCGGCAATGTTTTTTGCTAAACCGATTTAGTAAGTGTGATCAAGGCAACAATTCAGGCCACCGGATGGCGGCCTGTGGGGGGAAATTACAGTTCGTGGTGGTATGGCAGAGCGGTCATCGCCCCTTTGGCCGTTGTGGCAAGTGCGCCGCAGCGCTGAGCTAAACCTATGATCAGGGCAAGAGCACCACTGGCGGCGGCTCCGGACGAGGCCAGACCGTAGAGAAGCCCTGCCACGAAAGCATCACCTGCGCCGGTGGTATCAACGCACTCCACCGGTGTAACCGGATAGTGAGTCACCGTGCCCTGGTGCCAGGCAAGCACCCCCTCTTTCCCCTGTGTCACCAGCACCAGGCTGGCCGGACAGTGACGCATCAGCGCGAGTAGCCCGTCTTCCACCCGCGTATCTCCGGTTAAAAACTGAAGTTCTTCGACGGAGAGTTTCACCACATCGGCGCTGAGCAGTGCCTGTTCAAGGCAGTGGCGCAATTCATCATCGTCCTGCCAGAGATCGGGGCGAATATTGGGGTCGAAACTGACAAAACCGCCCGCCTGTCTGATGGCTGCCATCGCCTTGAGTGTCGCGGAACGGCTGGGTTCAGCGCTGAGGGCAATCGAGCAGACATGCAGCCACTCTCCGGCCTGAAATGGTGGGATATCATCGGGTGCCAGGAACAGATCTGCGCTCGGTCGCACCATAAACGTAAACGAGCGTTCCCCCTGTTCGTCCAGGTCAACCACCACTGTCGAGGTGCGGTGTGCAGGATCGCGGCGCATCCACTGCACATCAACCTGTTCATCCGCTAACGTTTTCTGCATAAAGCGGCCAAAAGGATCGTCACCCACTCTGCCGATAAAGGCGCTTTTTCCGCCTAACCGGGCGACGCCAACCGCCACGTTTGCCGGTGCGCCACCGGGGCATTGCAGCAGTTTGCCCTCACCATCCGGCAGGAGATCCACAACCGCATCCCCAAGCACCCAGATTTTTTCCATGTCATCCTCTCAGCTAAACTATATTAAACCGTTTTAGCTATTTAAGCACAGGTGTCACAAAGGGGAAACCTAAACCTGGGCCCATCCCCCGTCAACGCACAGTTCTGACCCGGTAATGTATGAGGAATCTCCGGATGCCAGGAAAAGAGCGCCCCTGGCAATTTCATCCGCAGTGCCACTGCGATGCATTGGTATCAGGGTATGCAAATGTGCATTCGATTGTTCGATCATTTCTTCACTCATACCCACTTTTCTGGCCTGGTCAGTATCAATAAGACCCGGTGAGAGTGCGTTAATACGAATGCCAGAATCAGAAAGTTCTGCCGCAAGCGATCTGGCTAATGAGCGAATGGCGGCTTTTGTTGCCGAATAGACGCTGACATACGGCTGGCCTTGCTGATTCAGCGTCGACGTGGTCAGAATGACAGAACTCCCCCGGTTCATAAGGGGGATAAGTTTTTGCACTGTAAAAAAGGTGCCTTTAAAGTTCGTGGTGACCGTAAAATCAAAGTCTTCTTCGGTAATTTGCGTAAACAGCCCCGGTCGGCCACCGCCAGCATTGGCGAAAAGGATGTCAACGTGACCATAGTGCGTTTTGACATGGGTACAGAGGTGCTCTATGTCCGCCATAACAGAAATATCACTGCGTACCCTGTCAATCTTACCGCCAGAATGCAGACCTGCTGAATCCAGTCTGGACTGATCCCGGCCAGTGATCACCACTGTCGCCCCTTCCTGACTAAACAGCTGAGCCGTTGCAAGCCCGATACCGTCACTGCCGCCAGTTATTACTGCAACTTTCCCGTCCAGCTTACCCATATATGCCTCCTGATATTCATATTCCCCTTCAGCTCATGATGGGGATTGAGCGAAAGGCGTCGGGAAATTATTATATGAATCATTCTTCATGTTTTGGATTCGCTTATGGCTAAGGTTTCATCCCAACAGCTCAAGCGCCGCAGAATGCCGCGTCAGGAGCGATCCCTCGTGACAGTCGACGCAATATTTGAGGCAACCATTCAGGTTTTGTTAGCTGAAGGCCCAATACGTCTTAACACTACACGTGTTGCTGAGCGGACAGGTGTTTCAGTCGGTACGTTGTATCAGTATTTTCCTAACAAACAATCCTTGCTGCTGGCCCTGCTGGAACGACATCTGATATCCCTTACCCATATTGTTGAAAATGCCTGCCATGAAAATTTGCATGCTGAGTCAGATAAAATTGCTTCTGTCGTCGTCAGGGCCTACCTTGAGGCCATAATGACGCATGCTGAGGTTTCCCCCGCGCTCTATTACATTGCGGTAGATTTGGATGCCGGCAAATTGCTTGATGGCGCAGTCCAAAAAAGTGTTCAGGCAATTGAGAAATTACTGGCATCGGCCAGTGATAGTCATTTCAGCGAATGTCATGTGATTGCCCAGACGATGGCGGCCGTCCTTTTCGGAACAGTCCCGGTATTCTGTATGAGAGTGATGTCCGCCAGCGCGGGAGTGGAAGCTGAGCGACAACTGGTGCTGATGTTCCGTGCTTACCTTACTGCGCATAAGCAAGGTACCGTTTAATGATGCCCTCTTACAGGCATCATTCAGCACCGCCATCACCCCCGATACGGGATGGTTGATGGCGTGATCTTGACGTCAGAGTAGCCATTAACGTTGAGTAACAGTTCGATGCCCTTTCGCACTAACGTAAAATCTTCACATGGCCCTACTTTTATCTCTCGTAATGGCAGTTTATTTTCTCCGGTGAGCAAAATCGGGATATATGGAATAATCATTTTATCGTTAGTTCTGAATTTTATTTTATTATCCCCACATAGAGTTCTGATAACAATTCGGTACTCTTCTTCCTCGCTAAACCCACTGTGCTTAAAGAACGGAGCCACCTGGGAAATCATATGCTGAAGGTAGGCAAACTGGTCAGGCGCATCAGTACCCACCTCTTCAACAAACTGCGCGTAACCGTCGATGTGGCTCTGGAGCTTGTTTTTTAGCTCAAACGTTTCTTCTGGTCGGTTATAGGTAACACTATCATTTATCATGTAATAGTGATCCAGCCTCATTCCCTTATCCGGCTTTGTATTCTCGCGTTTAATAAACGCTTCAAATCGATTAACCAACAGGGTCTGATCAAGCACCAGCGATACGCCCTGTGCTTTTCCATAACCCCGCCATTGACTCAATAAATCAGGATTGCGGCAAAAACTCACCGTAAAAATATCATTGATATCTCGTTCTTTGATGCGATCGATCGCATCGGTAAAATCCTGACTCCAGTCGCTAAATAAGGGCGATGGCTGCATAAACCTGATGGCCTTTTTGGCGCAGTCCAGGCCATGAACTAATTCAGACTTATCATTCATGAAAGCCAGGTTAGTGGCCCAAAACGAACCTGATCCAATGATACCAATCAGCCCAGCTAAATCAGTGTAATGACATAATGTGTTGTTTTGATCGTTCATAAAATTCAGTCGTCCCCTTCTGATTTACCGTGCCCCTATCCTAACAAAAATGTGAAGGCACTGACGTATTCACCAAATTCCGCCCCTCCTGGTCAGACAATGCACCAAAAGTGAACTACGCTGCACAAATGTTGATCATTGGTTAAATAAATATTGCATTAACTTTGCAGCGCAGGCGGTGTGACACGCTCTGTGAACATGGCACGCGTCATGCATTGTTAATCAGGTAACACAAATCCGGCGTTTGACAGCCTGTTAACAGCGAGGCGGTATGACGACAAAACCCGAAGTGCTAAGCCGTATCGAAGCAACCTTTAGCCAGCTCACCCCCAGCGAAAAGCGGGTCGCAAGCTGGATGCTGGCTCACGCCGCGCAGATCCCGTTTGAAACGGCGGAAAGCGTGGCGCTGACCACGGGCACCAGCGGGATCACTGTAGGTCGCTTCCTGCGCAAGCTGGGTTACCGCAATCTGGAAGATGCCAAAAAAAGCCTGCGCGATCCGTATCAGCCCTGGGGAATGAACGAGCGCCTGGACTCCTGGCAGCAGCAACAACCGCTGTCAGACCGCGTTCAGCACTCGCTGTCGCTGGAGGTGGATGCGATTACCCATGCCTATCAGCTGGCGCAAAGCGATACCTTTAAGCAGGTCGTTCACCAGCTTACGCATGCGGATGCCGTATTTGTGTTGGGCATTCAGTCTACGCGTGGGATCGCCAACGCATTCTTCAGCCATCTGGAATATCTGCGCCCTCGCGTGAGCTATTCCGAAGGGTTATCCGGCAGTTGGGTCGAATCGCTGAACTCGGGGTTTTCGCATCCTTACGTCGTGCTGACGGATACCCGCGCCTACTCTGCCATTGCCCGGCAGTATTGCCGGGTCGCCAGTGAAAAAGGGATCCCGATGGTGCTAATCACCGATATCTGGTGCCCGTGGGCGCGGGATTACCCCATTGATTTACTGCAGGTGAAAACCGATACCGGCCATTTCTGGGATTCGCTGGCACCTGTGAGTTGTCTGTTCAACCTGCTGCTGTCAGGCGTGGTGGAAGCATTGGGTGATGCCCTTCCCGACCGTCTGGCGGTAAACCGACAATTACAACAAGAGTTTGGTCAATTCGAACGCTAAAGGAGCGGAGCTATGCCCGAAGAGTGTCAACTGGTTGATGTGGCGAAAACCTTTCCTTCGCTGCATATCGATCTGAAATACGCCACCGCCGACAACATTACCGGCCGGCCAATTTATCAGGAAGCCCGGTGCCTGCTGCACACCGATGCCGTTACTGCTCTGGCAAAAGCCATCAGTATCGCGACGCTGGCCGGGTTAAAACTGGTGGTCTACGACGCCTACCGCCCACAACAGGCCCAGGCACAACTCTGGGATGCCTGCCCGGATCCCGAATACGTGGTTGATGTGGCGACAGGCTCTAACCACAGCCGGGGGACTGCCATCGATGTCACCCTGATGGATGAACACAACACTGTGCTGGATATGGGGGCCGGGTTTGACGAAATGCACGACCGTTCACACCCGTATCATCCGTCAGTCCCTCCCCATGCCCAGCGCAACCGCCTGCTACTCAACGCCATCATGTTTGGCGGCGGCTTTGTGGGGATCAGCAGTGAATGGTGGCATTTTGAGCTGCCGAACGCGGCCCGTTATCCCCTGCTTAAAGATCGTTTTGACTGTTTCCCGTTGACGCACACATCCCTTTAACACTGGAGCACGGCTATGAAAACAACAATGCTTACCATGCTTATCGCCGCCACGCTGGCAATGAGCGCACCTGCCGCGCTGGCGGCTGTCCCGAAAGATATGCTGGTGATCGGTAAAGCGGCCGATCCGCAAACGCTCGACCCGGCGGTCACTATCGACAACAACGACTGGACGGTGACCTATCCCGCCTATCAACGTCTGGTGAAATACAAACCGGGCACGACTGAAGTGGAAGGCGATCTGTCAACAGGCTGGAAGGCATCCGATGACCAGAAAGAGTGGACCTTCACTCTGACGGACAAGGCAAAATTCTCCGACGGTTCGCCGGTCACCGCGGAGGCGGTCAAACTTTCGTTCGAGCGTCTGCTGAAAATCAGCCAGGGGCCGTCGGAAGCGTTTCCGAAAGATCTCAAAATAGATGCGGTTGATGACCACACGGTGAAATTCACCCTCAGCCAGCCGTTTGCCCCGTTCCTCTATACGCTGGCAAACGACGGAGCCTCGATAATCAACCCCGCGGTATTGAAAGCCAATGCCGCCGATGATGCGCGTGGTTATCTGGCGCAAAACACCGCGGGTTCCGGCCCGTTTATGTTGAAAAGCTGGCAGAAAGGTCAGCAACTGGTACTGGTACCTAACCCGCACTGGCCGGGCGATAAACCACACTTTAAGCGCGTCTCGGTGAAGATCATTGGTGAAAGTGCTTCGCGTCGCCTGCAGCTTTCCCGGGGCGATCTGGACATTGCCGACTCCCTGCCAGTGGATCAGCTTTCAGCCCTGAAACAGGAAGGTAAAGTGGCCGTGGCGGAATACCCATCCCTGCGCGTGACCTACCTGTATCTCAACAACAGCAAAGCGCCAATGAACCAGGTGGATTTGCGCCGGGCGGTTTCCTGGGCGACGGATTATCAGGGGATGGTGAACGGTATTCTCAGCGGCAACGGCAAACAGATGCGTGGCCCAATTCCTGACGGTATGTGGGGCTTTGATGCCACCGCCATGCAGTACAGCTTCGACGAAACCAAAGCCAAAGCGGCGCTGGAGAACGTAAAAGACAAACCCGCCAGCCTGACGTTCCTCTACTCCGATAACGATCCGAACTGGGAGCCGATCGCCCTTTCTACCCAGGCGAGCCTCGGTAAACTGGGGATCAGCGTCAAACTGGAGAAACTGGCTAACGCCACCATGCGTGACCGCGTAGGCAAAGGCGATTACGACATTGCCATCGGCAACTGGAGCCCGGATTTCGCCGACCCGTACATGTTCATGAACTACTGGTTCGAGTCAGACAAAAAAGGTCTGCCGGGCAACCGTTCGTTCTATGACAACAAAGAGGTCGACGCCCTGCTGCAGGCCGCCCTGAGAACCACCGACCAGGCAGAACGCACCAAAGACTACCAACAGGCCCAGAAGATTGTGATCGACGAGGCGGCCTACGTTTATCTGTTCCAGAAGAACTACCAGCTGGCGATGAACAAAGAGGTCAAAGGCTTCACCTTTAATCCGATGCTCGAGCAGGTGTTCAATATCGCCACCATGAGCAAGTAACGGTTCTCGCCGGGAGAAAGTGTATGACGTTCTGGAGCATTGTGCGCCAGCGCTGCTGGGGGTTACTCCTGGTGGTGGCCGGTGTCTGTATCATTACTTTTATTATTTCACACATGATCCCCGGCGATCCGGCCCGTCTGCTGGCCGGTGACCGTGCCAGCGACGAAATTGTACAAAGCATTCGCCAGCAACTGGGGCTGGATCAGCCGCTGTATATCCAGTTTGGTCGCTATGTGGATGCCCTCGCACACGGTGATTTGGGCACCTCCATCCGTACCGGACGACCGGTGGCGGAAGATTTGAAAGCCTTTTTCCCCGCCACACTGGAGCTGGCATTTTGCTCTCTGCTGCTGGCGCTGGTGATTGGTGTACCGTTGGGGATCTTATCGGCGGTGTACCGTAACCGCTGGCTGGATCACCTGGTGCGGCTGATGGCGATGACCGGGATCTCCACCCCCGCATTCTGGCTGGGGCTGGGGGTGATTGTGCTGTTCTACGGCCATCTGCAAATTCTGCCAGGCGGCGGTCGGCTGGACGACTGGCTCGACCCGCCTGCACACATCACCGGTTTTTATCTGATAGATGCCCTGCTGGAAGGTAACGGCGAGGTCTTTTTTAACGCCCTGCAACACCTGATTTTACCCTCGCTGACGCTGGCGTTTGTCCACCTGGGGATTGTGGCACGCCAGGTGCGCTCTGCCATGCTGGAACAGCTCAGCGAGGATTACATCCGTACCGCCCGCGCCAGTGGTTTGCCTGGCTGGTACATCGTTCTGTGCTACGCGTTACCGAATGCAATGATCCCATCAATTACCGTACTGGGACTGGCACTGGGGGATCTGCTCTACGGTGCCGTGCTCACCGAAACCGTCTTTGCCTGGCCGGGTATGGGCGCGTGGGTAGTGACCTCCATTCAGGCGCTCGATTTCCCTGCGGTAATGGGCTTCGCCGTGGTGGTCTCGCTGGCTTATGTGTTAGTCAATCTGGTGGTTGATCTGCTCTATCTGTGGATTGACCCGAGAATCGGGCGCGGAGGTGCCGAATGATGTTGACTCAGGAAACGCCCGTCCCCGTTAAAACCACCAAACCGCGCATCGACTGGGCAAAGCTGTTCTGGATGCTGCGTAAAAGCCCGCTCACGCTGATTGGTGGCGTGATTATGATCCTGATGCTGTTACTGATGGTCACGTCGCCGTGGATTGTGCCGCATGACCCAAATGCCCTGGATCTGACCGCCCGGCTGCAGGCTCCGTCGGCACTACACTGGTTTGGTACCGACGAAGTAGGACGCGATTTGTTCAGCCGCGTGCTGGTGGGGAGCCAACAGTCCATCACTGCCGGGCTGGCGGTAGTTGCTATCGCGGGGGGCATTGGCTCGCTGCTGGGGTGCTTGTCCGGCGTGCTGGGTGGACGCGGTGACGCCATCATTATGCGTGTAATGGATATCATGCTCTCTATCCCCTCGCTGGTGCTGACAATGGCGCTGGCGGCGGCACTTGGCCCGAGCCTGTTTAACGCCATGCTGGCGATTGCGATTGTGCGTATTCCGTTTTACGTGCGCCTGGCCCGCGGGCAAACGCTGATCGTCCGTCAGTTTACCTATGTACAGGCCGCCCGTACCTTTGGTGCATCGCGCTGGCATTTGATCAGCTGGCATATCCTGCGCAACGCGCTGCCGCCGTTGATTGTGCAGGCCTCGCTGGACATCGGTAGTGCCATTCTGATGGCCGCCACGCTGGGGTTTATCGGCCTGGGGGCGCAACAGCCCACCGCCGAATGGGGGGCAATGGTGGCCGTGGGCCGTAACTATGTGCTCGATCAGTGGTGGTATTGCGCCTTTCCGGGGGCGGCGATCCTGATCACTGCCGTCGGTTTTAATCTGTTTGGTGATGGCATCCGCGACCTGCTTGATCCGAAATCGGGAGGGAAACCGTCATGAGTGGAACCGTATTATCCATTGAAGATTTGCACCTGAGCTTCCCGGTTTTTCGTGGTGAAGTCCATGCGCTCAACAACGTCTCACTGGAGATCGCCCGGGGCGAAATTGTCGGTGTGGTTGGCGAATCCGGCTCGGGAAAATCGGTCACAGCGATGCTGGCAATGCGTCTGTTACCGGAAGGCAGCTACCGGGTTCATCACGGGCAGGTGAAATTGCTCGGCGAAGATGTGCTGAATGCGTCAGAAAAACAGCTTCGCCAGTGGCGCGGCGCAAAAGTGGCGATGATTTTTCAGGAACCGATGACGGCACTGAACCCAACGCGACGAATTGGCAAACAGATGGTTGAAGTGATCCGCCAGCATCAGCCACTCACCCGCAGCGAGGCGCAGCAAAAAGCGATTACCCTGCTGGAAGAGATGCAAATTCCGGATGCAACGGAGGTGATGGATCGCTATCCGTTCGAACTTTCCGGCGGCATGCGCCAGCGGGTCATGATCGCCCTGGCCTTCTCCTGCGAGCCGGAGCTTATCATCGCCGACGAACCGACAACCGCCCTGGATGTGACAGTGCAACTTCAGGTACTGCGATTATTGAAACATAAAGCACGTGCCAGCGGCACGTCTGTGCTGTTTATCAGCCATGATATGGCCGTGGTCTCACAGCTCTGCGACCGGATGTACGTCATGTACGCGGGCAGTGTGATCGAAAGCGGCACCACGCAGACGCTGATCCAGCATCCCGTTCATCCTTATTCCATCGGTCTGCTGCAGTGCGCACCGGAAAACGGCGAACCACGCGAAATGCTACCGGCGATCCCCGGTACGGTACCCAATCTCAGCCAGTTGCCACGTGGGTGTGCTTTTCGCGAGCGCTGTTTCGCCGCTGGGGCGAAATGTGGTGAAACACCGCGCTTAATGCCCAATGGTGCAGAAGGCCAGCGGGCTGCCTGCTGGTACCCGCAACAGGAGAAACACCATGTCTGATGTCTTGCTGGAACTGGATAGTGTACACGTGAACTTCCCTGCGCGTAAAAACTGGCTGGGCCGCGTAACGGAGCAGGTACATGCGCTCAACGGAATGGATTTGCAGATCCGCCGGGGCGAAACGCTGGGCATTGTGGGGGAATCTGGCTGCGGAAAAAGCACCCTGGCACAGCTGCTGATGGGAATGCTCAAACCGAGCACCGGGGCATGCCAGCGGACAAACTCCGCAGGCGGTATGCAGATGGTGTTTCAGGATCCGCTCTCCTCGCTCGACCCGCGTCTGCCCGTCTGGCGCATCATCACCGAGCCGGTGTGGGTGCAAAAACGCAGCAGTGAACGTGAACGTCGTCAGCTGGCGGAAGACCTGGCGCAGCAGGTGGGCATTCGACCGGAGTACCTTGACCGCCTGCCACATGCCTTTTCCGGCGGACAGCGTCAGCGTATCGCCATTGCCCGGGCGCTCTCGTCCGACCCGGACATCATCGTGCTGGATGAGCCGACCAGCGCGCTGGATATCTCCGTGCAGGCGCAGATCCTGAATTTACTGGTGAAACTGCAACAACAGCGCAACCTGACCTATGTCCTGATCTCTCATAACGTTTCGGTCGTCCGGCACATGAGCGATCGCGTGGCGGTAATGTATCTGGGGCAGATTGTGGAGCTGGGAACCGCCGCGCAGGTACTGGTCAGGCCCCGCCATCCTTATACCCGGTTACTGCTTGATTCCGTCCCCAGAACCGGCGAACCGCTGGATGAGGGGCTGGCATTGCGCAAAACAGAACTTCCCGGCAACCGTCACCTGCCCGTCGGGTGTTATTTCCGTGACCGTTGTCCGCTGGCAACCCAGGGGTGCGAACGCCCACAGACACTACAACCGTCAACCGAAGGCCGAACGGTACGCTGCTGGCGTAATGTCTAATGTAAGCAGATCGCCGCCAGGGCGGCGATCTCACACCTCAAATTTGCGCCATCCCGCCATCAACAAACAGCTCGGTAGCATTGATAAAACTCGCGGCATCCGAAGCCAGAAACGCGACCGCTTTACCCACTTCCCCCGGCGCACCTAAACGACCCAGTGGTACCTGTGCAGCCAGAGCATCATACAACCCCTGACGATGTTCTTCCGCCACCAGGTCGCCAAGCCCCGGCGTTTTGACCGGACCCGGGCTAACGACGTTGACGCGAATGCCACGGCCCTGCAAATCCAGCGCCCAGGAACGGGCAAAGTTGCGCACGGCGGCTTTACTGGCACTGTACACGCTAAAGTTCGCCGTCCCCTTAATGGAAACCGTCGATCCGGTCAGGATAATGGACGACCCGGTTGATAACAGAGGCAGCGCTTTTTGTACCGTGAACAGCACGCCGCGGACATTGGTACCAAAAATACGGTCAAACTGCTCTTCGGTGATTGCGCCCAGCGGCAGCATGTCACCACCACCCGCATTGGCGAACAGAATATCAAGACGCCCTTCTTCTTGTGCTATCTGGGCATAGATCCGATCCAGATCGGAGAGTTTAGCAACATCCGCACGAATACCTACCGCCGCCGAGCCAATTTCCGCCACCGCCGCGTCCAGCTCCGCCTGACGACGCCCGGTGATGTATACCTTCGCACCCTGTGCCGCCAGCTCCTGCGCCGTGGCAAGACCAATACCTGTGCTACCCCCCGTGACCAGTGCGATTTTGCCTGAGAAAGTCGTGTTCATGTCATTCACCTTCTGTTACGTGATTTAAGATGCAAGCGAACTGTCGCTTGCGTTGAACAGACTTTATCCCTTGCGGGATTAGCGAAAAATGGGCAAAAATGAAAATGACTATTTACACATAGAAATAATCAGAGGGGAAAAGCGTGGATCAGTTAATGGCGATGCGCGCGTTTACACGCGTAGTGGAATCCGGGAGTTTTACCCGGGCAGCAGATTCCCTGAACATGCCGATAGCCACCCTGAGCAAACTGGTGAAATCGCTTGAAATTCATCTGGAGATAAGGCTATTACACCGAACCACCCGCCGCGTGGTCACGACGACGGAGGGCGCGGAATACTATGAAAAAGCGCTGCGCGTGCTGATTGACATCGAGGAAATTGATACCTCGTTTCGCGTATCGCGCAGTACACCAAAAGGTCATTTGCGCGTTGATGTTGGTGGCTCAACCGCCCGTGATGTGTTGATCCCTCTGCTCCCGGACTTTATGCAGCGTTATCCGGATATCCGCATTGATCTCGGCGTGGCCGACCGCCCCGTTGATTTGATCAGCGGTAATGTGGACTGCGTGATCCGTGGAGGTCCCCTTGATGACTCAACCCTTATTGCCCGACACATTGGTGACGCCGAAATGGTCACCTGTGCAACACTGGAATATCTGAAAAATCACGGCGTTCCGGCTTATCCACAGGAGCTACGCAACGGTCATAAGCTCGTTAGCTACCTTTCACCTGTGACAGGACGCGCTTTTCCTTTTCGCTTCAGAGAAAATGGCGAAGAACAGGAGATCCGTGTACCACACTATCTTGGCGTGAACGAAAGTAATGCCCACCTGGCTGCGGCGGTGGCGGGGTTAGGCATTATTCAGACGTTTGGTTACTCAATCCAGCACCACTTAACCGCAGGAACATTGGTTGAGATCCTTCATGACTGGCGTCCGAAGGCATACCCTTTTCATGTGGTCTATCCGCAGAACCGGCACCTGACGCATCGCCTGAGGGTGTTTATTGCATGGCTTGGAGAGGTATTCCCTGCCGGGCTTACACCCGGCGCTTGATGAGAGTCGCCCCTCATGGATCCGCCAGGTTACGGGCCAGTTCGTCAAGAAATACGCGCAGCGCGGCGGGCTGATATTCACGGGATTGATAAATACCATAAATAGCAAGGGACTTAGGTCTTAACGTCGTCAGCACGGGCACCAGTTCCCCTCGTTCAAGTGCAGTCTGTGCTTCCCGTTCCGGGAGCATGGCTATCCCGCAGTGATTCACCGCCGCCTCCATCAATAACGACGAGATACTGGCGCTGAGATTGCCACTCACGGCCACGCTCAGGTTCTCGCCCTCCGGCGTCAGGAAATGCCAGGACTGTCCGGCAAAAAAGCTGTAATGCAGGCAATTATGTTGCGCCAGATCGTCAGCACTGTCGGGGATACCGTGCGTTGCCAGATACGCAGGTGAGGCACACAAAACGGAGCGGCACTCCCCCAGCCTGCGGGCAATCATGCCGGGTTCCGGGTTATCGGTGATGCGAATCGCCACATCAATACGCTCGCCCACCAGGCTTACCGGATGGTTATTCACATCCAGCTCTACACGCAACTGCGGGTATCTGGAAAGCAGACCGGGCAGCACCGGGGCAATCATATGCATGGCAGTAAAATGCGCGCAGGCCACCCGCAGCGTGCCGGAGGGTAAATCTTTCGCCGACTGATCTTCAATTTCCTGCGAGATTTGTGAAAGCGTGCGTGTTTTTTGCAGCACTTTTTCCCCTGCGGCGGTCAGCGTCAGCTTGCGCGTCGAGCGGTTGACCAGCCGCGTCCCCGCCCACTTTTCCATTTGTTCCAGATAGCGACTGACCATTGGACGGGAGATCCCCAGCGCACGCGCGGCGGCACTCAAACTCCCCAGCTCACAAATACGGTTGTAGACCTGAGCGGCAATAACGCGATCCATATAAAGCTCCATTTGCTCGATTTATGAAACAAAGCATGTCTTGTTTCAGGAATTCTGGCAAATGAAGAGATCGGTACAATAGAGACTTTCCTGAAGAACAGAGACAACAGAATGAAAATCACCCGCCTTGCAGTGCTGTGTACCCTTTTTACCCCAGCCGTTTTTGCTGCACCGTTAACCATTGATACCTATAACCCACAGGAGAAAGGCATTTTTGCTGTCTCTTCCACGCTGGTTTCCGGGCCGAAAGAAGCCGTTCTGTTTGACGCGCAGTTCAGCGTAAAGGATGGTGAAGCGCTGGTGGAAAAAATCCGCCACAGCGGTAAAACGCTGAATAAGATTGTGATCACCTCCGGCGATCCAGATTTTTATTTTGGCCTGCAGCCACTGGTCAAAGCGTTCCCGAATGCCAAAGTCGTGGCCACTCAGCCGGTGGTTGACCACATCAAGGCCACCAAAGACGCCAAACTCGCATTCTGGGGACCGCAGATGAAAGACGGTGCGCCAACGGAGCTGGTTGTGCCGCAGGTTCTGGCCTCCACAACGTTCATGGTTGATGGCGAGAAAATTGATATCGAACAGGCGAACAGCTACGCCGCATACGTGTGGATCCCGTCGGCAAAAACAATCCTCGGCGGCACCGGCGTCTCCTGGGGTATTCACGTCTGGACGGCGGATACCCAGACCCAGGCAAGCCGCAAGCAGTGGCAGCAAACGCTGGATGACATGGCAGCCCACCAGCCAGAGCGCGTGATCCCGGGCCATTATCTCGGTACACCTCCGGCAGGAACCGGCGCTATCGACTTTACCCGCCAGTATCTGCAGCAGTTCGAACACGCGCTGGCTGAACATAAAGATTCTGCAGGGGTGATCGCCAGCATGAAAAAACAGTGGCCTAACCTTGCTGAAGCCAGCTCGCTGGAGCTGAGCGCCAAAGTGAATACCGGTGAAATGAAATGGTAAGCTGAAAACCTGCTACGCTTGATGGGCAACCTAAGGGGTTACATTTCGTTCACGAAAGTGAACTTGTCCTTAAAACTATCAACAGGATTGAGGAGTTAACATGAAATCGAACCGTCAGGCACGCCATATTCTGGGGCTGAACTACAAGCTTTCAAACCAGCGCAAAGTGGTGATTGAGGGCGACATCGAAACGCAGGTCACCCACGCTACCGGCAGAAAACGCCACGCAGGCAAGTAAGTTCCAGTAAAAGATCTGCAACACCATCGGCAAAACCGATGGTGTTTTTTTTATGTGTTGCGGTAATTAACATTTAGCTCCTTTATAATACCTCCCGACCGAACCCCGCAGCACAGGCCAGAAAGATGACAAACAGCAGTGTCAGGGACGGATCTTCAAAAAAAGAGTGAGTGACATGGACAACAAACTGAAAAAACATCGTTCCTTATATATCCCGTATGCCGGGCCGGTTTTACTTGAATTCCCCCTGCTGAACAAAGGCAGTGCCTTTAGCATGGAAGAGCGCAGCAGCTTTAACCTGCTTGGCCTGCTGCCAGAAGTGGTTGAAACCATCGAAGAACAGGCAGAACGAGCCTGGATCCAGTATCAGGGTTTCAAAACTGAAATCGATAAGCACATCTACCTGCGTAACATCCAGGACACCAACGAAACCCTCTTCTACCGCCTGGTGCAAAACCATCTCGAAGAGATGATGCCGGTGATCTACACCCCGACGGTCGGTGCGGCCTGTGAGCGTTTCTCTGAGATTTATCGTCGTTCCCGTGGCGTGTTCATCTCTTATCAGAACCGTCACAACATGGACGATATTCTGCAGAACGTGCCAAATCACAACATTAAAGTGATCGTGGTGACTGACGGCGAACGTATTCTGGGTCTCGGTGACCAGGGCATTGGCGGGATGGGGATCCCCATCGGTAAGCTTTCCCTCTACACCGCCTGCGGCGGTATCAGCCCGGCGTACACCCTGCCAGTGGTACTGGATGTTGGCACGAACAACCAACAGTTGCTGAACGATCCGCTGTACATGGGCTGGCGTCATCCGCGTATTACCGACGACGAGTACTATCAGTTTGTCGACGATTTCATTCAGGCCGTGAAACAGCGCTGGCCAGACGTGTTGCTGCAGTTTGAAGACTTTGCGCAGAAGAACGCGATGCCGCTGCTGAACCGCTATCGCGATGAGATCTGCTCGTTCAATGACGATATCCAGGGCACTGCAGCCGTGACGGTCGGTACGCTGATCGCTGCCAGCCGTGCGGCAGGTAGCCAGTTGAGCTACCAAAAAATCGTCTTCCTCGGTGCAGGCTCTGCGGGTTGCGGTATTGCCGAGCAGATTATTGCCCAGACGCAGCGCGAAGGCCTGAGCGAAGAACTGGCCCGCTCCCGCGTCTTTATGGTTGACCGTTTCGGTCTGTTGACCGACGGCATGCCAAATCTGCTGCCGTTCCAGACTAAGCTGGTGCAAAAGCGCGACAACCTGAAAAACTGGGATACCGACAACGAGGTGCTCTCCCTGCTGGACGTGGTGCGCAACGTGAAGCCGGATATTCTGATCGGCGTTTCCGGGCAGACCGGTCTCTTCACCGAAGAGATTATTCGCGAAATGCACAAGCACTGCGAACGCCCTATCGTGATGCCGCTGTCTAACCCAACCTCCCGCGTGGAAGCCACGCCGCAGGACATCATCGCCTGGACCGAAGGTAACGCGCTGGTTGCCACCGGCAGTCCGTTTGATCCGGTGGTGTGGAAAGACAAGACCTACCCCATTGCCCAGTGCAACAACTCCTATATCTTCCCGGGTATTGGACTGGGTGTTATCGCTTCCGGGGCGTCACGCATTACCGACGAAATGCTGATGTCCGCGAGTGAAACGCTGGCGAAATACTCTCCGTTGGTTAACAACGGTGAAGGTCTGGTATTGCCGGAGCTGAAGGACATCCACAAAGTGTCTCGCGCTATTGCGTTTGCAGTAGGCAAGATGGCGCAACAGCAAGGTGTGGCAATCAAAACCTCTGCCGATGCATTGCAGCAAGCCATTGATGATAACTTCTGGATGCCGGAATACCGCAGCTATCGTCGTACCTCGATTTAACTACGGTTACGGACGGCCCTCTCTCCGGGTTCCCCACAAATTACAGATTGGCACAGAATACCCCCTCTCCCTTGAGGGAGAGGGCTGGGGTGAGGGGGAACATAAGGCAGCGGTGGTCATTCCGTTCACTTTATGTTGATTGCTGCTCTGTAACGACGACACAGGTGAACGTGCCAGGGCGGTTCACCGCCACCGCCCTGGCAACCCGGGCTCCCGGCAAGAAAATCGCCGCTGCGCTATGGCTTGCATAAGAATTGCAAATGTCGCCATTTGTGGGGGCATCTTACGTCCGTGAATGAGTCGATCATCAACACGGCAATGAACCCTGTTTACCATCAATATATCCTTATTTATGTAGATTAATCTCTCTTGAAACGTTCAAACATTTCAATAATTAGAATATAGACATCCAATTTAATGTTCGTGACAGAGTTCAATAAGTAAATTATCAGAATGAGTGATATTTGTTGAGGGAATGATACTTTTTAGGATAAAAACAAGCCCACCAAGGGCTTGTTTTTATTATTTTAGAGATATTTTCAATATATTCATAGGTTAATATGATGAATAATTTTCATTAAAGCCAAACCCACAACTATAAGAATTGCTCCAATTATTGCAAGATAATGCTCTATTAAGAATGGTCTAATAAGATGTTTGGGTAATCCACGGATAAATTCTTTATCAACATCTGGCATGTGAATTGAATTCTTATTACTTAAGATTGGCATCATTATAAATTGTCTTTTTACTGCATATCCATAATTAAAATATAGTATATTCAACATGTTTTTATCAGAGTCTTTGAAAAGCGTAATAGCCTCTGGCAAACTACCGTGTTTTTCTTTATATAAAATACAAATTTCGTCATATCTTTTCCGATTCAATGCAGATAAGATAAAACTACAACAAATAAGAAAAAAGCCTAGTAAACTGAAGGTGATAAATATCAAATCGCTTACTTTAATCATCGTTTGTGATCTCATAAAGTCGTTTGCCTAATTTTTCTCCATCAGAGGATAAAACCGCCTCACTCCCCCAACCTATACCCCCTGCAACACCAATAGTACAGAGTAAAGCCCCTGCACCTCCAGCTTCAAACGTAGCTGCACCTAACACAAGGGAGCATATTGCTCCTGATGCCCCTCTTTCTACTATTTGTTCAGCTATGTATCCTCCAGCCAGGCTACCGGAAAATTCCCCAATAGATGTAAAGGCAGTTTTAGCACAATCTTTGCCCAGGGCACAGGCTTCTGTAATTTTCGATGCTGTATCTAATGCAGCCAGGCCAACGCCAATCTTCCCGGCAGTTTCCATTAACTTGACATACTTCGCCAGCTTCTCGATGTGAGTCGCATAACCTTCGATATCGCTTACCCCTGTTTCATTCCAGCGATGGGTAATTGCATGGGTTGAGAGTCCAAGTGATTTTTTGAGGTCGGTATATTCATTGAACATGAAACGGTGCTTTGAGAACATTTTAAGGACGCTATCAAGCTGACCAAGCAACTGACGGCGCTCAACGTAAAACTGCTCACTGATCAACGCGCCGCTGGTGATGTAGTGGTTTTGATAGGATTTCTCGATACTGACAAGGATATTTTCAACCTGCTGGAAATATCCCTTTGCTGCTTCTGTGACCTGTCCTGAGTACCCGTAAATTTCGCTGGTTTTACTGGCAGCGGCTGCAAACATTTCAATGGTATCTTTATTTTTAAACAGAAATCGCGCTTGCTGATGTGAAAGCGGGGCCAGGGCTGTATCAATTCGTTCCTTCGCAGCTTGCAAGTGCGCTATTTGTTTCTCGTCCTGCTTCTCCGGGTCAACAATGAGCAGGATAGAACCGGCTTTATACTGTTTATCTTCACCGTTCAATGAAAGATACAGTTCGCGCACGCCATTTGGTGGATTTAGAAACAGATAGGGGTCATATGCTCGGGTGTGGCTTCCATATGGGAGTATACAATACCCGGCATCTACTGATTCGCGCTGTTCTTTCTCTTTCATTGGCACAGGGGAAATTGGTTTTGGAGGTGTGGCTGCTGGTGGCTGAGGAGAGAAAGTTGGTTCTGACGTCGGTTTTGGTGCTATCGGGGTTGGTATGGACGATTGAAGTCTTTGAGGTCTGGATACAGGCTCATCACCATAGGACATCGAATAATCAGAGGGGATAAATTCACATTTACAATCACAACTTCCCCGACTATGCAAAGTACCTGCTGCTGCTACACCATCTATAGAATAGAACGGAATTCCGCCCAAAATGGTATGAACTTGTTTATCAACTCCACATATGTATTTATCTCCATTTCTGGCTGTACGTTGCCCTGATAATGAATGTCCCGCATAACCTGTAATGATTGAGCCACCACATGTTGTTTGACAGCCCACAGTCAAAAAATATCCTCTCGCCATGATATCATCCTTAATTAACAGTATTATTTAAATTTGACATTCTCCATGTATTCAATTCCCGTTAGCTGAGCCGCTAATAATTAAGTGCCATTTTAACTGTAAGATAATATACATTTTACATAAGAGAATTGAGGGGTGGATCACATTTATTGCGTGGGGAAAAGTAACGAAAAATTAAATTATCATCACCAGGAATTATATGTTGCATATCATTCTTGGTGATGATGATTACTGTTGAATAACTGATTTAGAACTTCATTAACTCATGTGGTTTATTTTCCCATTTAAAAAGCGCTTATTTTTTGCAAAACCAGTATTTCACAAGGACACTGCCCCCCGCAGAAAAAGATTAGCTGTATGAAAACAGCTACATCGGGATGAAAAAACATTCTGAGTTTCTTTCAACAGAAAAGCCAGTTCATCAAAACTAAGAAATCGTTCGCCTATATATGCTTCATCTTCTGAAATCTCTAACACCGGAATTGAAATCAACGTGTTTATACTTAAATTATCTCACTCTTTGTTCAATTTTTTTGACTTCCTCCCCTGTGGGAGAGGGTTGGAGTGAGGGCACCAGACTGCACCGTCTGGCCTTCTCCCTCTGGCTAAATCCTCTTTCCCCCGCTACACTCCTTTCATCCATTAACCCACTGAATATATAAGGAGGCCAATTATGCTGTACTGTGAAATTTTCAATGTTTCACATACACTTGGTGATCGCACCTGCTCAGGCGTTATCGATATCGTGCTGCGATAACTTCGGCTTGAGCGAAGACACCAACCCCTGAAATCCCTTCTCTCGGGCTTACTGAGTTATCGTCAGCGATGTTTGACGAGGCATAAACATGCCTGTAACTCCTGGGTAAGCAATAATGAGCACTTTACTCACTGCACAATCTTTACGTGTTGATACGGCGTTTGGCACGCTCTTCGACGCCCTCTCCTTTACGCTGAAAAAAGGCGACCGCATTGGTCTGCTGGGTGATAACGGCTGCGGTAAAAGTACGCTGTTAAAGATCCTGGACGGCACAAACTCGCCTGCTGCCGGAACGGTGGCGCTGGCCGGGCACTGCCTGATGGCGCGCGTTGAGCAACATCTGCCGGACACCATTTATCCACTGACCATGCTCGATGCCGTGCTGGCACAACTGCCCTCTGCTGAACGTGACAGCCTGCGCTGGAAAGCAGAAACACTGTTGGCGAGTATGGGCTTCACGCCGCAGGATATGGCTCTGCATTCCGCCACGCTCAGCGGCGGCCAGCACACGCGTCTGCTGCTGGCGAGGGCGCTTATTAGCGATCCCGATCTGCTCCTGCTTGATGAGCCGAGCAACCACCTCGATTTGCCAACGATGCTCTGGCTGGAACAGTTTTTACAGAACTGGTCTGGCAGCTTTGTGCTGGTCTCGCACGACAGACAACTGCTGGACGCCGTCACTAACGGTAGCTGGATCCTGCGCGATAAGACGCTGCACTACTTTGCGCTTCCCTGCTCGGCGGCGCGCAAGGCGCTGGTCGCAAAAGACGAAAGCGATGCGCAACGCCATAAGGCTGAACAAAAGGAAATCGACCGCATCACGACCAGCGCCAAACGGCTGGCAACCTGGGGCAAGGTCTACGACAACGAAGATCTGGCCCGCAAAGCCAAACAGATGGAAAAACAGGTCGAGCGGCTGAAAGAGAACCAGACGGAAGTCACCGTAGGCAGTCAGTGGACATTAACCCTGCGGGGCGACGCGCTGCGGGCCGACCGTCTGCTGGAGATGGAACGTCTCGGTGTTCCGCCCGCTCCTGGGCTACCGGATCTGTTTAATGTCGACATTGCCAGGCTGAAAAGTGGCGATCGGGTGGCGATCGTCGGGCGTAACGGCTGCGGTAAATCGTCGTTGATGAAACTTATCTGGCGACATTTTACCGATGCGCTAACGGACGCCAGGCTGAAAATCCATCCGCGTGTCTCGCCAGGTTATTACGATCAGACGCTGAACCAGCTGCCGGACGATACCTCGCTGTTTGATGCACTGGAGCCTTTTGCACCCGATCCGCAGAATCGCAAGATGGCGCTGATCGGTGCCGGGTTCCCGTGGGCGCGTCACGGACAAAAGGTCAACACGCTCAGCGGCGGCGAGCGTTCTCGCCTGCTGTTTGTTGGGCTGACGCTTGCCCGTTATAGCCTGCTGATGCTGGATGAACCGACCAACCATCTGGATATGGAGGGCAAAGAAGCGCTGGCCGACACTCTGCAACAGTTTGAAGGTGGTGTGCTGCTGGTCAGCCACGATCGTCAGTTGATTAGCCAAAGCTGTAACCGCTTCTGGTTGATTGAGGATGGCATGCTGAGCGAGTGGCATGATGCCGAAGCCGTATTCGAAAGGCTGCGTGAAAGTGCAGGCCTGACATACCAGGCTGAGTCATCACCGCCGGTGGAAAACGCCCCGGCACTGTCGGACGATCTGCTTGAACGGCTGATTGCACTGGAAACGCTGCTTGCGGAGGATGTCGCGCGTAAGCCGAAACATCAAAAGCCGCAGCTGCAGGCGCAATGGCGTAAAGAGATTGAGGCAATAGAAGCACAGCTTTAACGTCTGCGCCCGGCGGCAGTCTCCGCCGGGCCAGATCAGGCTAGCGCACGCGCGTTGGCCTGACGTTTTCTGGCGCTCAAATGGCCGTAAATCAACAGCGAAGTCATGGCGGAGAAAGACAAAATGGCCGCCGGTAACGTGATATAACTCCAGCTATATCCGAGCGTAATCATCATCCCGCCAAAATACGCGCCAATCGCACTGCCCAGATTAAACGCCATCTGTCCCCCGGCAGCTCCCAGCATCTCGCCCCCTTTGGCATTTTGCAGTAGCAAAATTTGCAGCGGTGCGGAGAGTGCAAACAGCCCGGCGCAGCAGATAAACCCCATCACCAGTGAGGCGGTTTTCTGTTCGCCAAAGGCGAAAAGCGACAACAGTGAGGCCACAATCACCAGATCGGTCGTTGCCGCAATGCGCAGTGGGCTAAAACGGCCAGACAATTTGCCGCTCAGCAGGTTACCCAGCACCATCCCGAGGCCCATCAGCATCATAATGACGGTCATCACCCCTTCGGAGAAACCAGAGACGTTAACCATAAACGGCTTAACGAAACTGAACCACGCAAACACACCGGCATTGCCAAACATGGTGGCGGCGAAAATCAGCCAGGGTTCCGGTTTCGTCAGAAAATGGAACTGCTCGGTCAATTTGGTTTCTGATTTATCGTGAATTTTCGGCACCCACATCAGCACCGAAAAGATCACCAGCGCATCAAATATGGCAATCAGCATAAAGGTATAGCGCCAGTTGAACTCATGCCCCAGCCACGTCCCCAGCGGAACACCCACCAGATTGGCTACGGTCATACCGGCAATCATGCCCGCAACGGCGACCGTTACCTTACCCGGCGGTGCAATTTTGGAAAGAATGATCGCCCCGACGCCAAAAATGGCTCCGTGCGGAAAACCCGAAATCAAACGTCCTGTTGCCAGCCAGAGATACGATGATGAGAAGGTAAAAATCGCATTTCCGACCGCGCACATGGCCACCAGGAACAGCAGCGTCGATTTTAGTGAGAACTTACTGGAAAACAGCGCCACAACCGGCGCACCTATTACGACACCGAAGGCGTAAAACGAAATCATATTCCCGGCGGAGGGAATTGAAATCCCGGTATCATGCGCCAGTTCCGTCAACACACCCATAATGCCAAATTCAGCCATCCCCAGGCCAAATGTGCCAAGTGCCAACGAAAAAATTGTCTTTTTCATACAACAACCACTTGTTAAACGTTCGCAACAGCCATTATTGAATAATCTTGTATGGTGAGCCAGTTCAAATCGCCTCTCTGACACGTTAATCCATTAATACAGATAGATTACACTTCAAATACAGCTCCTTCCCCGCGGCAGGACAACAAGAGGATGACAATTATGGTCAGTAAGAAGAAAGCCAGTGTCGTTGCTGATGTCGTTAAAAATGCCCCCCTGAAAACAAAAGTGTATGAGCAAGAGTTGCGCCGTCTTCATGTTGAACTGGTTAAGCTTCAGCAGTGGGTGGTCGCTAAAGGTTTGAAAGTGTGTATTGTGTTCGAAGGGCGTGACGGAGCCGGTAAAGGCGGAACCATCAAAGCGATAACCGAGCGTGTCAGCCCGCGCGTATTTCGCGTTGTGGCACTCCCCGCGCCCACCGAGAAAGAGAAAACCCAGCTCTATTTCCAGCGCTACGTTCCCCACCTGCCTGCAGCGGGAGAGATCGTCATTTTCGACCGCAGCTGGTACAACCGTGCAGGCGTCGAGCGGGTCATGGGATTCTGTACCCCGGAGCAGGTAGAAAAATTTCTCGACGGTACGCCTGTTATGGAGAAAGCAATGGTCGATGCGGGGATCATCCTGGTGAAGTACTGGCTTGAGGTCACGCCGAAAGAGCAGGAACGCCGACTGCGCGATCGTATCAACGACGGACGCAAAATCTGGAAACTGTCCCCGATGGACATTAAGTCTTTCAACATGTGGGACGAATATACCGTGGCACGAGACGCGATGTTTTCCGCCACTGACACCGCATGGGCACCGTGGTTTGTGGCGCGCTCGGAAGATAAAAAACGTGTGCGGCTGAATATTATCTCTCACCTGCTCACGCAGATCCCCTATAAAGCGATGCACGTTGAGCCCGTTGAATTACCGAAGCGAAAAATTGGCAAGGTAAAACCTACAAAATATCCGTTCCGCTATGTTGACGAGCGGTTCTGATATGGCCGGGAGTCTGCTGTATTGACGCGTTAATGGCCCACGCAAGCGAAGCGCCGTCGGTCAACGCCGACGGCGCAGGGCTTACTTTATACCTTCCGTACTGTCTTGTTTCGCTTCAAGACGTTCAACATCACGGTACCAGCGTGGATGGTGTTTCTGCGCCCAGCGGCGGCTCACCTTTCCTTCAATCATCCCTTTAATCGATCCTTTCACCCAGAACGCCATATACATATGGATCAGGATGGCGTGGATCAGAATAATGGCCGACGTCGCGTGGATCAGCAGCGCATAACGAATCACCTGAATCGGGAAATAGTGCGCAAAGTACGGACGCCAGATAATCACCCCGGTCACCAGCAGCACAAAAATCATGCTCATGATGCTCCAGAACATCATCTTCTGCCCGGCGTTGTATTTGCCCACTTTCGCAACGTTATGTTCGTTCCCTTTCAGGACTTCGACGATGCCTTTGACCCACGGAATATCCTGCTTATCCGGGATGTTGTGGTGCACGAAGCGCACAAACATAAACATCAGCACCACGAAAATCAGTACACCGAAGAACGGGTGCAGAATTCGTCCCATTTGCGGCGTACCAAACGTTTCAGTCAGCCACTGCAGCGTCGGGAAGAAGAACGAAATCCCCGAAACCGCCACCAGAAAGAAGCAGATCACCACCGTCCAGTGACAGGCGCGGTCGATAAACTTCGTGCGCACAATCATCTTCGACTTACTCATGATGCTCCTCCTCGTCGTCATCTACCTCTTTGTTTGGCCCGATACCGATGTAGTGATAAATCAACCCGGCAAAGGTGGCGATAAAGCCCGCCGCAGAGAGCGGTTTAAGCGCCCCTTTCCACAGGTTGATCGAGGTATCGATCGCCGGATCTTTCGGCAGATTGTGGTACAACTCCGGCTGGTCGTTATGGTGCAGTACATACATCACGTGCGTACCGCCCACGCCCTGCGGGTTATAAATGCCTGCATTTTCGTAACCGCGTGCTTTCAGTTTATCCACGCGCTGCTGCGCCACCTCCAGCATCTCCCTTTTGGTGCCGAAGTGAATGGCCCCGGTCGGACAGGTCTTCACACAGGCAGGCTCCTGTCCCACGCTGACGCGATCCACACACAGGGTGCATTTGTATACCCGGTTATCCTCTTTATTGAGTCGCGGAATGTTAAACGGACAGCCCGCGATGCAGTAGCCGCAGCCAATACAGTTGTCCTGCTGAAAATCGACAATCCCGTTGGCGTACTGAATAATTGCCCCGGCAGACGGACATGCCTTGAGGCAACCCGGGTCTTCACAGTGCATACAGCCGTCTTTGCGGATCAGCCATTCCAGCTTGCCGTTCTGGTCGGTTTCGCTAAAGCGCATCACCGTCCAGGATTTGGCGCTCAGATCCGCCGGGTTATCGTAAACCCCCACGCAGTGCCCCACGTCGTCGCGGATGTCATTCCACTCAGAACAGGCCACCTGGCAGGCCTTGCAGCCCACGCAGGAAGAGACATCGATTAGCTTTGCGACTTCAGCCTTGTCATCCCGCACACGAGGTGCGGGCGTGATCGGATTGGTCGCGGAGCGCTTAATAATGTCTTGTGTTTCCATCGCCATTTATTCGCTCCTTACGCTTTCTCGATGTTGACCAGAAACGCTTTATACTCCGGCGTCTGCGAGTTGGAATCGCCGACGTTTGGCGTCAGGGTATTGGCGATGTAGCCTTTCTGCGCCACACCTTCAAAGCCCCAGTGCAGCGGAATACCCACCGTTTCCACCTGCTGACCATGAACGTTCAGCGACTGCAGACGGCGGGTCACTACCGCAACCGCGCGAATAAAGCCGCGCTTGCTGCTGACCTTCACGCGGTCGCCGTTAGCAATCCCTTTCGCTTTCGCCAGCGTTTCGCTGATTTCCACAAACTGTTCCGGCTGGGCGATGGCGTTAAGCCGCGCGTGCTTGGTCCAGGTGTGGAAATGCTCGGTCAGGCGATAGGTCGTCCCCACATACGGGAACTTATCCTTCTTGCCTAAACGCAGCACGTCGTCCTCGTAGATACGCACCACCGGGCTGGAGATCACGTTCGGGTGCAGCGGGTTAGTGCCCAGTGGCGTTTCCATCGGTTCGTAGTGTTCCGGGAATGGCCCTTCCGCCAGCTTATCGAGAGCAAACAGACGCCCCAGCCCTTCCGGCTGCATGATAAACGGCCCGGTCGCACTGCCCGGCGCGGCGGTGTTGAAGTCCGGGATATCGTTACCCGCCCACTTCGACCCGTTCCACTGGATCAACATGCGTTTCGGATCCCACGGCTTACCGTTGATATCCGCTGAGGCGCGGTTGTACAGCACGCGGCGGTTCAGCGGCCACGCCCATGCCCAGCCCAGCGTATTGCCCAGACCTGACGGGTCAGCGTTGTCGCGGTTGGCCATCTGGTTACCCTGCTCCGTCCAGCTACCGGCGTAGATCCAGCAGGAAGACGCCGTCGTACCGTCATCGCGCAGCAGCGCGAAGCTGCTCAGCAACTGGCCTTTTTTCGCCACAAGGTTACCGCTGGCATCATAGAGATCCGCCAGCGCCACGCCGTTGTTCTCTTTGGCCACCTCTTCGGACTCCGGGTGATCAGGCTGTTTGTAGTCCCAGCTCATCTTCAGCAGTGGTTCAGCACCTTTGCCGCCTTCGGTGCGGTACATCTCGCGCAGACAATGGTAAATCCCGGCCAGGATCTCGCCGTCGTTACGCGCTTCACCCGGTGCATCCTGACCTTTCCAGTGCCACTGCAGCCAACGGCCAGAGTTAGCAATAGAACCGTCTTCTTCGGCAAAACAGGTCGACGGCAGACGGAACACTTCGGTCTGAATCGATGCCGGATCGACATCGTTTGATTCACCGTGGTTCTGCCAGAACGTGGAGGTTTCAGTCACCAGCGGGTCGATAACCACCATGTACTTCAGCTGACTCAGGCTGCGCACCACCTTGTTTTTGTCCGGGAACGAGGCCACCGGGTTAAAGCCCTGGCAGATATAGCCCGTGACGTTACCCTTATCCATCATGTTGAAATACTTGATGACGTCGTAAGACTGATCCCATTTTGGCAACCACTCAAAGCCCCAGTCGTTCTCTTTGCGCGCATCATCGCCGTAGAAAGATTTCATCAGGCTGACGGCGAACTTCGGATAGTTACTCCAGTAGTTCACCTGATCGGCCAGCGTGGCTTTTGGCGTATTCGCCGTGAGCCAGGTCTGGAAATCAGTCTGTTTTTCTGACGGCAGCGTCAGATAACCCGGCAAACTGGTGGAAAGCAGCCCCAGATCGGTCAATCCCTGGATGTTGGAGTGACCACGCAGCGCATTCACGCCACCACCCGCCATACCCATGTTGCCAAGCAGTAACTGGATCATCGCCATCGTACGGATGTTCTGCGCGCCCACGGTGTGCTGCGTCCAGCCCAGCGCATACAGGAACGTGGTGGTTCTGTCCGCCGCACTGGTGGAAGCCAGCACTTCACACACTTTGAGGAAGTCCGCTTTCGGCGTACCGCAGATGTTCTCCACCACATCCGGCGTGTAGCGGGAAACGTGCTGTTTCAGCAGGTTCCACACGCAGCGCGGATCGGTCAGGGTTTCATCGCGTTTCGCATAGCCGTTCTCATCGAACTGATAGTTCCAGGACGATTTATCGTACTGACGTTTTTGTGCGTCATAACCGCTGAACAGACCGTCATCGAAGGCAAAGTCATCCCGCACCAGCAGATTCGCGTTGGTGTAGTGTTTAACGTATTCCGCGTTAATTTTGTTATTTTCGATCAGGTACAACAACACGCCAGACAGGAACGTTATGTCCGTACCGGAGCGGATTGGTGCATAGATATCGGCCACCGATGCCGTACGCGTAAAGCGCGGATCGACGACGATAAGCGTCGCATCGTTGTTGTTTTTCGCTTCCATCGCCCAGCGGAATCCCACCGGATGTGCTTCAGCGGCGTTGCCGCCCATCACCATCACGACGTTGGCATTTTTGATATCAACCCAGTGGTTGGTCATCGCACCGCGACCAAATGTTGGAGCAAGACTTGCTACCGTTGGTCCGTGTCAGACGCGTGCCTGGTTGTCTACCGCCAGCATGCCGAGTGAGCGCACAAATTTTTGCGTCAGCATGCCGGTTTCATTACTTGCCGCAGAGGCACAGAGCATCCCGGTGGAAAGCCAGCGGTTAACCGTCACGCCCTGGGCGTTCTTCTCCATAAAGTTGGCATCGCGGTCGGCCTTCATCAGTTTGGCTATCCGGGAGAACGCGTCGTCCCAGGAGATTCGCTGCCACTTGTCAGAACCTGGCGCACGGTATTCCGGGTAACGCAGACGGTTTTCACTGTGGACGTAGTCCAGCAAACCGGCTCCTTTCGGGCATAACGCCCCACGGCTCACCGGATGATCCGGATCCCCTTCGATATGATAAATCGCTTCTCTGGCGTTCTTCGCGCCATCGCCCAGGCTATACATTAAAAGCCCACAACCTACGGAGCAGTATGTGCAGGTGTTACGGATCTCTTTGGCTCGCAGCAGTTTATAGTTGCGCGCCTGAGCCAGCGCCATTTTGGGAGCAAATCCCAGCATCGCGGCTGTGGTTCCGGCCATACCGCCCGCGCAGATTTTAAAAAATTGTCTGCGGCTGACGTCCATTGTTGTCCTCGTTATCTGATAAGACTTCGCGCCGCAAACTAACAGCAAAGCCCCTGATTTTTTTGCGTCAAATCAAGGTCGCCAGTCTTCGCCCCCTTAATAGTCACCCCTGGTGAATTTAAATACCCCTTTATGATTAAGCGGTTAACGGAATAATTCGCGATACATGGCGGATTAATGCTATACATTTTCCCTTTGATATTGATGGTGATGGCAAGGTAATGGACAGAAAAAGAGCAACGCTCATTGGTCTGGCAGCAATCCTGTTATGGAGCACAATGGTTGGACTCATTCGCAGCGTGAGTGAGGGACTGGGGCCAGTGGGCGGCGCGGCGATGATATACACCCTGAGCGGGTTATTGTGTCTGGTAACGGTTGGTTTTCCTGATATTCGACGTTTCTCTCCACGTTATCTTATTGCGGGTAGCGTCTTGTTTGTCACCTACGAAATTTGCCTTGCGCTGTCACTCGGATATGCCGCAACGCGTTCTCAGGCCATTGAGGTCGGGATGGTTAATTATCTGTGGCCTAGCCTGACCATTGTGTTTGCGATTTTGTTCAACGGTCAAAAATCAACCCTGTGGGTGATCCCCGGATTAGCTATCTCGCTACTTGGGGTGGGCTGGGTATTAGGGGGGGAGAACGGGCTCCACGTGGATGAAATAGTCCGCAACGTTATCTCTAATCCGCTCAGTTATGCGCTGGCGTTTGCCGGTGCATTTATCTGGGCGGCCTACTGCACCGTGACCAGCAAATTTGCCAAAGGGCAAAACGGTATCACCCTCTTTGTTTTGCTTACGGCGCTCAGTCTGTGGGTGAAATACGCGGTGAGCGATCAACCTGAAATGGTGTTCAGTATCCCGGTGGTTGTGAAGTTATTCATGTGTGGTGTGGCACTGGGGTTTGGCTATGCCTCGTGGAATATCGGTATTCTCCACGGCAACGTTACTGTACTGGCTGCTGTTTCTTATTTTACCCCGGTATTATCGGCCGCGCTGGCGAGTGTATTACTGAGCGCCCCACTGTCATTCGCCTTCTGGCAAGGTGCTCTGATGGTCTGCGCCGGGTCACTGCTGTGCTGGTTTGCCACGCGAAAATAACCCGTGCCGGGCGTGTTTCTGCCCGGCAAAAACTAACCTAAATTTAAAGTGTGATCGGGCGTCAGAATATTTATCAGGACGATGGAGGACGCCGGAAAATTTTGTTTATATTCCCTTGTCACGTAAATTCTGAAATGCATTAATTGACATAAATTGACAACGGAATGTGACTACTTCCCTGCAAATATTTACGATGTATATAGCACTTATTGCAATAGTTTATTTCTGGATATTTCAGTAAATCCGGAGAAGAATTACCCCGAAGATCACCGTAACACACTGTTTTAACGTCATCATTCTCATCTCAGCTATCACAAACCCCACGAAAACAACAATAATTACAAAGAAAAACTAAACCACTAAAAAACTATATTTTCATTAATTGTCATGTCTGTAAAACAATCATTATTTGGTTAAATGATAACCAAATCAGTGCATTTTTCGGCAATTTTTTCGATCCCGATCACACTAATTGAAATTATTGCTAATATTTTGAAACTTATTATTGAAAGGGAGATACAAGATTTTTAAAAATAGCATGCCATTGACGAACGGCCTCGTTTAAAAATCGTTCAATAATGGTTCAGGAATACCTAAAGAAAATTATAAGGATTATTTAAGATGAAACTTAAATTAGTTGCAGTGGCAGTAACTTCTATGCTGGCAGCTGGCGTTGTAAACGCTGCTGAAGTATTTAACAAAGACGGTAACAAGCTGGATCTGTACGGTAAAGTAACTGGTCTGCACTATTTCTCTGATGATGCTGACAAAGACGGCGACAAAACTTATGTTCGTCTGGGCTTCAAAGGTGAAACTCAGATCAACGACCAGATGACCGGTTACGGCCAGTGGGAATATGAGTTCAAAGGCAACCGTTCTGAATCTCAGGGTGCTGACGGCAACAAAACTCGTCTGGCATTCGCGGGTCTGAAATTCAACGAATTCGGTTCTATCGACTACGGTCGTAACTACGGTGTGGCTTACGACATCGGCGCATGGACTGACGTTCTGCCAGAATTCGGTGGCGATACCTGGACCCAGTCTGACGCCTTCATGACTCAGCGTACCACTGGCGTTGCAACCTACCGTAACAGCGATTTCTTCGGTCTGGTTGACGGTCTGAACATTGCCGCTCAGTACCAGGGTAAAAACGACCGTGGTAATGACATCACCGAATCGAACGGCGACGGCTGGGGTCTGTCTTCTACCTACGAAATGAACGGTTTCGGCGTGGGTGCAACCTATGCGAAATCTGACCGTACTGACAAGCAGGTTAGTGCTGGTCGCGTAGTTGACACCATGAACGCTGGTGGTGAGAACGCTGAAGTGTGGGCAACGGGCCTGAAATATGATGCGAACAGCATCTACCTGGCAACCACCTACTCTGAAACCCGCAACATGACCAACTTCGGTGACGGTTATATCGCGAACAAAGCTCAGAACTTCGAAGTGGTTGCACAGTACCAGTTCGACTTCGGTCTGCGTCCATCCATCGCTTACCTGAAATCCAAAGGTAAAGACATCGGTACTTACGGCGACCAGGATCTGGTTGAGTACATCGATCTGGGCACGACTTACTACTTCAACAAAAACATGTCCACCTATGTTGATTACAAAATCAACCTGCTTGATGACAACAAATTCACCAAAGCTGCTGGCGTGACTACCGACAACATCGTAGCTGTAGGCCTGACCTACCAGTTCTAAGATTTGTCAGTCTGAAAAGGCCAGCCCTCGTGGCTGGCTTTTTTTATACCAGTTTTACTGGCGTAATAAAGGAGAACGCCATGCATATTTTTAAAGGACGCTGCTTATGTGGGATGAGTCAGTTCAGCGTAAGCCTCAATGATTTCGACGTCTACGCCTGTCACTGCACGCTGTGCCAGAAATGGTCTGGTGGTATCGGTATGTACCTGGAAGCACAGGGAAAACCCCTTGTTGAGCAAGGCTCCATCGCACCTTCCCATTTCTCGTCATCCGCACGCGGTGAACGCTGGTTTTGCCCGGGATGTGGTTGCCCTTTGTGGCTCGAACTGACTTCAACGGCGCGGTACTTTATTCCCTGGACGTTGCTGGAAATGAGCGAAGATGAGAGACGACGTCTGGTACTGGCCGCTGAAATTTACACCGAAACGCAACCCGCGTTCTGGCGCTTGACCGGACAATATGCCCGTTTCAGCGGCACTGAGATTGAAGCGCTGGATAAAGGCTGCCTGCTTGCGTCGTAGGCAGTTATCCCTTTGCATGCGGCGTAGCCCGTTTTCAAAGGGCTCGTCGCCGGGCTTGTCTTTACTGCTTAGCCACTTTTGCCAGGCTAAACCAAATTCCGACCGCCAGTATCAACAACATGCCCCCTGCACTGCCCAACGCAATGCTGTGTGACGTGATAAACGCGGATTTTGCCGCCGCGATCAGTGCGTCTGCCGTGTCTGGAGCAAGATCCTGCGCCACCTTCACCGCTTCACCAATTGATGAGGACGCCTGGTCGACCAGCGATGTATCCAGCCCCTGTGGCAGCGCAATCGACGCTGAGAAACTGCGGGTTAACAGCAGACCGAAAATGGCGATCCCAAGCCCTGCCCCCAGCTCATAAGACATGGTTTCAATTGCCCCTGCGGCAGCGGCCTTCTCTTTTGGTGCGGCCGCCATAATTGCCGAGGTGGATGCCAGCAGCGCGCTGGCGGCGCTAAAGCCGAGCAGCACCATCAGGCTCCACGCCTGCCACTGTTGGGTGCTGAAATCGAGCATCGACAGCCCAATAAAGCTCACGGCACTCAGTCCCATCCCCCCGGCAGCGACGGTGCGCAACCCCAGATGCCCGACCAGCGCGCCAGCAATTGGGCCACTGAACCCACTCGCAACCATCAATGGCAACATAAACATCCCGGCTTCAAACGGCGTGAAACCATGAACGAACTGCAGCTCTTGTGCCATCAGCAGCTCAAACCCAACCAGCGCAATCATCGCGGTCATCGCCATCACCACGCCGCTTAAAATAATACGGTGACAGAACAGGCGCATATCGATCATCGGCACGCGGGCACGCAGTTGAATGCGCACGAAGATAAACAGCATCACCGCACCGGTGAGCAGCGTCCCCACCACCAGCCACGGAGAAAGTGCCCCCTTCAGCGCCGTTTTTGCGCTGTAGACCAGCAGCAAAATGGCCACAATCAGCATGATTGCATGGCTAATATTCAGTGGCTGTTCAGGCCGTCCTTGCTGGCGCGGAACAAAACGCGCGGCCAGCGAGACAACGACCAGTACGATCGGTACGTTGATCAAAAATACCGATCCCCAGTAAAAATGCTCCAGCAGCATACCGCCAATCAATGGACCAAAAGCAGCGCCACCAGAACCCACCGCCGCCCAGACGCCGAGCGCGATATTGCGATCCCGGGCGTTGACGAACAAGGTGCGGATCCCCGCAAGCGTAGCCGGGATGATCATGGCCGCACCAATCGCCAGCGAGGCGCGCGCCGCAATAAGCCAGCCCGCCGAGGGCGCTAATGCTGCCGCCAGCGATGATACGCCAAACAACGTGCTGCCAATCATTAACAGCCGCTTAAAACCAATGCGGTCGCCCAGCGCGCCCATTGGCAGCACCATTCCGGCCATGACCAGCGAATAAATATCGATGATCCACAATAATTCGTTACCGCTGGCTCCCAGCGTCATACTCAATGTCGGCACAGCAACATGCAGTACCGTCGCGTCAATCGCCACCGGAATATAAACCAGCACGATAATCACTAACGCTAACCACTGACGAAACATAAATTTCCTTTTCACTCAAACCTGGACACACGTCCAGAATGCGATCCTACGCGATGTTGAACACGTGTCCAGCTTTTTGTTACACTTGTTTCACCCCCATTGAGAGTGAGTAAAAATGCGTTATCTGAGCAAGGATGAGCGGCGGGAAGAGATCTTACAGGCGGCCATGCGCGTGGCACTGGTCGAAGGGCTGTCGGCAATGACGGTACGCCGCATTGCTGCCGAAGCGGGTGTCGCGACCGGGCAAGTCCACCACCATTTTACTTCCGGTGGCGAGTTAAAATCACTGGCCTTTGTCCGGTTGATCCGCGAACTGCTTGATGCCGAAGTGACCGGTGAAAACGTCAGCTGGCGGGAGCGCCTGCGTGCCATGCTTGGCAGCGATGAGGGTGGGTTTGAACCTTATATTCGCCTGTGGCGGGAGGCTCAAATTCTGGCGAGCCGGGATCATGACATTAAGGGTGCCTATGTGCTGACGATGGAAATGTGGCACCAGGAGACCGTCACGATTATCTGCGCAGGCAGAGAGGCCGGTGAGTTCACCCATACTGACCGGGCAGAAAATGTTGCGTGGCGGTTGATCGGGCTGGTGTGTGGCCTTGACGGAATTTATATTTTAAATATGCCCGAAATGGACGATGCGGCGTTTAATAAACATCTCGACAAGCTCATCTCACTGGAATTGTTTTAATACCTCCTACGGAGTATTAACTCCCGTCAAAAGTTACACTTAGTAACACATTAAGCGAATCCATGTTTCCACTCCACACTCGGGGGTTCGCTTTTTTATCTATCCTTTCAATGGTATCCCAAAACACCTAATAACTTTAACAATATTCAGGCAGTTATCTATCTGTTTTAACTTCACTTTTCTCTTTACCTGGTTAAGCAAGAGGGCGATATGTCACAACAAAGTGAGAAAAACAATCATCATCTGTTGAGTAACTGGAAACCGGAAAACGCCGACTTTTGGGAGAATAAAGGAAAACATATCGCACGACGAAATCTTTTGATTTCTGTGGCTTGTCTGCTACTGGCTTTTTGCGTATGGATGTTATTTAGTGCCATTACGGTCAATCTCAATAAAGTCGGATTTCATTTCACCACTGACCAGCTTTTTATGCTGACCGCATTGCCCTCTCTTTCCGGTGCGATATTGCGTGTCCCCTACTCTTTCATGGTACCGATATTTGGTGGGCGCTACTGGACGGTATTAAGTACGGTGATCCTGATTATTCCTTGCGTCTGGCTGGGGATCGCCATTCAGAATACGGCCACGCCGTACTGGGTATTTATCATCATCGCGCTGCTGTGCGGATTTGCCGGAGCCAACTTCGCCTCCAGCATGGGTAATATCAGCTTCTTTTTCCCGAAAGCAAAACAGGGCAGCGCGCTGGGCATCAACGGCGGGCTGGGCAATCTGGGCGTCAGCGTGATGCAGCTGGTTGCGCCACTGGTGATATTCCTGCCGATGTTTACCTTCCTCGGCGTAAAAGGCGTACCGCAGGAGGATGGCTCGTCAATGTGGCTGGCAAATGCGGCCTGGTTCTGGGCACCGCTTCTGCTGCTGGCGACCATTGCGGCCTTTTTTGGCATGAACGATATTGCCAGCTCAAAAGCCTCCATTGCCAGTCAGCTCCCGGTACTGAAGCGTTTTCATCTCTGGCTACTCAGCCTGCTCTATCTGGCAACATTCGGTTCTTTTATCGGTTTCTCGGCAGGTTTTGCCATGCTGTCGAAAACCCAGTTTCCTGACGTCAATATTCTCCATCTCGCCTTCTTTGGCCCGTTGATTGGTGCGCTGGCGCGTTCCGCTGGCGGGATGATCTCAGACAAGCTCGGCGGTGTGCGCGTCACGCTGATCAACTTTATCTTTATGGCCGTCTTCAGCGCCCTGCTTTTCCTGACGCTCCCCGGCTCCGGTTCAGGCAACTTTATCGCCTTCTATCTGGTCTTTATGGGGTTATTCCTCACCGCCGGACTGGGCAGTGGTTCCACCTTCCAGATGATTGCCATCATTTTCCGTCAGATAACCATTACCCGCGTGAAACAGCGCGGAGGAACCGACGAGCAGGCGCAGCATGAAGCGGTGACCGAAACCGCCGCCGCGCTCGGCTTTATCTCGGCGATTGGTGCCGTCGGCGGGTTCTTTATCCCAAAAGCCTTTGGCACCTCGCTGGCGATGACCGGCTCACCGGTTGGTGCGATGAAAGTTTTCCTCGTGTTTTACATCATCTGCGTGTTCGTCACCTGGCTGACGTATGGCCGTAAATCCTCACAAAAATAACGCATCGTCTTTCGCCGGATAGCGGTGCATCGCCGTCCGGCAATGTTATCGGAGCAGGAGAAATGTCATGAGTAAACTGTTGGATCGCTTCCGCTATTTCAAACAAAAGGGCGACAGTTTCGCCAATGGACACGGGCAGGTGTATAACACCAACCGTGACTGGGAGGACAGCTACCGTCAGCGCTGGCAGTTTGACAAGATTGTGCGCTCCACCCACGGCGTGAACTGTACCGGCTCCTGCAGCTGGAAGATTTATGTCAAAAACGGGCTAGTGACCTGGGAAACCCAACAGACCGACTACCCGCGCACCCGCCCTGACCTGCCCAACCATGAACCGCGCGGCTGCCCGCGTGGCGCGAGTTACTCCTGGTACCTCTACAGTGCCAACCGTCTGAAATACCCGCTGGTGCGCCGTAAACTGATTGAGCTGTGGCGCGAGGCACTGGCACAGCACAACGACCCGGTGCTGGCCTGGGACGCGATTCAGGGCGATCCGCAAAAGAGCCAAAGCTACAAGCAGGCGCGCGGGCGTGGCGGGTTTATCCGCTCCAGCTGGAAAGAGCTGAATCAGCTGATTGCCGCCGCCAACGTCTGGACTATCAAGAACTATGGCCCGGATCGCGTGGCCGGTTTCTCGCCTATTCCGGCGATGTCGATGGTTTCCTACGCCGCCGGTACGCGTTATCTCTCCCTGCTCGGCGGTACCTGCCTGAGCTTCTATGACTGGTACTGTGACTTACCCCCGGCTTCACCAATGACCTGGGGCGAACAGACCGACGTGCCGGAGTCTGCCGACTGGTACAACTCCAGTTACATCATTGCCTGGGGCTCGAACGTACCGCAGACGCGTACGCCCGACGCCCACTTCTTTACTGAAGTGCGTTACAAAGGCACCAAAACCGTCGCCATCACCCCGGATTTCTCCGAAGTGGCAAAGCTGAGTGACCAGTGGCTCGCGCCGAAACAAGGCACCGACAGCGCGCTGGCGATGGCCATGGGCCATGTGATCCTCAAAGAGTTCCACCTTGATAACCCAAGCGACTATTTCCTCAACTACTGCCGCCGCTACACTGACATGCCGATGCTGGTACTTCTCGACGAGCAAGAGGATGGCCGCGTGGTACCGGGGCGTATGCTACGCGCCTCGGACCTGGCCGAGGGTCTTGGCGAAACCAATAACCCGGAATGGAAAACCATCGCCTTTGATATCGCCGGTAATCTGGTGGTGCCAAATGGTTCTATTGGTTTCCGCTGGGGCGAAAAAGGAAAATGGAACCTTGAGCCACTGGCAGCAGGCCATGAAACCGAGCTGACGCTCTCTTTGCTGATTACGCATGACAACGTCGCTGACGTGGCCTTCCCTTACTTTGGCGGTAACGAAAACCCGCACTTCCGCAGTGTGAAACAGGAGCCGGTGCTGTATCGCCGCGTCCCGAGCAAAACCCTGACGCTTGCTGACGGTAGCCAAAAGCGTGTCGCCAGCGTGTACGATCTGATACTGGCTAATTACGGTCTCGATCGCGGTCTGGAAGACAGTAACGCGGCAGGAAGTTACGGCGAAATCAAAGCCTACACCCCGGCCTGGGGCGAGCAAATTACCGGCGTGCCTGCTTTTCTTATCGAAAAAATCGCCCGGGAGTTTGCCGACACCGCCCACAAAACTCACGGTCGTTCGATGATCATCCTCGGTGCCGGTGTGAACCACTGGTACCACATGGATATGAACTACCGTGGGATGATCAACATGCTGGTCTTCTGCGGTTGCGTCGGGCAAAGCGGCGGCGGCTGGTCGCACTATGTCGGCCAGGAGAAATTGCGCCCACAAACCGGCTGGCTGCCGCTGGCTTTCGCGCTGGACTGGAACCGTCCACCGCGTCAGATGAACAGCACCTCATACTTCTATAACCACGCCAGCCAGTGGCGTTACGAAAAACTGACGGCGCAGGAGTTGCTCTCCCCGCTGGCGGACGCCTCGAAATTCACCGGACATCTGATCGACTTTAACGTCCGCGCCGAACGCATGGGCTGGCTGCCTTCCGCTCCGCAGCTCAACCTCAATCCGCTGCACGTGAAAGCACGCGCCGACGCGGCAGGCATGACGCCGCAGGAGTACACCGTTCAGGCATTAAAATCGGGCGATATCCGCTTTGCCTGTGAACAACCGGACAACGGCAAAAACCACCCGCGTAACCTGTTTGTCTGGCGCTCGAACCTGCTCGGATCCTCCGGTAAAGGCCATGAATATATGCTGAAGTACCTGCTGGGTACCGAGAGCGGCATTCAGGGCGAGGATCTCGGTTCGACCGATGACGTCAAGCCTGAAGAAGTGGAGTGGCAGACCAAAGCCATTGAGGGCAAGCTCGACCTGCTGGTCACGCTGGATTTCCGCATGTCCAGCACCTGCCTGTTCTCCGATATCGTCCTGCCAACGGCCACCTGGTATGAAAAAGACGACATGAATACCTCGGATATGCATCCGTTTATTCACCCACTTTCTGCCGCCGTTGACCCGGCGTGGGAATCCCGCAGCGACTGGGAAATCTACAAAGAGATCGCCAAAGTGTTCTCGGAAGTGTGCGTCGGCCACCTGGGCACAGAAACGGACGTGGTGCTGCAGCCGTTACAGCATGACTCCCCGGGCGAGCTGTCGCAGCCGTTTGATATCCAGGACTGGCGCAAAGGTGAATGCGATTTAATCCCCGGCAAAACGGCTCCCAACATTGCCGTTGTCGAGCGTAACTATCCCGAAACCTGGGAGCGCTTCACGTCGCTTGGCCCGCTGATGGACAAACTCGGCAACGGCGGAAAAGGCATTTCGTGGAACACGCAGAACGAGGTCGATTTCCTCGGCAAGCTGAACTACGTCAAGCGTGATGGCCCGGCGAAAGGCCGACCGTTGATTGAAACGGCGATTGATGCGTCGGAAGTGATCCTCGCCCTTGCGCCGGAAACCAACGGCCAGGTGGCGGTAAAAGCCTGGGAGGCGCTCGGGCAACTGACCGGGCGCGACCATACCCACCTGGCGCTGAACAAAGAAGACGAGAAAATTCGTTTCCGCGATATCCAGGCCCAACCGCGAAAAATCATCTCCAGCCCGACCTGGTCCGGTCTTGAGAGCGAACATGTCTCCTACAACGCCGGGTACACCAACGTGCACGAGCTGATCCCGTGGCGCACGGTTTCTGGTCGCCAGCAGCTGTATCAGGATCACCCGTGGATGCGCGCTTTCGGGGAGAGCCTGGTGGCCTACCGTCCGCCGATTGATACCCGTAGCGTCACCCATATGCGGGAAATTCCGCCGAACGGTTTCCCGGAGAAAGCGCTCAACTTCCTGACACCGCACCAGAAATGGGGCATTCACTCCACCTACAGCGAAAACCTGCTGATGCAGACGCTGTCGCGCGGCGGGCCGATTGTCTGGATCAGCGAAGCCGATGCCAAAGAGCTCGGCATTGAGGACAACGACTGGATTGAAGTCTTCAACGCCAACGGCGCGCTCACTGCCCGTGCGGTGGTGAGCCAGCGTGTTCCACCGGGCATGACCATGATGTACCACGCCCAGGAGCGCATCCTGAACATTCCGGGTTCCGAAGTGACAGGACGCCGCGGTGGTATCCATAACTCGGTGACGCGCGTGTGTCCAAAACCGACGCACATGATTGGCGGTTACGCGCAGCTGGCCTACAGCTTCAACTATTACGGTACCGTCGGCTCCAACCGCGACGAGTTCATTATGATCCGCAAAATGAAAAACATTAACTGGCTGGATGGCGAAGGTCGGGATCAGGTACAGGAGGCGAAAAAATGAAAATACGCTCACAGGTTGGAATGGTACTGAATCTCGATAAGTGCATTGGCTGTCATACCTGCTCGGTCACCTGTAAGAACGTCTGGACCGGACGCGAAGGCATGGAATATGCGTGGTTTAACAACGTCGAAACGAAACCGGGTATTGGCTACCCGAAGAACTGGGAAGATCAGGAGGAGTGGCAAGGCGGCTGGGTGCGCGGTATTACTGGCAAACTCACGCCACGCCTCGGCAGCCGCGTGGGCGTACTGTCGAAAATCTTCGCTAACCCGTCCCTGCCCGGCATTGACGATTACTACGAGCCATTCACCTTTGATTACCAGGATCTGCACCGTGCGCCGGAGGGCGACCACCTGCCCACCGCCCGCCCGCGCTCGCTGATTAGCGGCAAGCGGATGGACAAAATCGTCGGCGGCCCAAACTGGGAAGAGCTGCTTGGGGGCGAGTTCGAAAAACGTGCCCGCGACCGCAACTTCCAGAAGATCCAGAAGGAGATGTACGGCCAGTTTGAAAACACCTTCATGATGTATCTCCCTCGCTTGTGCGAACACTGCCTGAACCCAAGCTGTGTCGCCACCTGCCCGAGCGGAGCCATCTACAAACGTGAAGAAGACGGTATTGTGCTGATCGACCAGGACAAATGCCGCGGCTGGCGCATGTGTATCAGCGGCTGCCCGTACAAAAAGATCTACTTCAACTGGAAAAGCGGGAAGTCAGAAAAATGCATCTTCTGCTATCCGCGCATTGAATCCGGCCAGCCGACGGTGTGCTCGGAAACCTGCGTCGGGCGCATCCGCTATCTCGGCGTGCTGTTGTACGACGCCGACCGCATTGAAGAAGCGGCCAGCACCGAGCATGAAACCGATCTGTATGAACGCCAGTGCGACGTGTTCCTCAACCCACACGATCCGGCGGTGATTGAAGAAGCGCTGAAACAGGGTATTCCGGCGAACGTGATTGAAGCTGCACAAAAATCACCGGTGTACAAAATGGCGATGGACTGGAAGCTCGCCCTGCCACTGCACCCGGAATACCGTACCCTGCCGATGGTCTGGTATGTACCGCCGCTGTCACCGATTCAGTCTTACGCCGACGCCGGTGGCCTGCCGATGAACGACGGTGTGCTGCCTGCGGTAGAGAACCTGCGTATTCCGGTACAGTACCTGGCGAACATGCTCAGTGCAGGCGATACCGGCCCGGTGCTGCGCGCCCTGAAACGCATGATGGCGATGCGTCACTACAAGCGTTCTCAGACCGTTGAGGGCGTGACCGATACCCGCGCCATCGAAGAAGTGGGCCTGAGCGTTGAACAGGTTGAGGAGATGTACCGCTACCTCGCTATCGCCAACTACGAAGACCGCTTCGTGATCCCGACCAGCCACCGCGAAATGGCGCAGGATGCCTTCCCGGAGAAAAATGGCTGCGGCTTTACCTTTGGTGACGGCTGCCACGGCTCCGACACCAAATTCAACCTCTTCAACAGCCACCGCATTGATGCCATCAACATCACTGAAGTACGCGAACATGGGGAGGGAGAATAATGCAAATCCTCAAGATCATCGCGTTACTGATTGAGTATCCCGATGAAACGTTATGGGAAAACCGCGAGGAAGCACTTTCCCTTGTAGAACAGGATGCCCCCATGCTGCTGCCGTTTGCCCGGCAGCACCTGGGGGCGGTACTGCTGGATAAACAAGCGGAGTGGTGCGAAGTGTTTGAACGGGGTCGCGCGACATCGCTGCTGCTGTTCGAGCATGTTCATGCTGAGTCCCGCGATCGCGGTCAGGCGATGGTCGATCTGATGAGCCAGTACGAGAAAGCCGGACTGCAGCTGGACTGTCGCGAGCTGCCAGACTATCTGCCGCTCTATCTGGAATATCTCAGCATCGTCACCGACGACGAAGCACGCGAAGGGCTGCAAAACGTTGCGCCGATCCTGGCGCTGATCGGTGGACGCCTGAAACAGCGCGGTGTGGCACATTATCAGCTGTTCGACGCCCTGCTTACCCTCGCCGGCAGTCGCCTTTCAAGTGACAGTGTCACCAAACAGGTTTCCGGTGAAAAACGTGATGACACCCGTCAGGCACTGGATGCCGTCTGGGAAGAGGAACAGGTCAAGTTTATCGAGGACAACGCCACATCGTGCGACAGCTCGCCGATGCAGCAATATCAACGACGCTTTAGCCAGGACGTCGCCCCGCAGTATGTCGACGTCAGCGCCGGAGGCCCAAAATGATCCAGTATCTGAACGTCTTTTTCTACGATATCTATCCCTACCTGTGCGGCACCGTTTTCCTGCTGGGAAGCTGGCTGCGCTACGACTACGGCCAGTACACCTGGCGCGCCTCCTCCAGCCAGATGCTGGATAAACGCGGGATGGTGCTGTGGTCGAATCTGTTCCACATCGGCATTCTGGGGATTTTCTTCGGGCATCTGTTCGGGATGTTGACCCCGCACTGGGTCTATTCCTGGTTCCTGCCGATGTCGCAGAAACAACAGATGGCGATGATCGCAGGTGGAGTGTGCGGCGTGCTGACGCTGGTGGGCGGTGCAGGTCTGTTGATTCGTCGTCTGACGAATCCGCGTATTCGCGCTACCTCCTCCACGGCGGATATCCTGATCCTCTGCGTGCTGCTGATACAGTGTATTCTGGGACTCACCACGATACCGTTCTCCGCCCAACATCCGGACGGCAGCGAAATGCTGAAACTGGTGGACTGGGCACAGGCGGTGGTCACGTTCCGGGGCGGTGCATCTGAACATCTGGACGGCGTGGCGTTTATCTTCCGCGTGCATCTGGTACTGGGGATGACCATCTTCCTGCTGTTCCCGTTCACGCGTCTGGTGCATGTGTGGAGCGCACCGGTGGAATATCTGACGCGCAGATACCAGGTGGTACGCTCGCGTAGGTAAACACACTGTTTTCTCTAAAGCCTGTTGCAAGCAACAGGCTTTTTTATTGTCTCAACAAAAAACAACCTTTGCATTCACTATGTGAATGAATTTGCGTTCCGTACAAATAAATAATGCGAGGAATGTCAAAATCCAATAATAAAGAATGGCAAAGAATCAACTTAATAGCGCCCTCGTATACACTTCATCTTTATGCATAGCCCAAAAAGGAACGTCAGAAATCACAGCAATTAAAAGAATATTCCTTAATAACCTTACTGTATTTTTCATAAAAATTTTATTACCCATCGTGGGAGTTAATCATGCCTTCGTATGTTATGTCCGTTCGTAAAGCCTCAAGAGGAAAATTCACCGCTGAAGTCGGCGAGACAACTTATCTGGTGGTTCCGGACGGTAAAGATCCCGACCCCAGCCATGCTATTCCTTCTCAGGACTGGTTTGATAAAGTCACTAAACTGGCACAGTGGCGCAACGATAAAGGTGAACAACGCGGGGATCTCCTGTTTTCAGTACATGGATACAACATGAGTGAAAGCGAAGTCATTGAACGACATCGACTTCTGGCCAACGGACTGAATGACGTTGGCTTTAAGGGGCTGGTGGTTTCATTCGACTGGCCGAGTGACGACAAAGCGCTCGCCTACCTTTCTGACAGACACAAAGCCAAACTTACCGCAATGCGGCTCATGTCTGAGGGGATTGCGTATCTTTCTGAAAAACAAAAACCGGACTGCCCGATGAATATCCATGTATTAGGACATTCCACCGGTGCTTATGTTTTAACTGAGGCATTTGATGATGCCGATGATACAAACCTCGCCAACAGTGCCTGGAAAGTGAGCCAGATTATTTTTATTGCCGGCGATGTTTCAAGTAATGTTATGTCTACTCCCGATCCACGAAGTGACTCTATATATCGGCACTGCATTCGCCTGACAAATTATTCCAGCAGACTCGATCAGGCTCTTGATATATCGAACGTTAAACGCGTGGGTATTGCACCACGCGTCGGGCGCATCGGATTACCGGACAATGTGCCAGCCAATGCCATTAATGTTGACTGCACACAATATTACGGGCTACTGGACAGTAGCGCTTCTGTTATGAAACAGGATGAACCGCATGGCATAAAAGGCATGCCAACCCACTCCTGGTATTTTGGGAATACCGTTTTCACCAAAGACCTTTTCAGCACGCTGATCGGTGTCGACCGTTATACCATGTCGACACGAGCGGTTGATGGCGAAGGGAAAACGGTTCTGATTCGCTAAGCCATCTCATTCTGGCCGGGCGGTGCTGTGCCTGCCCGGCTATTTCCCCGCCTGAGGGTGTGTTTCAAATCCCGCCATTATCGCCGTCAGCTCCTCCAGCGAAAAACCGTGTTTAGGATCGTCAACCCCCAGACCAAACCGCGCCTGCATCAGTGCGTACAGCGCTTCTGCATCCGGCAAATGGATCTGTTCTTCAGCATGGCCCCCCTGCCAGCGGGTAAAGTTGAAGTTGGTCAGGGTCAGCTTACCGCCGTCCGGCAGATGGCGGCACATCAGCAGATGATGACGGAAATGTGATTGTGACCAGTGTGCCGACCAGAAGTTGCCCATCACGTAATCGCTGAAATACTGCGTCGTGAGGTCAAAATGGTACATCGACTGCCAGTGCTCGTGGTGACGGAACTGCAGCACCCAGTCATTGCCCTCGCTCAACAGACGGTAAAGCCCGTGCGGCGTCTCCTGCTCCTCGTTGGCAATTAAACGAACCGGAGCCGTCAGCGTCTGGCCACCAAAGCCAACATCGGCAATCCAGCGCTCGCCGTTGAGCTCGACCAGCAGCAGACGGTGCGTACGCGGCGGCATTTGCGATGGACTGGATAACACCACACGCCCCAGAACGCTGCGCACCGTAAACCCGACTTCGCGTAATACGCGCTCAAACAGACCATTTTGCTCAAAGCAGTAGCCGCCACGCCGCGCGGTAACCAGCTTGTCGACCAGACACTGATCTTCCAGATGAATTTCTCGCGGCAGAACGACATCGATATTCTCGAAAGGGATCGCACAGTTGTGGTGTAAATGCAGCGCACGCAGGGTGTCGATATCAACCGATGTCGGTTGCTTCCAGCCGATGCGGGCAAAATAGGCAGTCAGAAATGGGGACATGCATCAGTTTCCTTTGATAGTGATGCTTTGTTTATAAACTAATTTTACGCGCCCACTTTGATTTACGTGCTTTTTCGCCATACTCAACGTTGTGTATATGAGGAAACCCTATGAGCCACTTTCGCCCTGTTGAATTACATCATGCCAGCCGCCTTCTGAATCACGGCCCAACCGTGCTCATCACCAGCCGGGATGAAACCATCGCCAGGCGCAACGTCATGGCTGCGGCCTGGTCAATGCCCGTCGAGTTTGATCCTCCGCGCATCGCGATTGTGGTGGACAAAAGCGCCTGGTCGCGGGAACTGATAGAGCGTAGCGGAAAATTCGGCATCGTTATTCCGGGTGTTGCGGCCGCCAACTGGACCTACGCCGTGGGCAGCGTCAGCGGACGCGACGAAGACAAATTCAACTGCTACGGGATCCCTGCAATCACTGGCCCGGTGTTGGGTTTGCCGGTAATCGAAGAAAAATGTCTGGCATGGATGGAGTGTCGATTATTGCCCGCGACCGCGGCGGCAGAGAAATACGACACGCTGTTTGGTGAAGTGGTTTTTGCCGCGGCGGATGAACGCGCGTTCGTGGACGGACGCTGGCAGTTTGACGGAGATAAACTGAACACCCTGCATCATCTGGGAGCCGGGACATTTGTCGCCAGCGGGAAGAGGGTGAAGGCACTGGAGTGAATACATTTCTGTGGTCAGAAAACTCAAAAAAGCGGTTGAGGTTTCTGACCACATACAATAAGGCTAAATTGCCACCCGCCGACCAATTTCGACGACCTGGTCACCCGGCAGACGGTAGTAATTGGTAATGTGGGTACTGTTTCTCACCATAAAAGCAAAACAATTGCGCTGCCATGAAGCCATTCCGTGCCCCTCACGGGCAATGATGGTCTCATGCCCCAGATACCAGGTTATCTCTTCTGGTACAAACGGCGCAGGCGGGCCAGAAACGCTCTGCAGTAGCTGCGGGATATGCGGTTGCTCCATAAAACCATAGCGCGCCACACCCTGCCAGTAGTCCGGAGCCCGTTCACTAAACACCAGTCGCTCACCCGCCTTCACATAAGGGACGTTCTGCACCTCAATTGTCAACGACACCACCCGCTGCTGCAACGCATGGTTACGAGCCACATGCCAGCGCATGACCGGGGGAACACCATTCTGAGCTCGGGTTAAAAACACAGCGGTACCCTGCACTCGTGGGATCTGCATCTCACTGATATGCTGGAATAACTCGTCAACATCGATCACCTTCTCATTGATGGCGCGCGACGTCGCCTTCACACCCCGATTCCAGATCAGCATAACGCCACAAATGATGGCCGCCAGCGTCAGCGGGATGTAGCCGCCATCCATCACTTTCACGATGTTGGCAATCAGGAAACTGCTGTCGATGACCAGAAAACAGGCGGCAACCAGGCCACTGGCGAGCAGACTCCAGCCCCAGATTTGCCGCATCGCCATGAACAACAGCCCGGATGTCATTAGCATGGTCAGTGACACCGCAATGCCGTAGGCTGCAGCAAGGTTTTCCGATGATTTGAACGATATCGCGAGGCCGACCGTGACCACCATCAGCAGCCAGTTAATCGTACCGATATAAATCTGTCCGTAACTTTCCGCTGTCGTTTGCTTAATACGTAAACGCGGGAGCCAGCCGAGTTGGATCGCCTGCCGGGTCATTGAAAACGCCCCGGTAATAATTGCCTGGCTGGCAATAATGGTGGCAAGCGTGGCAAGAATGACCAGCGGAATTTGCAGGAATGGCGGGCACAGGCGGAAGAAGACGTTCTGCGTGATGTCAGCACCCGACAGGATCATTGCTGACTGACCAGCGTAGTTGAGTAACAAAGCAGGAAACGCCAGGCCGAACCAGGCGAGCCAGACAGGCTTTTTGCCGAAATGCCCCATATCTGCGTACAGTGCCTCAGCACCGGTCACGCATAAAAAAACGCCTCCCAGAACCAGGAAACTGCTGAAGCCATTTGAGAATAAAAACATCACGCCGTAGGCCGGATTAATGGCCATCAACACCGACGGGTGTTTGATAATGCCGGACACACCGAGCACGGCAATCGCCACAAACCACAGCGTCATAACCGGGCCAAAGATTTTTCCTATTTTCGCGGTACCAAAGGGTTGAATGGCAAACAATGCCACCAGAATGAACACCGTGGCAGGCACGACAATAGACTGGGCTTCAGGGAAGATAATGTTAAGCCCTTCAAGTGCGGAAAGAACTGAAATGGCAGGTGTTATTGCCCCATCGCCGTATATCAACGCGGCACCGGGCAACGCGGCAAAGATTACCCATTTGCTGTGTTTTCCTTTATGCACCAGCAATGACATTAATGCCATGATGCCCCCCTCGCCATTGTTGTCGATACGCATGGCGAAGATGGCATATTTCACCGAAGTGACCAGAATAAGTGTCCAGAAGATAAGCGATAGTAACCCCAGAATCACCTCAGGAGTCGGGTTATCCCCGGACAACAGCAGTATCGTTTTTAGGGTATAAAGTGGACTGGTACCGATATCACCAAAAACCACGCCAAGTGCACCGCCCGTCAGCATGAGCCTTCCTGACGTACTGTGATTTGCTGCGTTATTATTGTCCATAATTTTTCCGTGCACTGAGTTGTTTTACTTAACGTCCGGGCACTGATGTTGGGCAAACTGTCGCGTTAATATATGCATACGTTCAGCCCGTTGCCGTATCAGATCCGTTAATTCATTACCCTTTATAAAAACTACAGGGATCACAGAGTTATAGCCCAAAGAATGGGCACTGTCGCGAATAACAGTGCCCTGTTTCACTTCACGTATTAACCTTTTGCGCGTCCCGCAATAATTTCATCCGCCACATTACGCGGTGCTTCTGCGAAATGATGGAACTCCATCGTGTAGGTTGCGCGCCCCTGCGACATCGAACGCAGCGTAGTGGCATAACCAAACATTTCTGCCAGCGGCACATCAGCCCGGATAATCTGGCTACCGTACTGCTCTTCCATGCCCTGCACCATCCCGCGGCGGGAAGAGAGATCGCCCATAATGTTCCCGGCATACTCTTCCGGCGTTTCCACCTCAACATGCATTACCGGCTCAAGGATCGCCGGGTCTGCTTTACGAGCTCCGTCTTTAAACCCGAGAATGGCCGCCATGCGGAACGCCATCTCCGAGGAGTCGACATCATGATATGAACCAAACGTCAGGGTCGCTTTGACATCGACAACCGGATAACCCGCCAGTACGCCAGTGTTCATGGCTTCACGCAGTCCTTTTTCGACGGACGGAATGTACTCACGCGGTACCACGCCGCCTTTGGTGGCATCTTCAAACTTAAAGCCACTGCCAGGCTCTAACGGCTCCAGGCTCAGCACCACATGACCGTACTGTCCTTTACCGCCGGACTGACGGACAAATTTGCCTTCGATATCCTTCACCGCTTTGCGCAGGGTTTCGCGGTAGGTTACCTGTGGACGCCCAATATTCGCCTCGACGCCAAACTCGCGCTTCATGCGGTCAACAATAATCTCCAGATGTAATTCCCCCATCCCGGAGATAATCGTCTGGCCGGACTCTTCGTCAGTGTGCAGACGGAACGAGGGATCTTCCGCGGCCAGTCGTTGCAACGCGATCCCCATTTTCTCCTGGTCAGCCTTTGTTTTTGGCTCGATGGCCAGCGAGATCACCGGGTCCGGGAACTCCATGCGTTCGAGCGTAATCACCGCATTCGGGTCAGTCAGGGTATCTCCCGTGGTGACATCTTTCAGCCCAACGCAGGCCGCGATATCCCCCGTTCGCAGTTCGTCCACTTCATGACGGTCGTTAGCATGCATCTGCACGATACGGCCAATACGCTCTTTCTTGCCTTTCACCGGGTTGTACACCGCATCGCCTTTTCTCAGCACGCCGGAGTAAACGCGGATAAAGGTCAGTTGCCCAACGTACGGGTCGCTCATCAGTTTGAACGCCAGCGCCGAGAATGGCTCCTGATCGCTTGGGTGACGCTCAGCGTGCTGCCCTTTTTCATCCACACCATCGATGGCTGGAATATCCAGTGGCGATGGCATCAGTTCGACAACCGCATCCAGCATGCGCTGTACCCCTTTGTTTTTAAAGGCACTGCCGCACAGCATTGGTTGGATCTCCCCGGAGATGGTACGAATACGCAGACCGTTGATGATTTCAGCTTCATCAAGATCGCCCGTCTCCAGGTATTTATCCATCAGCGCATCACTGGCCTCCGCCGCTGCAGAAACCATTTTTTCCCGCCACACCCGCGCAGTCTCCAGCAGGTCGTCTGGTACGGGTGCATAGCTAAACACCATGCCCTGGGTCGCGTCGTCCCACAGAATGGTACGCATCTTGATAAGATCCACCACGCCAGAGAAGTGATCTTCTGCACCCACCGGGATCACAATCGGTACCGGATTGGCTTTCAGGCGTTCCTGCATCATCCGCACGACGCGGAAGAAGTCGGCCCCCGGACGATCCATTTTATTGACGAACGCCAGACGCGGGACGTGGTATTTGTTCGCCTGACGCCAGACGGTTTCCGACTGTGGCTGAACGCCGCCAACGGAGTCATACACCATGACGGCACCGTCGAGCACACGCATGGAACGTTCCACCTCGATGGTGAAATCCACGTGCCCCGGGGTGTCGATGATGTTAATCCGGTGCGGTTCAAACCCTCTGTCCATACCCGGCCAGAAGCAACTTACGGCTGCCGAGGTAATGGTTATCCCTCGCTCCTGCTCCTGCGCCATCCAGTCGGTTGTTGCCGCGCCATCGTGAACTTCACCCAGTTTGTGGCTCATTCCGGTGTAGAACAGAATGCGCTCGGTGGTGGTCGTTTTACCGGCATCGATATGCGCGGAGATACCGATGTTGCGATAACGTTCGAGGGGGATGGGTCGGGGCATGATATTTCCTTAGTCATTAAGACATGTATGTGACGACCGGGATGGTCGTGTGTTTGTTCGTTTGCTATAATAGTCCTATTGTACGAGTATTATCGAACTATTTTTTAACGGTTGACCTATTGTTGATATAGCTCAATCTGACGTCATACGCAGGAAAACTATGATCCCAAACCACCCGGAACCTGAACAAATATTGCTGGAAAATGTGCTGTTTGCCCTCGGCAACCCGCTACGTTTATCGATTATCCGTCGCCTTGCCGATGGCAGCGAACTCAGCTGCAATGCCCTGCGGCCAGAGGAGGTGGTGAAATCCACCATGACGCACCACTGGCGCGTTCTGCGCGACAGTGGCGTGATCTGGCAACGCCCACAGGGAAGAGAGAATATGATTTCACTCAGACGTGAAGATCTGGACGCCCGTTTTCCGGGGCTGATGGACATACTGCTTCAGGCGAAGTAACCCGGAGTGAACCGGACATTATTCCTGGTTTATGACGCTGACATTACATCATCCAGCCGATAAACCGGGATGCGTCGGGTTGTATTCGTGAGCGTATCGAACACCTCAGTCTCTGATGTCACTATCCTCATCCCGGTTTTCCTTAACCTTTGCACATCAGCGGCAATGCGCTGAATACCGAACCAGAAAAGCCCGTCGAGTGCCGTCACAGCCAGCCCGTTTTCCAGCGCCAGTCTGAGCCGTTCCCGGGAAGGTTTAACCTGCTGTGCAATTTGTCGGTAGGGAACCTCATTACCGCCGGTGGTATCACTTCGCTGGATACGGGTCTTAAGATGATAGCTAAATTCGTCGGGTATCCCGTCCAGATTCATTTTAAGGCTATAGACGCAGCCGAATCGCTTTCCATTGAACAGAACATTTTTCTGGCTGAGCTGAAATTCATCCCTGATATCATCAATTAACTGTGGCGTACGGGTGAGGAGGAGTCTGAAGGGAAGCTCAAAGCTGGTCACATAATCCACATTAAGCAGCGCGTGACGCAACCTGTCTGCTGCGCCGGACTTTTGTTCACGACATTCTTCCATCACTTCTGCCCACTGGCGCGTGAGCCGCTCCGGCTCTGCCGCTTCAGTCAGGAGATATTTTTCGATGTGATAATCGACTCTTCCGGTCATATTTTGTATCCCGTCGCTGTGGATGTGGTGATTCTATCCAGAGACACAATTTTTATAAAGGCCTGAACCGTAACGGCAACCGGAAGGTGCCGTTACGGTTCACTCTTCCGGCTACGTTACATTATCCAGCCCATCAACAGCGTCGCGAAAATCACCGTCGACGCACCGCCAATACGGGTGGCGATCTGCGCGAAAGGCATTAACGACATCCGGTTGGATGCAGACAGAATTGCCACATCCCCGGTGCCACCCAGGCCGCTGTGACAGCAGGTAACAATGGCCGCTTCAACAGGGTACATATTCAGACGCGACGCAATAAAGTAGCCGCTTAACGCCATCGCAATAACGATCGAACCACACACCACAACGTAGCCGACGGAGAAGACCGACACCACGCTCTCCAGCGGAACATACAACATGCCCAGACCAATCATCAGTGGCCAGACCAGCGCTGCCGAGACGAATTTATAGCAGCTGTGCGCCCCCTGCTCCATTGAGTCCGGGATCAATTTGAAATACTTACACAGTACGGCAATCAGGATCATCAGTACCGGGCCTGGAATATGCACCAGTTTTTCAAACAGCCCACCGACAATGAAAAACGCACACACCATCAGCAGCCCACCGCCCATCAGGTGGAAATCGGTCGGTTGTACGCTCTGCGTGCTGGTAAACAAACTATGGTCGTCTTTGCTGCGGGTTAACATGCCATTCCCGGACAGAGAAGGGCGTTTCATCCCCAGACGCGCCAGCGTGCCTGCACAGATGATGGCGAAGATATTTCCCACCACGGCAGCCGGTGCCAGCTGCGCGACATACACATCAGGGGTTTGCCCCAGTATCGCCGAATAGGCCAGCGACAACGGCAAGATCCCCTCACCAATTCCACCGCCAATAATCGGTACGATGATGAAGAAGAACGTGTGATATGGGGTGTAGCCAAACAACGAACCGACAATAAGCCCACTCAACACCGCCATCAGCGTTCCCACCACCAGCGGCACGAACATACGGATCATCCCCTGGATCAGCAGGATGCGGTTCATCCCCAGAATACTCCCCACCACCAGACAGGCGATGACGAAATAGAGCAAATTCGCCTCTTTCATCAGCAGATGAACGGTATCCAGCGTGTGTTTCTCAAATACGCCGAAGTAAACCAGCACGGAGGGTAGCATCAGGCACAGTATTGCCGGGCCACCGATATCTTTCAGGACAGGGATCTGACGGCCAATTTTGGCAAACGCAAAACCGAGGGTCATGATCACCGCAAGTCCGCCAATCATGTTTTTTGGCAGTAGTCCTGCCCAGGCGGAAGTCGCCACAATGGTCGCAATGCCCACAAACAGCAACAGCGGGACAGTACCCACGTCGGTATTGCTCAGCCCGAAGGCAAAACGCGAGGATGGTGCAGGAGAGGTTTGTACAGGATTATCTTTCATATAATCACCTGATTAGTGAGTTCGGATATACAGATAAACAGGAATAAACACAGAGTATTCCTGATGATAAAATATTCTTAAATATGAAATACGTAATCAAAAGGCCATTTATAAAAACAGGCTCAGGGTGAAAATAGCATGATGGTGTTAAGGGAAATGTGAACGCTATGGGGGTTTTATTTTAAATAACTTAATTCATTATTAAGTAACTAAAGTAATTAAAAGTGAGATTGCGCCTGTCTCAACGCATTTTCTTGTCATTTATCAATTTATGACGCGCTCATTACTTATCCAACTAAAACAACCTTTTTGAAATTAATAAAACCAGGGAGAGTGTGACCGTTATCACTCCTGCCCTGTTTCCTAACCGCTAGATTGTGCGTCAACAAAACCCATAAAATACCCTACAGGAAATATTATGCCCTCATTACTGCTACAGTCACTGTTTCCGCTCGTCTTTATTATGTTACTCGGATGGCTAAGCGGGAAACTTGGATATACTCGTCGCGAAGATGCAAACGTCCTGGCGACGGTAGTCATCCGTTTCGCCCTGCCATTCCATCTTTTTATCGGCGCATTAAATACGGACCCAGGTAAAATTAAGAACATGACATTTATGGCTGTTCTGGTTGTCGGCTTAATGGGTTCGTATTTACTGACGTTATTTATTTCACGCTTTGTCTTTCGTCACGATATCAAAACCAGCGCCATTCAGTCACTGGTTTGTGCCTTCCCGGATATGGCCTACTTTGGTGCCCCCGTTCTTGCGGTATTGATTGGCCCGGAAGGATTTATCGGCGTGCTTATCGGCAACATTATTACCAGTGTCATCATGATCCCGTTGACTATCGTCTTGATTCGTATGGGTGATAAGAACGGTGACGACAGCCTTAATGCGCTACATCCGGGCGCTATGGTGATGCAAAACCTGATTAAAGCGGTACGCAACCCAATCGTCTGGATCCCGGTAACGGGGGTGTTATTAAGCCTGGCGGGTTTACAGATACCCCATATTCTTAGCATGCCGATTGAGATGGTAGGTAAAGTTTCCGGCGGTCTTTCACTGTTTGCTCTCGGCCTGTTGTTCTACGGCGAACGTCCAACATTGAATGTGCAGACGTTTACCAATATCGGGATTAAAAACCTTATTCAGCCTGCCATGATGGCAGCTGCAGGGCTGGCATTTGGTCTTAGCCATACATTACTGCAACAGGTCGTCATTATTGGCGCGACCCCTTCTGCTATCGCCGCAGGGATGTTTGCCTTGCGCAGCGATACGTATATTGATACTGCATCCTCTTCCATTTTAATTGGTACTGCCGTCGGCGTCGTGACCGAAGGCATCATGATTTATTTAATTTCTTAATCTGCCTTATTTTAAAAAATATTTCAGGAGTCAACCATGTCTCGTAAAGAAGTGCTCTACACGCCGTATAATGGCGCTGTTTTACTGGAAAATCCGTTATTAAATAAAGGGCTCGCATTCATTAAAGAAGAGCGTGATAACTTTAACCTGCATGGCTTATTACCACACAATGTAGAAACCATTGAAGAACAAACTGAACGTGCCTGGGTACAATTCTGCCATTTTAAAAGTGATATTTCTCGTCACGTGTACCTGCGCAACATTCAGGATACTAACGAGACCTTATTTTACAACCTGTTGCGTTCGCATCTGAAAGAGACATTACCCATTATCTATACCCCAACGGTCGGCGAAGCCTGTGAACATTTCTCCACTATTTATCGCCGCGCGCGTGGCCTGTTTATTTCATGGCCTAACCGTCATCGTATTGATGAGATGCTGCAGAGCTTCTCGCGCAATGATATTCGCGTGATCGTTGTGACAGACGGTGAGCGTATTCTGGGGCTTGGCGATCAGGGTATCGGCGGGATGGGCATTCCCATTGGCAAATTGTCATTGTATACCGCGTGCGGCGGTATTCATCCGGCTTCCACCCTGCCAATTATGCTGGATGTGGGTACCAATAATCAGCAGCATCTGGACGACCCAATGTATATGGGCTGGCGTCATCCGCGTATCAGCGACGATCAGTACGCTGAGTTTATGGATATGTTTATCAATACCGTCAAAAACCGCTGGCCTGATGTGCTGTTGCAGTTTGAAGATTTCGCGCAGAAAAACGCGACCAAACTGCTCCAGCGTTACCGCGACCAGCTCTGCTGTTTCAACGACGACATCCAGGGAACAGCGGCCGTCACCGCCGGTACGCTGATTGCTGCCGCCCACGCTGCCGGAACCCGCATTCGCGATCAGCGCGTGGTCTTCCTGGGCAGCGGTTCAGCCGGATGCGGTATCGCAGAAAAAATCGTGGCGCTGATGGTTGATGACGGGCTGACGGAGTCTGAAGCCCGCCGCCGGGTCTTTATGGTCGATCGCTTTGGCTTATTGACCGACGATATGACCAACCTGCTCGACTTCCAGAAAAAGCTGCTGACCGCGCGTGAAGACATTCGCGACTGGCAGGTGGAATCGAACAATATTTCGCTGATGGAAGTGGTAAAAAATGCGCATCCGACGGTGATGATTGGCGTCTCTGGGCAGCCAGGTCTGTTCAGCGAAGAGATTGTCAAAGAGATGCACCGCCACTGCCCGCGTCCGGTTATTATGCCGCTCTCGAACCCGACATCACGCGCAGAAGCACAGCCGCAGGATCTGATCGAATGGACGCAGGGTGCCGCGCTTGTGGCAACAGGAAGCCCGTTCGCCCCGGTGTTCTGGCAGAACGCACAGTATGACATTGCCCAGTGTAACAATGCCTATGTCTTCCCGGGGCTGGGTCTGGGGGTACTGGCCAGCAATGCCCGCCGGGTTACCGAGGAGATGTTGATGGTGGCAAGCCGCAGTCTGGCAGCACAATCGCCACTGGTCACCACCGAAAAAGGCGGATTGCTGCCACCGGTCGATCAGATTGAAACCGTGTCACGCAATATTGCGTTTGCCGTTGCCCGTGCTGCCATTGAGCAAGGCATTGCGCCAGCGATAAACGACGAGGAACTCATGGCGCGTATCGAGAAGACGTACTGGCAGGCGGATTATGCGCCGTATCGCAGGTCATCACTGTAACGTCTCAGGCCGGGTGAAGCGTCACGTCACCCGGCCCAAAATCACATCGAATACCCTGGCTTTTTAATCAACTCATCCAGCTTCGGGCCAATTTCCGTGTCCCAGACCTGCTCTTTCCAGTCCTCAGGCTGCACCTGGTTCAGCGCAACTGACACGGAACTGTCTTTACTGTTGAAATGGCGAATAATCACCTCAGCAATATCCGCCGCCAGTGCGGTTTTTTGTTCGTCATTGAGATCGCGGGGAAAACATTTGATATCTACGTGTGGCATGAGCAGGCTTCCGGTTGTGAGTCAGGGGTCCACGTTATCAGATAATCTCGTTCGCCTTTAACACCTTGTGCAGTTCAGGGAGCGAACAGACCACATCCGCAATGGCCGTTATCTTCGGTGTATTTTCCGCAAACCACTCGTGCCGTGGCCCCCAGGTGCGCATCACCGCAATATAGACATCAATCAGGGTCAACTGCTCACCAAACGTAAACGGTGCCGCCTGAAGATGGTTATCCAGCCACAGGTAGAGAAATTTACGGTATTCGAGGCAATTCTGCCTGAGCTGATCAGGGGCATCCGGAACCCAGCGATCAGGGTAATCGGCATAAGTGAACGTAGGATAAACGTTAGCGACCAGCCAAATCAGCAAACGCTGAAACTGCTGGCGTTCAGGCTGACCGACAGACGGAGCAAGATCGGGACATCGATCGAGCACCATCAGGGCAATCGCTGCCGTTTCGCTCATGATCGTGCCGTTTTCCAGCTCCAGCGTCGGCACCTGGCACAGTGGGTTAAGCTTTTCCAGCAAGTCGCGCTGCGGACCGGGCGTGTCAAACCCGTTCACGTTGATATAGCGGTAAGGAATGTCTGCCAGGGTCAGCATCACTTCACTGATTGCCGAGCCCCAGCCGGGTACGCCATAGAGTTTAATCATGTTGCCCCCTCAGGGTTCAAAACCCTAAGTGTAGAGCAGCATCAGTCAGTCACGGGTTCACCTACAGCACTTTTGACAGGAACTGGCGCGTTCGCGCGTGTGACGGACGGTTTAACACGTCGTCACTGCTGCCCTGCTCAACAATTTTACCGTCAACCATAAATACCACCTGATCCGCCACTTCCCGGGCAAAACCGATCTCATGGGTGACGACCACCAGTGTGGTGCCCGAACGGGCGAGTTTTTTAATCACGTCCAGCACTTCACCCACCCGTTCCGGATCGAGTGCCGAAGTCGGTTCATCAAACAAAATCACGCGGGGGCGCAGCGCCAGTGCGCGAGCAATCGCGATACGCTGCTGCTGACCGCCGGAGAGGTGACGCGACCACGCATCTGCTTTATCGCGCAACCCCACCATATCCAGCAGGCTGTATGCCCTTTCCACTGCCTCTTTTTTGCTGAGTTTTTTATGCGCAACAGGCGCTTCAATCAGGTTTTCCAGCACCGTCAGATGCGGAAAGAGATTAAAGTTCTGGAACACGTATCCCACATTGATGCGCTGTTTGAGGATCTCTTTCTCTTTCAGCTCGTAGAGTTTGTCACCCTGACGGCGATAACCAATGTAATCCCCGTCAATCTGGATAAACCCTTCGTCGACACGTTCCAGATGGTTAATGGTGCGCAGTAGTGTCGATTTACCGGAGCCTGACGGCCCAAGAATTACCGTAACGGAACCCGGCGGGATCTCAAGCGTGACGTTATCGAGCGCTTTATGGCGGCCAAAGAACTTACTGACGCCGGTGATTGAAATATGTCCTTCAGGAGAGGCTTGCATGGACAGGCTCCTGTACTGGTGTGGTGGTGACAGAACGGACGCGGTGGGTCACCCGGTTCTGATTAACGGCAGAGCGGCGTTCGCTGCGGGCGAGCCCGCGTTCGACAACGTGCTGAATAACAGACAATACGGTGGTAATCACCAGATACCAGACAGCGCCCACCATCAGCAGTGGAATGACCTCCTGCGTGCGGTTGTAGATCATCTGGATGGTGTAGAACAGTTCCGGCATCGCCAGGACGTACACCATCGCCGTCCCTTTGGCGAGGCTGATGATTTCGTTGAATCCGGACGGCAGAATGGTGCGCAACGCCTGAGGCAGGATAATGCGCACGGTACGACGCCAGGCGGGCAGCCCAAGCGCGGCGGCGGCTTCATACTGACCGTGATCGACACCAAGAAAGCCCCCGCGAATAATTTCAGCGGTATAGGCGCTCTGCACCAGCGTTAACCCCACCACGGCGGTGGAAAACTGCCCCAGCACGTTGATGGTTTCAAAACTGCCCCAGGTGATGCGGGTAAACGGCACCCCGAGGGAGAGTGTGTCGTAGAGGTATGAGAAGTTGTAGAGGATGATCAGAACCACAATCAACGGCAGAGAACGAAACAGCCAGATGTAACCCCAGGCCAGGCTGCTTAACAACCAGGAAGAGGACAATCTTGCCAGCGCCAGCATGCCGCCGATTATCACACTCAGCGCAGTACCAATCAGCGTCAACAGCAGCGTCTGCCCGACACCGTCCAGGATCGCCGGGTCAAAGAACCAGCGGGCGAATACCGCCCACTCCCAGCGAGGATTAAAGGCCACGGACTGTATCACGATCGCCAGCACAAACAGCGCCGCGACTGCACCGACGGCACGCAGCGGATATCGTGCCGGGACAACCTTAATGGTTTCAACGTTGCTCATCGTCGTTCCTCATGCAGTTTTACTGAACGCTTCGCGTACCAGCGTTTTGGTGAAACGCAGCCGGCCATCAAACGGCGGCTGGCTGTACTCTTCCGGATCGCGATTCAGATCAAACTGCGGCTGATACCCCTGGCTGATATAGAGCCTGACCGCCTCCGGCTGACGAAAACCGGTGGTGAGGTAAATCTGGCTGTAACCTGCCAGCACAGCCCGACGCTCCAGCTCCTGTACCACGCGGGCCGCAAGACCCTGTTGACGTAACGCCTTATGCGTCCAGATGCGTTTGATTTCGGCCGTATGTTCGTCAAAGGGTTTGTACGCGCCGGTAGCGATGATCTCTCCGTCACGCTCCAGCACAATAAACAGCCCCTGTGGCGCTAAGTACCACTCCGTCAGCTCCACTTCGGCGTCTTTAGAGAAGTAGTCCCCGTACCGGGCGGCGTATTCACCGAACAACCCATCGATGATGGGTTGAAGATCGGCATCTTCCGGCGAAACGTCACGAAATTGCTCGCTCATATCCTCTCCTTAATCACCCAGCCCGGCCGGGTTCACTTCTGAACCGGGAATACGCTCTACCCCTTCCCCCCAGCGGTTCAGCACTTTGTCGTAATCGCCGTTTTTGATCACCCCGTTAAGCGCGGTTTGTACCGGTTCAACCAGGCCGCTGCCTTTTTTCAGCGTCACTGCAATATGTGCCGCCTTCGGCCAGCCGCCGTCGACGCTGCCGACCAGCTTAGTTTTACCGGTCAATGCCGCTTTCCACGCACCAATCACGTTCGGGCCAAAGTACGCATCTGCACGTCCTGACTGGATAGCCAGGGTTTGCGCCGCATCGTCTTTGGTGTACACAGGGGTAAAGGGTTTGAGACCTTTTTTGAGGTTTTCAGCATTCCATGCCAGCAAAATGGCCTCCTGATTTGTACCGGAACCCACGATAATGCGCAGTCCGGCGATATCTTCCGCCTTCTGAAGCGAGGTGATCGGGCTGGTTGATTTCACGTAAAAGCCGAGTGAATCCTTCCGGTACGTCGCAAAATCAAACTTCTCTTTGCGCTCTCTGGTGACGGTGATATTGCTGATGGCGGCATCGTATTTCCCGGACGCCACGCCCAGCGGCCAGTCCTCCCAGGAGGTGGGCACCACGTTCAGCTCCAGCCCCAGACTGTCAGCCACCAGACGGGCGATGTCGACTTCACTCCCGAGCAGCGTTTTGTTGTCATCGGAGAAAACCGTCAGCGGCGGTTGATTCAGACCTGCCACCGCAACGGTAAATTTACCCGGTACGGCAAAACGATAATCTTTCGGTAACTGTGCGATCGCGTCGCCATTTTTAGCGGTATTGACGGGATTTTTATTGGCCTCAATGCTCACGCCAGTACCATTAATGTTCACATTCTCTGCCCAGACGGCAGGGGTAAAGGCCAGCGCAAGCGCCAGAATAAGCGATGTTTTTTGCATAGCGGTGTTCTCTTTTATTGTTGTGTGAAATGATTTTTAGGTTCGTCTAAACCCAGACTGTCGCGCAGCGTGGTGCCCGGGTATTCAGTACGGAACAGGCCACGAGCCTGCAAGACAGGCACCACCTGTTCCACAAAGCGCGGGAAGGTGTCCGGCGTACCGCCCTGAATGATGAAGCCGTCTGCCGCATATCCCTCAAACCAGGCCTGAAGGCCGTCTGCCACCTGTTCTGGCGTGCCGGAAAAACGTGGCCGCGGAGACGCCGCCTCCAGTGCCACCTGACGCAGGGTTAAGTGGCGTTCACGGGCATTACGCTTAATGTCATCGGTGGTACTGCGGAAGCTGTTTTTCCCCAGCTCGCCAATATCCGGGAACGGCTCGTCGAGCGGATACTGGCTAAAATCATGATGTTCGAAATAACGTCCGAGGTAATTCAGGGCATCGTTAACTGACACCAGTGCCGCCGTCGTTTGATATTGCTTCTCCACGTCCTCAGCATCTTCTCCAACAATTACGCTGACGCCCTGGAATATATGTAAATCGGACGCCCTGCGGCCATTTATTTCCAGCAACTGTTTCACATCGCGATAAAACACTTTCGCTTCGTCTAACGTGTCGTGATGAGTAAATATGGCGTCGGCGTGTTTCGCCGCCAGTTTTTTACCGTCATCTGATGCCCCGGCCTGAAATACAATGGGGCGACCCTGCGGCGTGCGGCCAATATTAAGCGGCCCGGCCACCTGGAAGAAATCACCGTGATGATCGAGGGTATGCAGTTTTGCCGGATCAAAGAACTGTCCGCTCTCTTTGTCGCGCACAAAAGCGTCTTCCTCCCAGGAGTCCCACAGCCCTTTCACCACCTCCAGATATTCGTCGGCAATACGGTAACGCAGGGCGTGCTCAGGGTGTTTTTCGCGGGAAAAATTCTTCGCCGAGCCTTCCAGCGGCGAGGTCACCACGTTCCAGCCTGCGCGGCCATTGCTCAGGTGATCCAGGCTGGCAAACTGACGCGCCACGGTAAAAGGCTCACTGTAGGAGGTGGATAACGTTCCTACCAGCCCCAGGCGTGAAGTCATACCCGCCAGTGCAGATAACACCGTTAACGGCTCAAAACGATTTAAAAAATGCGGGATCGATTTCTCGTTAATATAAAGGCCGTCAGCGACAAATAAAAAATCGAGCTTACCCTCCTCCGCTTTTAACGCCGTCGCTTTGACGAAATCAAAGTTAATACTGGCATCTGCGATCGCCGCAGGATGACGCCAGGCAGACATATTTCCGGAGGCACCATGTAAAATGGTTCCCAGCCGCAATTGACGCGTTGCAGACATATTCACCTCTGATAAATTAAATTTGATGCAGTGCTTTTTCCGCAAGCTGGGCAAAATAGCGAGCGGCGGGTTCAATGAGTGCTTCGTCCGGGTTAAATGCCGGGTGATGCAGACCAAACGGGCTGGCGCTGCCAATACTGACAAATGCCCCTGGTATCTGCTGCAAATAGACCGCGAAATCTTCCCCGCCCATATGCAGTTCGGCGTGCCGGGTTTCGTATCCTGCGTCTCTGGCAACAGATGTGGCGAATTCAGCCCAGCGTTCGTCGTTCACCAGCGCATCTGGCCCGGCATACCAGGTGATATCAATCTGCGCGCTAAACGCGCGGGCAAACCCGGAGGCAATTTCACCCACACGCGCTTTGACATTCTGCTGGACTTCGGTGCGATGTGTGCGCAGGGTGCCTTCCAGCTCGACGCTTTCCGGCAACACATTCCAGGTGTTTCCACCGGCGATACGCGTAACGCTCAGCACCACAGAATCCAGCGTATTGACGTTACGGCTGGCGACACTTTGCAGCGCCGTGACCAGCTGACTCGCCAGCACGATGGCATCGTTTCCTTCATGTGGGCGAGCGGCATGCGCACCTTTACCGGTAATGCGGATAACAAACCGATCGACACTGGCGTAGAACGGTCCTCCACGGGTGGCGAACTCACCTACCGGCAGACCCGGCTCGTTGTGCATGCCGAAGATGGCGCGGACATCACGCAAGGCTCCCGCCCGAACCATGCTCTTTGCACCGCCAAAGTTCTCTTCGGCGGGTTGAAACAGGATCCGCACGCGACCGTTGAGCGACGCTTCACGCTCTTTCAGTTTTAATGCTGCGCCGAGGATCACGCTGGTGTGGATATCGTGCCCGCAGGCATGCATCACCCCTGCACGTTGTGAGCTAAACGCAACTCCGCTGCGCTCTTCCACGGGTAACGCGTCAATATCGGCCCGCAGTGCAATCAGCTTTTTACCCGTGCCGATTTCCGCAACCAGCCCGGTAGGCAGTTCGTAAGGTAACGGGGTAATACCGGCATTCGTCAGCCACTGGCGCAGGCGGGCCGTCGTTTCGACCTCCTGACCAGACAGTTCAGGGTTCTGGTGCAGCTCACGACGCCAGGCAATCAGTTGTTCACCAAAACTCATGCCGTGACCTCCTTATCGGGACGAGCCTGCGCCAGCAGACGCAGGGACTGGACGCGCGTTGAGCCATCGGCAACCGGCGTGTCGATCATAAATTCGTCAATGCCCCATTTCTGGTGTAATGCATCTAACTGCTCCAGTACCGACTCAGCGGTACCCGCCAGCAGAGACTGCGCCCGACGGGCAATCCGCACCGGCTCACTTCCCGCCTGGCGTGCAAAGGCGTAGGCCTGCTCTTCGCTGGCCACGGTGACACGCTGGCCGTTTGCCAGCTCCACGCCCCACACTTCAACTTTTTGCGCCAGCGCGTCTGCCTCGGTCTGTGTCGGCGCAACAATCACCTGCACGGCAACAATCACCTCTCGGGTGCTGTTTTTGCGCCAGAACGTTACAACGTCATGCAAAAGCCCGGGATCGCCATTCAGGTGTGCGGCAAAGACAAAGTGCCAGTCAAGTGATGCCGCCAGCTGCGCGCTTTCCGTGCTCGCCCCCAGCAAAAAACCCTGTGCCGGTACCGGCGGTAACGGGGTGGCGCGTACGGCCTCTTCCCCTGACGGGTTTTCCGGATGGATCCAGCTGTCCAGTTGCGTCAGCTGTTCGGCAAAGCTGCCCTTTGCCTGTTGATTCAGACCGTGCTGTAACGCGCGGGTAGAGAGTGGCAAACCACCGGGGGCTTTCCCGACACCCAGATCCACGCGACCCGGCGCAAGCGCCGCTAATACATTGAAGTTTTCGGCAACTTTGTATGGGCTGTAATGTTGCAGCATCACGCCGCCCGACCCCACGCGAATACGTTTTGTTTGTCCCAGTATCCAGGCAATCAGCAGCTCCGGTGAGGGGCTCGCCAGCTGCGGGGTATTGTGGTGCTCGGCAATCCAGAAGCGGTGATAACCCAGTGTTTCCGCCTGTTGTGCCAGTGTTAAGGTTCGCGCCAGCGCATCGGCGGCCGTTTCATTTTCAGCTATGGGGCTTTTATCCAGAATGCTGATTCGCCAGGACATGTTGCGTTCTCGTTTGACTTAACATGTCGACATTATTAAAGGTGTATTTCACCGCTGAGAAACAATTAATTTACATTTAGATTGCCAGAAATCAGATATACAAAACCCTGCTATGCATAAGCCTTTAGTGAGCGCATGGCGTACTTGCCACCATACGTTGCCACCCTGTTAATCTAACGCTATTTCAATTTTTCAGTTTTACTGGAGGATATACGTCGCGCTCATAATTTGGTTTAGGTCAATCATTTGCATTGAGGTATAAAAATGAACCTGCAGTTATTTTCATATTTATTACAATATCCTCTTTAAACATGTAAAAAATAGTTAACTTAGGGTATTTAGAATATCTTCATTTTCGTGGAGAATACGCCGACAGCAAAACAACAGAATAAATTCTCAATCTAGCCTGCGTTTTATTGGGTGGTATTTCTTTTACTTATATATCATTATGGAGTTACTCATGCGGCGTAACACTCCCGTTACACAAAACGAGTATTTACTTAACGAAGGTTCGACGTTAATGTCGACTACCAATACGCATAGCCATATTACCTATGCAAATTCAGCCTTTATTGAAGCCAGTGGATATAAAGAAGAAAATCTTCTGGGTGAACCCCATAATGTCATTCGCCATCCCGATATGCCTGCCGAGGCATTTGGAGATATGTGGTTCACCCTGCAGCAGGGAGAGAGCTGGACGGGGCTGGTCAAGAACCGTCGTCACAACGGGGATCACTACTGGGTTCGCGCCAACGTCACCCCGGTGTATCAGAATGAATCGTTAACCGGCTATATTTCGGTACGTAATATTCCTACCCGCGAAGAGATCGCCACCAGTGAAAAGCTCTATGAAAAAGTCCGCAACAACGAATTAAAACAGCATCGCTTTTATAAAGGGTTAGTGGTTCGCAGAGGAATACTTGCCTTCACCTCTCTGTTTAAACGAATGAGTACCACAAAACGCATTAATAGCGGAATTACGGTTACCACCCTGCTCGCCTGCTTGCTGGTATTTTCATTCCCCCAAAGTATTACGCAGGTAAGTGGACTTGTTGCACTCTTTATTGCTCTGGCTCTTTATCTGCATGCACAAATATCTCGCCCGGTGAAAACCATTGTGCACCAAATGCAGCGCGTCGTTTCGGGTCGCAAAACCGACTATTACCATTTTGACAGAGTCGATGAAATTGGCCTGATGATGCGTCTGGTGAATCAGTCAGGGTTAAACCTTAATTCACTGGTAGACGATGTTGGCGCGCAAATTTCCGGTATTGGTACCATTAGCCAACAGGTAGCAAAAGAAGGCGTGGCATTACAGGCGCGCTCGGAAGAAACCGCAGATGACCTGCAGCAAACGGCCGCAGCAGTAGAAGAAATTGCCAGCGCCGTTCAACAGACGGCAGAAACGGCAAAAGAAGCGATCCAGATGGCGGATCGCACCAGCGCCAGCGCCAACAGCGGTGAAGCCATGATGAAACAGACCATCGGCATGATGCAGTCCATTTCACGTGATAACAGCCAAATCGTCGATATTATTGGTGTGATTGACCGTATCGCTTTTCAGACCAATATTCTGGCGCTAAACGCAGCCGTTGAAGCAGCACGTGCTGGTGAAGCCGGGCGTGGTTTTGCGGTGGTGGCAGCAGAAGTGCGCAACCTCGCGCAACACTCCGCGACAGCAGCCAAAGAGATCAAGCTGCTTATTGAGAAAAATGTCTCCAGCGTTAACTCTGGCGTGGAAATGGTTGAGCAAACCGAAACACAACTGACAGTGATGGTTGGTAACGTACTGCAGATGTCTTCCCTGATTAAGGAGATCGGTCATGCCACGCAGGAGCAGACTCAGGCGCTCGCACTTATCAACGAGTCCATCTCCCGCATCGGCGTGATGACGCATAACAATACAGGGATGGTGGATCACGTCACCCGCGCTGCAAATCACCTGACGCAGCGCACCACGCGTCTGCAGCAGGCGATTGCGGTCTTTGGCGGTTAACGGCCCTGATACTGCTCGTCGGTAACTTTTTCCAGCCACTCAACCGGGCTGCCGTTTACTGCCTCGGCGATGGCGATATGCGTCATCGCCGTTTGTGCGCTCGCACCGTGCCAGTGCTTCACGCCAGGCGGGATCCAGGCAATATCACCCTGATTCAACGGTTCCGCCTCTTTACCCCACTCCTGTAACCAGCCGCGTCCCTGGGTGACAATCAGCGTTTGTCCAAGAGGATGGGTATGCCAGGCAGTGCGTGCCCCCGGTTCAAAGGTTACCGTTGCGCCGCCCACTTTAGCGGGCTCCGTCGCCTGGAAAGGCGCGTCAATACGAACAGTACCGGTAAACCAGGCTTCTGGTCCCTGAATCGAAGGTAATGAACCACTACGGATAATTTTCATGATGTTCTCCTCATTTGCTGTTGTGCTAACAGTAGCGCAAGGGTGCCGTGAGTATTAGACTGCATAATAAGAAAGGAACCATGAATGTAATTCATAAATTGGGTAAGCCGTGATGTTAAAAGACAATTTCAACGATCTGATCTCTTTTATGGTCGTCGCCCGCGAGCGCAGTTTTACGCGGGCAGCGGCACAGCTTGGAGTTTCGCAATCTGCGCTGAGCCATGCCATGCGCAATCTGGAAACCCGGCTGGACGTTCGCCTGCTCACCCGCACCACGCGTAGCGTCGCCCCAACCGAGGCTGGCGAACAGCTTTTTATGCGCTTAAGCCCGCATCTGCTGGAAATCGAACAGGAACTGACTGCGCTGCGCGACACGCGCGACAGACCGGCAGGAAATATTCGCATCACCGCCGGTGAACACGCGATGAGCGCCGTGCTGTGGCCGGTACTGAAACCCTTTATGGTGAAATATCCCGACATCAATGTAGAAGTGACGGTGGATAACGGCCTGACCGATATCGTGGATGGCCGTTTTGATGCAGGGATTCGTCTGGGTGAACAGGTGGCGAAAGATATGATTGCGGTGCGGATCGCACCAGATATGCGGATGCTCGTGGTGGGTTCAGCTGATTATCTCCAGCGTTTTGGTGTACCGGAAACACCCGAGCAGCTTGAACAGCATCGCTGTATCAATATGCGCCTGCCAACGCGCGGGGGGTTATATGCCTGGGAATTTGAACGTGACGGACGCGAGTTACGCGTGCGGGTTGAGGGGCAACTGACGCTCAACAACCTACCGCAGCGTATCGACGCCGCTGAAAACGGACTGGGGCTGGCCTACGTGCCTGAAGACACCGTCCAGGAGGCCATCGCTCAGGGACGGTTAATCCCGGTATTGCAGGAGTGGTGCCCGACATTTGACGGCTATCATCTTTATTACCCTGGTCGCCGCCAGCACACCACTGCCTTTGCTTTACTGGTTGAAGCCCTGCGCAAACAGTAAGTTACTTCCCGACGCGTGCCTGCAGATGCTTCGGATAACGGTCACCGACAACATCAATCTGCATCAGCGCGTGGTTGATGTTATTAAGCGCTTTTTGTGACAACGTCACGTTAACGGCATCCAGATTCTCCTCCAGACGGTGAAGTTTGGTTGTCCCCGGGATCGGTACAATCCACGGTGCTTTTGCCAATAGCCAGGCCAGTGCGATTTGCGCAGGCGTGACCCCCTGCTCTGCGGCCAGCGCTTTCACCACGTCGATTAACCGCTGATTCGCCAGACGCGACGCTTCGCTAAAGCGCGGGACGATATTGCGGAAATCACTGCTGTCGAAGGTGGTACTGGAGTCAATTGCGCCGGTCAAAAAGCCCTTACCCAGCGGGCTGAAAGGAACAAAGCCGATGTTCAGCTCCGCCAGAAGCGGCAGGATCTCCTGTTCAGGCTGTCGCCACCATAATGAATATTCACTCTGCAACGCCGCGACCGGACACACTGCATGAGCGCGACGGATGGTTTCAGCACTCGCCTCTGAGAGACCGAAATGTTTCACCTTACCTTCTGCGATAAGATCGGCAATCGTACCGGCGACCTCTTCAACAGGGACATCCGGATCCACGCGATGCTGGTAATAGAGATCGATATAATCGGTTTTCAATCGCTTTAGCGAACCTTCTATTACCGCGCGTATGTGCTCAGGGCGGCTGTTAAGCATCTGACCGGGTTTATCGCAGTCAAAACCAAATTTAGTGGCGATCACCACCTTATCGCGAACGGGTGCAAGTGCCTCGCCCACCACATCTTCATTGATAAAAGGGCCATAAATTTCTGCGGTATCAAAAAAGGTCACACCGCGTTCGACCGCAGCACGAATAAGCGCAATGGCCTGTTGTTTTTCCGTGGCCGGACCATAGCCATAGCTCAACCCCATACAGCCAAGTCCCAGTGCGGATACCGTTAACCCCTGTCGTCCTAATTGTCGCTGCTGCATTGTTTACCTCATACATCTGCTTTTGATGTATTAACTCTATGCACTTTCTTTTATGAGCACTATAGAGAATAAAAGCTTGTCGTTATGAATTAAAATCATCAATGCCGCTGCGTAACTATTAAGCTAATCTGATGATTAAATCAGCGCATCTCTGAATGTTATGACTAAAAAATCACCACGATTCAGCGTGTTGTGATCCCCGTCTGCTCTGACCACACAATTTCCTTCGACGTGCATCACTTTCGGCACGGTTATATTTTGCGTCGCTTATCAATTGCGGGTAGGATGCCTCGCCATGTTTCGCCTTATCCATACGCAGAATGACTGGAAAGGCAACATGTGTCTGCGCAGAAGCAATCGTTTGTTTCGCTCCCTGCCAGGTACGACTATCACGATAATGGTTCAGACAGGCAAACAGGTAACTCAATGAAAACAAGCAATAAAAGCGCAGCCGATCATCATGCTGCGAGACGTCGCTGGTTGAACTCCCACGAAGAGGGCTACCACAAAGCGATGGGCAACCGTCAGGTTCAAATGATCGCCATCGGTGGCGCTATCGGCACAGGTCTGTTTTTAGGTGCTGGTGCTCGTCTGCAGATGGCGGGTCCGGCTCTCGCCCTGGTCTATCTGGTGTGTGGGATCTTCTCCTTCTTTATTCTCCGTGCGCTGGGCGAACTGGTACTGCATCGCCCTTCCAGCGGCAGTTTTGTCTCTTATGCCCGTGAGTTTCTCGGCGAAAAAGCCGCCTATGTTGCAGGCTGGATGTACTTCGTTAACTGGGCGATGACCGGTATCGTCGATATCACCGCCGTTGCGCTGTATATGCACTACTGGGGCGCGTTTGGCGATGTGCCGCAATGGGTGTTTGCCCTCGGTGCGCTGGCCATTGTCGGCACGATGAACATGATCGGCGTGAAGTGGTTCGCGGAGATGGAGTTCTGGTTTGCGCTGGTAAAAGTGCTGGCGATCGTGGTGTTCCTGGTGGTTGGTACGGTATTCCTCGGCAGCGGTAAGCCGCTGGACGGTAATGCCACGGGCTTCCACCTGATAACCGATAACGGCGGTTTCTTCCCGCACGGTCTGCTGCCTGCGCTGGTTCTGGTTCAGGGCGTGGTGTTTGCCTTTGCCTCTATTGAACTGGTGGGGACGGCGGCGGGCGAATGTAAAGATCCGCAGACGATGGTTCCAAAAGCGATCAACAGCGTTATCTGGCGCATTGGCCTGTTTTATGTTGGTTCCGTGGTACTGCTGGTTCTGCTGCTGCCGTGGAATGCCTACCAGGCAGGTCAGAGTCCGTTCGTGACCTTCTTCTCTAAGCTTGGCGTGCCTTACGTTGGCAGCGTGATGAACATCGTGGTACTAACTGCGGCGCTCTCCAGCCTGAACTCCGGTCTTTACTCTACCGGTCGTATTCTGCGCTCCATGTCGATGGGTGGCTCTGCACCGAAATTCATGTCGAAGATGAGCAAGCAGCATGTCCCTTACGCGGGCATTCTGGCAACGCTGGTGGTGTATGTTTTCGGTGTGTTCCTGAACTATCTGGTACCGTCTCAGGTGTTTGAGATCGTGCTGAACGTTGCCGCACTCGGCATTATCGCCTCCTGGGCCTTTATCGTGGTCTGTCAGATGCGTCTGCGTAAAGCGATTAAAGAAGGCAAAGCCGCTGACGTCAGCTTTAAGTTGCCAGGCGCACCGGTGACCTCATGGCTCACCCTGCTGTTCCTGTTCAGCGTGCTGGTACTGATGGCGTTTGACTACCCGAACGGCACCTACACCATTGCCACCATCCCACTGCTGGCAGTGCTGTTGATTGCAGGCTGGTTTGGCGTACGTAAACGCGTTCACGAAATTCACAGCACCGCGCCGGTTCATCCTGATGATGAAAAGCAAGACGGCCCGCTGGTTGAAGAGACCTCGCGTTAATTATCAAAAAAGGGAAGGCATCTGCCTTGATGCTTGTCAGTTAAACCTGGTGGATAATTCCGTTCACCTTAATATCCGCAGAAAATAATACGCTCACAATCTGTGAACGGGACAAGGGGGCCACCGCGGCCCCCTTATCAATCCCCGCGGCCCCGCAGAGAAATCGGTGCTTCGCACTGCGCTCACCTCCCGACCCGCTGCCTGCGGTCGGCTCGACTCAAGTGAAGTGGTTTAATAGTTTTAGACACGTTCAGAGGTTATAAATTAAATAACTGATGAGGTGCAAAAAATGAATTCAC